>CAIOTL010000213.1 GCA_903861155.1 uncultured Bacteroidota bacterium
ATTGTATTGAAAACAATATATATATTTTTTATTCGTTGTATTTTTTTGACAATGCTATTCTGATTCTTTTTTAAAAGTAAATTCTCCAATCGAATTATTAATTTTATTTGAATACTTTAAGTACTTTTGAATAAACCTAATACGAAAATGACCAAAAACATAAAATTCGCAGTAATTGGTGGGGGAAGTTGGGCAACGGCTATAGCCAAAATGCTTTGTGTAAACCTAGAAGAAATTGCTTGGTATATGCGAAATATGGATTCCATCGAACACATAAAAGTCCACCATCACAATCCAAATTACTTGAGTTCTGTTGAATTTGACACTAAAAAATTAAAACTCACCAGTGATATCAATGAAGCTGTAGCTTATGCTGATTATATCATTTTTGCTATTCCTTCGGCATTTTTGAGCGGCGAACTTACAAAGTTAACTGTCAGCCTTAAAGACAAAGTTATTTTCTCAGCCATCAAAGGAATTGTTCCCGAAACAAGTTTGATAGTTGGTGAACATTTTAATAAAACATATGGAATTCCTTTCGAAAATATAGGCGTAATCACTGGACCTTGCCACGCCGAAGAAGTCGCATTAGAACGTTTGTCTTATTTGACAATTGCTTGTGGAGATGCAGAAAAAGCTAAAATTGTTGCCCAATATTTATCAAGTAACTACATCAAAACTAAAATCTCTGACGATATCATCGGCACCGAATATGCAGCAATGCTCAAAAACATTTATGCTATTGCGGCAGGAATTGCACACGGTTTGGGTTACGGCGATAATTTTCAATCGGTTTTGATGAGTAACGGTATTCGAGAGATGAAGAAATTCATCAGAAAAGTCCATAAAATGAAACGCAATATCAATGATTCCGCTTATCTGGGCGATTTATTGGTAACGGGTTATTCCGTTTTTTCTAGAAACAGAATGTTCGGAAATATGATTGGAAAAGGCTATACCGTAAAATCAGCAATGATGGAAATGAGCATGGTTGCCGAAGGTTATTATGCTGCCAAAAGCGCTTACAATCTCAATCTGGGTTATGGTGCTAAAACGCCAATAATTGATGCTGTTTATAGCATTTTATACGAAGGGAAATCAGCTAAGAAGGTTTTTGAAAAATTAACGGAAAAGTTGGATTAGAAACTTTTACCTCACAATCACCCCATCCACAAATAAAATGGGAACTTCCTCAACATAATCCGGAGTTATGGAATTGGCTCTGAAAATAAATTTTCTATCGTATAATTTGTCGCCCATAAAAAAAGTCAGCATAAACTCATTGTTGAGTGCCAAAACACTTTTTTCAATCATCTCGATTTTTACTACCGAAACAGCAGGAACTTCGACGTAGGCGTGTCGCAAAAGGGATGTTTTTTTCATTTCGCCACTGATGGTTCCAAAAGCTTTGGAAACAATCATTACGCCATCGAGTTTAAAATCGCTGTCATTTACTAAATAAGCATACCAAACTTTTTCCATAAAATCGTCACTCCATTCCTGAACTGCAGCGATAAAAACGTTTTCTATGGTGGGGATGATGATGTCTTTTTTCATTTTTAAAGAAACTCTTTGACAAAGTTGAATTTAATTTTAGATACTGGCTTTAAATTGCTCCAAGAAACGAACGTCATTTTCGTAAAACATTCGAATATCGCCAATTTGATACAACAACATGGCGATTCTTTCGATTCCCATTCCAAAGGCAAAACCGGTATATTCATCTGGATTGATATTGCAATTTTTTAAGACGTTTGGATCAACCATTCCGCAACCACCAATTTCTAACCAACCCGTTCCTTTGGTAATTCTATAATCGGTTTCGGTTTTTAAACCCCAATAAATATCAATTTCAGCACTAGGTTCCGTAAACGGAAAATACGACGGTCGAAGACGAATTTTTGATTTTCCGAACATTTCTTTGGTGAAATATAAAAGCGTTTGCTTCAAATCTGCAAAGGAAACATCTTTGTCAATATACAATCCTTCAACTTGGTGAAAAATACAGTGGGAACGCGACGAAACGGCTTCGTTACGAAAAACTCTTCCTGGCGAAATCGTTCTGATGGGTGGGACATTATTTTCCATATAACGCACTTGTACCGATGAGGTATGCGTGCGCAACAAAATATCGGGATTGGTTTGGATAAAAAAAGTGTCTTGCATATCACGAGCAGGATGGTATTCTGGCAAGTTTAATGCGGTAAAATTGTGCCAATCATCCTCGATTTCCGGACCTTCAGAAACATTGAATCCTACGTTCGAAAATATATCTATAATTTGGTTTTTTACCAATGAAATAGGGTGACGGCTACCAATGATTACAGGTTCAGCCGAACGAGTTAGATCGCCATAAAATCCTTTGATCTCTTCTTTACTTTCTAAAGCTTCTTGAATCGATTTAACTTTATCTTCAGCTGAAGATTTCAGCAAATTGATAACTTGTCCAAATTCCTTTTTTTGTTCGTTTGGCACGTTTTTGAATTCGGCAAAAAAGTCCTTTAAAAGTCCTTTGCTTCCTAGAAATTTGATTCGGAATGCTTCGAGTTCTTCCTTATTTTGTGTTGAAAAAGCCTGCGCTTCGTCGATATATTCTTTTATCTTGTCTATCATTTTCATCCAATAATTGAGAGTGCAAATTTAGCTTTTTTTAGTGATTAGTGAAAAGTAATTAGTGATAAGTCCAAAAAAAATGGCAGTTGAGATAATCACTAATTACTTTAAACTATTTACTAATTAATAAGTTCCTTTTCTAGAAAATAATTCACAATTGCTTCTTTCATCAAAACTGATTGTTCGCCTGCTTTTAATGCCGGTAATTCCTCTTTTACTTTGTAGTGTGGCCAACCTTCCTCGTCGAAAAATTCAAATTCATAGAAGCCATAAGGCTCCAACAATCGACATATAGCGATGTGCATCAAGTTGAGTTTTTCGTCTTTTTCATATTTTTTATGTACTTTTCCCAGTTCTTGAACGCCAATTAAATAAATTATGGCGTCTAAATCTAAGTTTTCGCCTTGCGAAAATTGATCGGAAAGTAGGATTACGAGCTGTTCCCAGCGTTCTTTAAGTTTTATATCTCTTGACATTATTGATTTAGGATTTTGAGAATTACGATTTGTGTGGTGGAAACAAATCTAAAATTAAAATTTTTTTGACAAAGATAAGAAGTTGCATTTGGTTATTCTATAAATTCGCCTATCTTGGTTCTTTATTCTTTTTATATGAGTTTTTTAGATATTATTTTGGGCGCATTACTTGTTTTTGGTTTGTTTCAAGGAATGCGAAATGGGCTTTTTGTGGAATTGGCGTCCTTAATTTCGTTGATTTTAGGTATTTATTTGGCCATAAAATTCTCTTCATTTATCAAAGGTTTCCTTTCTCGTTTTGTACATTGGAATCCCAAAACAATCCAAATTATTGGCTTTATCCTAACCTTTATTGCCGTTGTTGTCGCAATTTCATTATTGGCAAAGTTTCTCACCAGGGTGGCTAATTTTGCTCATTTAGGCTGCATAAACAATATTGGCGGCGGGTTTTTACATATTTTAAAAACTATTTTGGTAATAAGCATCCTTATGAATCTTTTCGAAAAAATAAATTCCGAAAATACTTTTGCCAAAAAAGAGACATTGGACAAATCACTATTTTATCGTCCTATCCAAAAAACGTCGGGATTCATTTATCCTTCGATTGAAAAATGGTATGATGAATTGAAGAAAAAGTAATCCATTTCCAGTTTGCTTATTGTAAACTATTTTACTTCCTTAATCGCATTTTTGTCAATCCAGCCTTCGGTTCCATCGTTCAATTGAATTTTTTTCCAATTACTCAAGGTTTCTTGTACAAAAACAATGGTTCCTTCGTGGAGCATAAAAACAGTAGAACTCAACATTTGAGGTTCGCTTTTCACCGAAACAACCTCTGCAAAAACAACGGCAGGTCTTTCGTTTTCAAAGTCGTTTTTCTCGGAAATTGCAGCCGAAACGCTAATCAATAACAGAAATAGCAAAGCAAACATTCCGAAGAAAAATATACGTTTAGACAAGGTAACTTGCGAAAAGTAATATCCCATAAAAAACAGGAGAAAAAAAGTGGAAAATCCAACCGAGATCCAGGCCCAAGTATTGTAATGAAAGGTCGAAGTGAAATCGTGAATCATTTTTGAAAAGCCCACTTTTGGCACTTCTTTTACTTCGTCTATGGTTAGTTTTTGGGAAAATTTGAGATTGTTTTGTATTTCACGGTCATCCGGATGGAGCACCAAAGCCTTTTCATAATTATAAATTGCAGGAGCGACCTTGTTCAATTTATAATAGCAATTCCCAATATTGAAATACAATTCCGCTGATTCCTTTTTTGTTGCCAAAACACTTTCATAGGCCTTTACCGCTTGTTCGTATTTCCCTTTTTGGTACAAGGAATTCCCTGTTTCGAAGCTACTTTGAGCAAATAAGACTTGGGTCATTAGTAGCAATATAAATAGTATCTTTTTCATTTTATCATTTGTAAGTTTTGGATTTTCCATTCGCAAATCCTATATCTGTATTTGTTTTTCCAAATCTGAAATTATCACTACCGCTTTTTCAAAATCATTTTGAATAGTGGAACTTGATGTTAATGCATATCGCGCCAGCTCGCAGTTTTCAGTGAGCGCTATGAAATCAATTACCGTTTCGGGACTTGCATTTCTAGACAACAAGAGTTCTTGAATGTTACTTTTGCTCATGTCCGAAGTTTCGATATGCAGTTTGGCCTTCAAGAAATTGTGCATCGCTTTTTCCAACGCCACATAAAATGGTTCCTTGTTATTGATTTGTTTCTTGGCTTCCGATAAATATTTTTTAGCCAATCTGTTGTTCATTTTT
This sequence comes from uncultured Bacteroidota bacterium, assembly GCA_903861155.1. Classification (GTDB taxonomy): domain Bacteria; phylum Bacteroidota; class Bacteroidia; order Flavobacteriales; family Flavobacteriaceae; genus Flavobacterium. Next base: position 4,869 of record CAIOTL010000213.1, read on the forward strand.
ATTCTGTTGCTAATGACATCGCCATTTATGGCTTCTTTTTTCTTTTTAAACAAGATAATCAACGGAAGAATTAAAAACGGCAAAAACAATAAGCCATAAAAGGTTTTTGAATCAAGAAAATCTTCCTTGTTCATAGAAACTAGATTGCTTTTTAACTTGATATATTTGAATTGTTCAGTTCGAGAAATTACGTTTTTAGAAATTTCTGGTGTTGTTGTCGATGGTTGGTTATTGGCCATTGGGTCATCGAGAACATTGACCATAATTTTTGGTGAGCTGATGGTTTTGTATTTTCCTGAACCCAAATCAAAATAAGAGAATTGTATTGATTTTATTGGGTAATTTCCTTTAGATTGTGGAATTATGGTATAACTGTCAGAGATTTTTCCATACATTCCCGTCAAAACCGTATTCACTTGTTCACTATGAACTGGGTCATACATTTCCAATGAATTTGGAACCACCGGTTTTGGCAAAGTAAATAATTTCATATTCCCGTTTCCGGTAACGCTGACAATCAAATTAAGACTTTCTCCACTTTTTAAACTGGTTTTCGAAGGCGTTACCCTGAAATCGAATTTTCCCACGGCACCCGAAAATCCTTCCGGTTTTCCAGCCTCTGGAAGCGGCCTTACAGCGATTGTTTTTGCCCCGGCAGAAACTCTTTTATTCCCATTGACAACTACCACTCTCCCAAACATATCTCTACGATTTGTGGGCAATTGTACATCGATGTCTAATGATAATGGCTCAATAACCAGTTTTCCTGATTTTTGAGGATATAAAACCGTTTTTCTGAGCACCACAAAACGGTATTTTTCTCCTTTAAACATTCCTTCTTCACCAACGAGTTGTTTGATGTCAATGTTTTGACTCCAAAAATCATTGTATTTGGGTTTGTCGAGTTCTCGCCAATTCGTGATTCCGATATTGTAGCTGAAGTATAGTTTATATACGACCGTAATCGGTTCGTTGATGTACGGATTCGTTTTAGAAATATCGGCAACAAGATAAATATTGTTATCGGCAGAAACCTGCGCATCGTTCGGATCTTTAGGCTGTTCTACTGCCGCGGTAACATTGATTTTTATTGGAGACGTCTTATAAATTTGCCCATTGTATTCTATGGAAGCTTGCTTTATAATTAAATTTCCTTTTTGTTGGGGCAAAAGATAATAGGAATAGGTTTTTTCGAAAGAACTTTTCCCATTAACCCATGATTGACTTACTTGCTGACTTGGCCCTGCAATAATTTTAAATCCTTCAAAAGAGGGCTGGTTAAAATTGTCTCCGTCAATGTTCATTGTAAAATCGATGCGAAGTCTCTCGTTTAGTCCAAGCGTGTTTTTGCTCACCTTGGCTTCAAATTGTACTTGAGCCAAAAGGGAGTTGCACACCATTAAAACAATCGCTACTATAAATTTTTTCATTTTTTTATCCTATTGAATTACCAATCTTTATCCGTCTGAACTGGTTTTCCTTTCACTTTTTGTGCGTTAACTTTGTCTTGAATCTTTTTTTCTTCGTTGTTTACCGCATCCAAAAGATTTTCTAGTCGCTGTTTCGAAATCCCCCCAGGTTTGGGTTTTGGCTGACCTTGATCTCCGGGTTTATCATCGTTTTTACCCTCCTTCGGTTTTTCCTTATCTTTTCCTTTATCGTCTTTTTTATCTTTGTCTCCGTTTTTCTTGTCGTCCTTTTTATCCTTGTTTTTGTCGTCCTTTTTCTTGTCGTCTTTCTTGTCCTTGTTTTTATCTTTTTTCTTGTCGTCTTTCGGAGGATTTTCTTTTAGTTTTTTCTTAGCCAATGCATAATTGTACCTTGTTTGCTCGTCAGAAGGCTTGCTTCTCAACGCGTTTTTATAGGCTTCAACAGCTTCGGAATAATTCTTCTCCTTCATAAAAACATTTCCCAAATTGTGAAATGCCTGATGTTTTTGAGTTTTTGTTTTAGCGTTTTTAATAGCTTTTGCATATTCAAATTTAGCTTCCGAATTTTGGTTTTGCTTGTAAATCGCATTTCCCAAATTATAGGAAGCTTCCGCTTTTTTAGGGGATTTTGAATGCGAAATTCTATAATCAGCTTCTGCGTCAACAAACTTTTTTTCAGCATATTCATCGTTTGCTTTGGGCAAATTTTTGTCTTTTTCTTGCGCCGAAACAGCGAAAGAAAATGCCAGTAAAGTATATAGTATATAATTTTTCATTATTCTTTTTCGTTAAATAAATTCAACTTTCTCACCCATTTTGTCTTTCTTTCCAAAAAGAAAACATCCAAAAACAACAAGACGAAAGCAAAACCTAAAAACCATTGAAATTGTGATTGAAAATCGGCCATTTGGGTCGATTCAAACTCCGTTTTTTGAATGTTGTTGAGCGCATTTTTCACGAAATAAAGCACTTCTTTGGTGTTATTTCCGTTTACATATCCGCCTTTCGTGGCTTTGGCAATGGCTTTTAAACTTTCTGGATTCATCTTGGTGATAACAACTTCATTGTTTTTGTCGCGTTTAAAACTTTGGACAATCCCATTTACTTTTAGAGGAATTGTGCTTCCTTTTTCGGTTCCAACTCCAATGGTTATGATTTTCATTCCCTGTTTATTGGCTTCGGCAGCAGCTTCTTCTGCACCTTCCGAATGATCTTCACCATCAGAAATCAGAATCAATAATTTGCTGGTTTTGCTTTTGTCATCAAAATAAGTCGAAGATAATTTTATGGCTTCGACCAGCGAAGTTCCCTGCGAAGAAACAATATCGGTGTTCATACTTTGCAAAAACATTTTTGCCACACCATAATCGGTTGTAATTGGCAAAACGGGAAAAGCACTTCCGGCGTAAGCCACGATTCCAATTCTGTCACTTCCCAACTCATTGATAAGCTGCGAAACGATTTGTTTGCTTTTTTCCAATCTACTCGGTGCAACGTCTTCGGCAAGCATACTTTTGGAAACATCCATCGCAAAAACAATGTCGATTCCTTCTCGTTTTACCTTTTCCATTTTGGTTCCAATTTTTGGATTCACCAATCCAAAAATTATCCCTACCAATGCCAAAAGCATCACGACCAACTTCAAAACAGGTTTGAAAACAGAACTTTCCGGACTTAGTTTTTTTACCAAATCCAAATCACCGAATTCGCGTTGTTTTTTTCTTTTCCAATACAAATTCAATAGGAAAAACACCCCCACAATTGGCAATATAAAAAGGAGATATAAATATATTTTTTCGTCTAATTCCATTTTGCTTATATAAAACTTCTGTAAACCGTGTTTCGCAATCCAATTTCCAACAGGATTAAAAAGCCTGCAAGCCAGACAAATGGCCTATATTTTTCGTCATAATCATAGAATCGTAATTCTTTGATTTCACTCGTTTCCAGCTTGTTGATGGAAGCATAAATGGCGGCTAATTTGCTATTGCTCGATGCCCTGAAATATTTTCCCTCCGTTTTTTGGGCAATACTTTTCAATAATTGTTCGTCAATTTCAACTTTCATCATTTGGAATAAAATTTGACCATTTGGCGCCAGCGCATAAGGCGATTCTGCCATTCCGTTTGTTCCAATTCCTATCGTGTAGACTTTTATTCCGTATTGTTTGGCAATATCCGCAGCCGTTTCGGGTTCGATAAAACCCGCGTTATTCACCCCGTCAGTCATAAGAATAATCACTTTACTCTTGGCTTTGCTGTCCTTTAATCGGTTTATGGCTGTCGACAATCCCATTCCTATTCCTGTTCCGTCCTGCAAAACATTGTCGTATTTGATGCTTTTTATCGCCTCAAGAACAACTGCTCTATCACTGGTAACGGGAGTTTTTGTATACGCTTCGGAAGTATAAACCACCAGTCCAATCCTGTCATTTGGTCTTTCTTCGATGAAATTGGCGGCTACCTCTTTTAAAGCTTCCATACGATTTGGCTTTAAATCTCTCGAAAGCATACTTCCCGAAATATCGACTGCCATCACAATATCAATTCCTCTCGTGGTTTTTGTTTTATTGCTTATGTCAACTGTTCTGGGTCTTGCCATCGCAAAGATTAAGGAGCTTAACGCCAATAAACGAAACACGTTCAACATTGGTTTTAGCTTTGCCAAAAGCGAATTCGAATTCTTGAATCCTTGAATGGAACTGATTTTCAATGCCGCCGATTGGTGGTTTCTTTTCAAAAATAACCAGGCAATCGCCATTGGAATCAGCAGAAACAACCAAAAAAACTCTGGGTTCAAAAAAGTTATTTTTCCCATTATTGTTGTGCTTTTTTAAGTTCGACAGAGCTCAAGATTCGGTCTGAAATTTCATTTGCATATTTGTCGCCTTCTTCGTGAACAATCATAATTTGCTGTAATCCGCCTTCTTGACGGAACAACAGCACTTCATAATATAGCTTTGTGCTGCTTTTACTGACACCGTCAATTTTCGAAAATGTTCCGTATCCCTTGATGCCTTTAATTCCTTCTTTTGTCTCGAAATCTTCCTGTTTTACAATCATATTTTGGACTCCTTGTGATTCTATCGATTTCAAGGTCACGTCCAATGCTTTTGACAAATCAATTTGTGTTTCTTGTTTGTAATTAAAGGTCGAAACCATAATGTAAAAATTGCCCATCAAACTTCCGTAAGCAAAAGATTGCATTTCCTTAATTAACGTCATTCCTTCTTTTGGAAGCGATTTTGCCAAGTCAATTCTTTTCAGAACTCTCGGCGTTTCAACTCTCACGCTCGGATTTCCGTACTCGCTTTTTACCCATTCGCCTTCGAGCAATTCTTTTGACGGATGTCCAATAATATTATCTTTTACATAATCGAAACCTTTGGTAACGATGAAAAAGGTTGTCGTTGCAAAAAGTAGAAACAGTACCGAAACAACCGTGATAACAATCCTTTTCTTCTTTTGTTTTTGCAATTCTTTTCTCAACTGTTCTTGGCGTTGCATTTCGTTTAGCAACATTTCTTCATTGTTTTCAACTACTACTGGAATCGATTTATCCAAAGTGACAATCGCTCTTTCCATTTTCTTTCTGTCTTCGGTAATTTCATAATCCAATGGTTTAGATTTGGCAAACTTCACCAAATCGGCTTGTTTTAAAACCACGAACAAATTTTCGATTGTTTCAGAAGAAAGCTTTAATTTCTTTTTGAGCGAAGCCTCTTTCAATCCTTCAATCAATTCATAAGTCGTTCTTTCCATCGCTGGAATTTCTATCGCTTCTTCGATATAATTCCGAACAATATTGGTCAATTCACTATAGTATTCCTTGATTTCACCGTGTTGCCAAAGTTCTTTCTTTTCCAAGGTATTGAGCAAACTAGTCGCTTTTTCAATCGGTGTTTTATAGATTTCCTCATCGGCTTTTTTCTTTTGGTGTTTTTTCACGTACCAATAAACCAATGCCCCAATACCGGCAATCAACAATAAAATTAAGAGATATTTCCACCAATCTCCAGGAGAATTATCGGCGGGAGCAATGTCCTTGATGTCGAACATTTTTTGTTTTATAGTGTCGACAACAACATTTTCAACCTCAACTTTAATCGAATCGGACAAAAATGGTTTGTTATTGATTAAAATCTTGATACTCGGAATGGTATATTTTCCAGAATCAAATTGGGTCAAACCATATTTTTTAATCAACTCATAACGGTCGTCTTTCTTAACGGTATCCACCGGATACGATTGAACTACTTCGAGAGCACCAATATTCTTCATCTTGGGAAAAACCACTTTTGACTTGCTGTCAACGGTGGTTTTTAGCGTTAGTTTGAAATCGGCACCAATCTTCTTTTTGATAGAATCTACGCTGGTTACCACCTGTTTTTGTTGCGCAAAAACGGCGGTTGAAAGCAGAAGTATTACTAAGTAAAATTTAATTTTCATTTTTATTTATTTAAACCTTACAGGTTTTAAAAATCTTTGGGGTTTGTCTTATCTCGATTTAAAATAACCCAATAATTTTGTCACATAACTTTCGTCAACTCTCGTGTTTACAACTCCTGCTCCTGATTTGCTGAATGTTTCTTTGAAATATTTCACTTTTTCGTGATAGTATTTTTCATAATTGATTCGCACCGATTTTGAACCCGTATCAATCAATTGGACTTCTCCGGTTTCGGCATCGAGCATCGAAACCATTCCCAGATTTGGCATTTTCTCTTCGCGAATATCATACACGCGAATACCGGTAATGTCGTGTTTTTTGGAAGCTATTTTCAAAGTATGTTCATAATCTTCAGAAATAAAATCGGAAATCACGAACACGATGGCTTTCTTTTTTTGGGTACTCGACAAGAATCTCAGGGCTTGTGCAAAATCCGTTTTATAACTTTTTGGCTCAAATTCTATCAATTCCCGTATAATTCTCAAAACGTGCGAACGTCCTTTTTTAGGTGGAATATATAATTCGATTTGGTCCGAAAATAAAATCAAACCAATTTTATCGTTGTTTTGTGTTGCCGAAAACGCCATCGTGGCGGCAATTTCGGTAACGATGTCTTTTTTGAATTGGTTTTTCGAACCGAAACTTTCCGAACCCGAAATATCAACCATCAACATCATCGTGAGCTCTCGTTCTTCCTCAAAAACTTTCACGTGCGCTTCATTATAACGAGCCGTCACATTCCAGTCAATAGCTCGAATATCGTCGCCATATTGGTACGGACGCACTTCGCTAAAAGTCATTCCGCGTCCTTTGAATGACGTATGATATTCGCCCGAAAATATGTGATCGCTCAATCTTCGGGTTTTGATTTCTATTTTTCGAACTTTTTTTAATAGATCTTTTGTTTCCATTTTTTTCTTGCCACAAAGGCACAAAGGCACAAAGTTTTGTTTGATTTAATAAGTTATTGAAACGTCCAAAGTGACAACTGATCACTAAAAACTGAATACTCTCAACTTATTTACGGCACTTCAATTTCGTTTACGATTTTGTTGATGATATCAACCGAGCTAATGTTTTCGGCTTCTGCCTCATAAGTAAGTCCAATTCTGTGACGCAAAACATCGTGAACCACGGCGCGAACATCTTCTGGAATTACGTAGCCACGACGTTTGATAAAAGCGTAACATTTTGCGGCATTGGCCAAATTGATGCTTCCACGTGGTGAAGCTCCGAAACTGATTAGCGGTTTCAAATCGGCCAATTTATATTTCTCCGGATAACGGGTGGCGAAAACTATATCAAGAATATATTTTTCGATTTTTTCGTCCATGTAAACTTCGCGAACCGCTTCTTGTGCACGCAAAATTTGGTCCACCGAAACTACTGGATTTACTTTTTCGTAATTTCCTTTCAGGTTTTGGCGGACTACCATTCGCTCTTCATCCATTTTTGGATAATCGATAACGGTTTTCAACATAAAACGATCGACTTGCGCTTCCGGCAAAGGATACGTTCCTTCTTGTTCAATTGGATTTTGGGTGGCCAAAACTAAAAATGGTTTGTCTAATTTGAAAGTCATGTCGCCAATAGTTACTTGTTTTTCCTGCATTGCTTCCAATAATGCCGATTGCACTTTGGCTGGAGCTCGGTTAATCTCATCGGCGAGAACGAAATTGGCGAAAATTGGTCCTTTTTTTATGGAAAATTCATTGGCTTTAATATTGTAAATCATTGTTCCCACGACATCGGCAGGCAATAAATCTGGTGTAAACTGAATTCTGCTGAATGAACCGTGAACAGCTTGTGACAAAGTGTTGATGGCCAAAGTCTTTGCCAATCCAGGAACTCCTTCAAGCAAAATATGTCCTTGACCCAAAAGACCAATTAATAATCGCTCAATCATGTGCTTTTGACCCACAATTACTTTATTCATTTCCATAGTGAGCAAATCGATAAAAGCACTTTCTCTTTCTATTTTTTCATTGATTGCCCTAATGTCCATAGTCGCTGTATTTTCTTCCATTTTCCTATTTTAATTACTGTAAATTGAATTCGTTATTTTTGACGGTGCAAATTGAATTTTTTTTTAGAAGTTCGATGTTAAAAAATGGTTAAAACTTCTTATAAACACTGAATTTTAAGGATGATTTGTGATAGTATTTTCATAATTTTAAAGTTTTAAACAAATACACCTCAAAATAGAGGATTTTCTAATTTTATTATAGCTTTTAAACCAATGACAAAAACACCTTTTTCCAAGATAATTGCCGGCACGATGACATGGGGAATTTGGGGCAAGAATCTTGATCAAACCCAAATGATTGATTTAATCAATACCTGCATCGAAAGTGGAATTACCACATTTGACCACGCCGATATTTATGGCGGTTATACCACCGAAGCTGCTTTTGGCAATGCTTTTGGCAAAAGCCGGATTGAAAGGCAAAAAATCCAACTGATTTCCAAATGCTGTATCCAATTAGTTTCTGGAAACAGAAATACAAAAATAAAGCATTATGATTATTCGAAATCGCACATTATTGGGTCGGCAGAAAATTCGCTTAAAAATTTAAAAACCGATTATTTGGATCTGCTTTTATTGCACCGACCAAGTCCGCTGATGCAGGTTGACGAAATTGCCGAAGCGGTTGAAAAACTCAAAAATGAAGGCAAAATTTTAGATTTTGGCGTTTCGAATTTTACGCCGAGCCAAACCGATTTCATCCAGACAAAAACCAAGGTTAATTATAACCAAATCGAGTTTTCAGTGACCCATTTTGAAGCGATGCTCAACGGAAGTTTAGACCATATGCAAACTAAAGGAATCGTGCCAATGTGTTGGTCTCCGCTTGGATCTGTCTTCAAAAAAGAGGAGGATAAATCCATTCGAATTATGAAATTAGCAACTCAACTTTCGTTGAAATACAATATCGAAATTGACCTTTTATTACTAGCTTGGATCCTGAAACACCCTTCGGGAATTTTGCCCGTTTGTGGTACTGCCAACAAAACCAGAATTGCTGATTTAATGAAAGCAACGACGATCGAGATGGAACTGGAAGATTGGTTTGCTTTTTGGAGTGAAAGTGCTGGGAAAGATGTTCCTTAAAAAAGGAAAAATATTTAGATAAAAATGAATTTAATAATAACTAATAAATTATGAGTAAAATAGCCCTGGTTACTGGAGCGACAAGCGGTATTGGAAGAGCAACAGCAAGAATATTGGCAAAAAACAATTATAAAATTATTCTCTGTGGACGGCGAGAAGACCGATTGGAGGCCCTCAAAAAAGAACTTTCAGAATTTACGGAAATCTACACATTGTCGTTTGATGTTCGGGACAGAAAAGCTGTTTTTGAAAACATAAATTCTTTGCCCGAAGCCTTTTCAAAAATTGATGTTTTAATCAATAATGCTGGAAATGCCCATGGTTTGGATCCAATCCAAAATGGAGATTTAGATGATTGGGATGCAATGATTGACATTAATATTAAAGGACTTTTGTATGTATCGAAAGCTATAATTCCAAAAATGATTGCCCAAAAATCAGGACATATTATTAATATTGGCTCAACAGCTGCTAAGGAAGTTTACCCAAATGGCAATGTATATTGCGCCTCCAAACATGCAGTAGATGCCTTAAATCAAGGGATACGAATCGATTTAAACCCTTATGGAATTCGAGTTGGAGCCATTCATCCCGGTATGGTTTCGACAGAATTTAGTGAAGTACGCTTTAAAGGAAACACCGATAAAGCAGCCAACATCTATAAAGGTTTTGAACCATTGAAAGCAGAAGATATTGCTGATATTATTCACTTTGTAGTCTCAAGACCTTACCATGTAAATATTGCAGATTTAGTTGTAATGCCAACAGCACAGGCTTCTGCTACAATCATAAATCGGTCTCTTTGATCCTTGTAAAATTTAATTTATAAATCAATACAATGATCAACAAACGTCTTCTCATAAAAAACCTTCTTGCTCACAATGATGAAAGCAGTTTTTATGATAAAAAACGTCAGTTAAATTTGCATACCCGTGAGGGAAAAGCGAAGTTTTTGAAACATATTTGTGCCTTATCCAATTCGAATCCAACGAATAATTCCTACATTGTCGTTGGTGTTGAGGATCGAGATAATGAGATTGTGGGCGACGATTTTTTTGATGATAGTCATATTCAGAATTTGGTCAATGCTTATCTCGAAAATCCACCTAAAATTCAATACGAAAATGTGCCTTTTCCCAATTTGCCCAAAGACAAAGTCGTGGGTTTGGTAACCATAAAACCCAAAAACAAGACTTCGCATTTCAAAAAAGGAATTCATACCATTCCTACCAGCAGTACTTTTATAAGACGCGGCAGCAATACCGTTCCTGTTGAAGATGAAATTGAAAAGAACTATCAAAATACAGAAACCGTCATCGGCATTGAAAATAATTCCAGAAACAATATCGAATATACACTCGATGGTGTGTTTGATTTTATGAATTTTCGGCACAAAGATATGGCGCCAAAATATAAGGTTTTCAAGGAATTATTTATTATTTGCTGGGCCGGAGTTCCCAAAAAATCCCGTGACAAAACTTTTCTTTCCCGAGTTGACATTGAACTCATCAATGAACAAATCAAATTGTTTTATTCGGCTCAAGACGTGGTGACGATAACTTTTGACGAGGATTCTTTTACCATTATCGAATATGTTTCTTTGGGTTTGAATGACAAAACAAGCTTTTATGCTTTGGAAAAACAAACCATACATTTTCACGATAACGGCTATTATAAAATTGACCGAGAAATGCTTTTTCAACCGCCTGAATTTAATAGAAAAATGTTGTTTCACATTTATAATTCGAATATTTCTTTGCTCAACAAACTCCAAAAAGGGCTTTCTCTAAACGAAAGGGAACAGAAAGATTTAGTGAATTTACCATCGACTTTTATGATTTGTTACCTCAACGGATTTGAAGATGCCAAACAAAAATTAATTGATGCCAAAACACTTTTAAAACCTTTTACACAAGTATATTTGTCCTTTAAAGAAGCGTTGCGGATTTTGAGGAAGATGAAGTATGATGTACAGTAAAAAATATTAAAATGAGAACACTCGTTATAGGCGATATTCACGGAGGTTTGCGTGCGTTGCATCAAATTATGGAACGAGCCAAAGTAACTCCAAACGACACCTTGATTTTTCTAGGAGATTATGTCGATGGCTGGAGCCAATCACCCCAAGTGATTGATTATTTGATGGAATTGAAAACCACTCACAATTGCATTTGCATCCTTGGCAATCACGACGAATTATTGCTCGAATGGCTAGATAAAAGTAAGGACAATCTTTTGTGGTACAAGCATGGAGGCGAATCAACGGTTTTGGCTTATTCAAATACTAATGTAAAAACCATCAAAAAACATATTGGGTTTCTGAAATCTTTAAAAAATTATCATCTCGACGGACAGAATCGGTTGTTTATTCATGCCGGTTTTACCAATTTGAACGGAGTTGATTTTGAATATTTTCCAAAACTTTTTTATTGGGACAGAACACTATGGGAAACGGCTTTGGCATTGGACAAAAAAATAAAAACTACCGATTTATCCTATCCAAAAAGACTGACTTTATACAAGGAAATCTACATAGGCCACACGCCGGTTTCACGGATTGACAAAAGCATTCCTTTAAATATGGCTAATGTTTGGAATGTTGACACCGGTGCAGCATTCAATGGTCCGTTAACGATTATGGATATTGATACCAAGGCATTTTGGCAAAGTGAACCTTTACCTACTTTATACCCGAATGAAAAAGGTAGGAATTAAAAATACCCTATATTTGCAAAAATTTAAATAATGAAAAAACTTTTTACAATAGTATTACTAGGAGCATTTTGCATACTAAATGCGCAATCCTTTAAAGGTAATGGAGATATTAAAGGTCAAGTTGGTCTAAATCTTCAAAATGGAGGAACAGGTATTTTCGTCTCTTCTGATTTTGGAATTGGACAAAATATGTCCCTAGGACTTGCCGCTGATTATTTGTTATCCGTAAATGAAATTGCAGGTTTTAGACCAAGTTTTGGAAACAGAATAGATTTAAAAGCTAGATGGAATGCCAATCTGGGAAATGTTTTGAAATTAGAACCTAATATGGATATCTATCCAGGATTAGATTTAGGGTTGAAAAATTTTGGGGCTCATCTTGGTTTTCGTTATTTCTTTACAGATGGTTTTGGATTGTTTGGCGAAGCTGGTGTTCCAATTGCTAAATACGATGCCAATGCTACTGGTTTTCATAATTTAAACAACCAATTTATTCTTAATCTTGGGGCTTCTTTCAATTTATAGAAAGTCACAATCAAAGATGATTTAAAATATTTCTATTCAAAATCGAATTTTATTCCTTGTGCCAAGGGCAAACTTGTGGTGTAATTAATCGTGTTTGTTTGACGACGCATATAAATTTTCCAAGCATCAGAACCGGATTCTCGTCCGCCACCCGTTTCTTTTTCTCCTCCAAAAGCGCCTCCAATTTCGGCACCTGAAGTTCCGATGTTTACATTGGCAATGCCACAATCGGAACCCACAACCGACAAGAAAAGTTCGGCTTCACGCAAATTATTCGTCATGATGGCTGAAGAAAGCCCTTGTACCACTCCGTTTTGGATTTCGATGGCATTTTCAACCGAACCTGAATATTTTAAAAGATATAAAACTGGCGCGAAAGTTTCGTGTTGCACGATTTCAAATGAATTTTTGGCTTCGGCAATCGCTGGTTTTACATAACAACCGCTTTCGTATCCTTCGCCAGAAATTACACCACCTTCAACAAGGATTTTTCCTCCTTCTTGCACCACTTTTGTCAAAGCGCTAGTGTACAATTCTACAGCTTGTTTATCGATTAATGGACCAACGTGATTTTTTTCGTCCAAAGGATTTCCTATTTTCAATTGGCCGTATGCCGAAACAAGCGCATCTTTTACTGTTTCATAAATACTTTCGTGAATAATTAAACGACGAGTTGATGTACAACGTTGACCTGCTGTTCCCACAGCTCCAAAAACAGCTCCAATTACCGTCATTTTTATGTCGGCGTTTGGTGTTACGATGATAGCGTTGTTGCCACCTAATTCTAACAAAGATTTTCCCAAACGACCAGCTACTGCTTGCGCCACTATTTTCCCCATTCGGATAGAACCTGTTGCTGAAATAAGTGGAATTCGTTTATCGTTGGTCATTAATTGTCCCACTCTGTAATCACCATTTATCAAGCAAGAAATTCCTTCTGGCAGTTTATTTTCCTTGATGACTTCGGCAATAATATTTTGGCAGGCAATGCCGCAAAGTGGAGTTTTTTCGGATGGTTTCCAAATGCAAACATCACCAGAAATCCAAGCCAAAGCAGTATTCCAAGCCCAAACTGCCACCGGAAAATTGAATGCCGAAATAATTCCGACAATTCCCAAGGGATGATATTGCTCATACATTCGGTGTCCAGGACGTTCCGAGTGCATGGTTAATCCGTGTAATTGACGCGAAAGTCCAACTGCAAAATCGCAAATGTCTATCATTTCCTGAACCTCGCCGTAACCTTCTTGCAATGATTTTCCCATTTCATAAGAAACCAATTTGCCTAAAGCTTCTTTATTTTTTCGTAGTTTATCTCCAAATTGACGCACGATTTCGCCACGTTGTGGTGCTGGCATCAAACGAAATGTTTTGAAAGCTTCGTTCGCTGTTTGCATTACTTTTTCGTAATCGTCGGCAGAGGTAGTTTTTACTGATGCTATTAATAATCCGTCAACAGGCGAAAAACTTTCGAGGATTTCCCCGTTTGAAAAATGATTTATTCCTGTTGAAGTTCCTTCATTTATATCTTTCACACCAAGTTGTGCCAAAGCTTCTTTTATTCCGAATTGATTTGCATTTGTTGTCAATGTAACTTTTTTAGTTATAATTGTTATATTTTTATACAAATGTATTACATAAAGACGAATTTCACGAATTATGTGAAAATAAAATATTTAGACAATTAACTTAAAATGAAATAGGTAAGAAAATCTATTTTTAACCCCAATTTTAAAATGGAATAATTTATGTATGAAACGAAATTTAATTAATTTAAAAAATCACTCTTTTTTAATCTCAATACTTGTAGGATTGAATATTTGTGGAGTTTGTTTTGGGTCTTTATTATATGTATTTATGGTGCCTTTTACATAAATAATTTTATCTTTTAAATCTTCGACCTTGATTTTGAGTTTTTCGAGTTGACTGTTTGTAATAATCACATTAAAAATATTATCAGGATAGGCTTTGTCGATGTTAATGTAATTAATGGTTTGTCCTTCGGAAGCCGTTTTAAACGAAGCCACTTTCCCTTTTACGCAAACTACTTTACCCAAAAAATCCTTCGCCTGAACAGAAGTTATGGTTTCTTGAGAAAAACAATTTGTCGAAAATAATAGAAGAAATACTAGCGTTAAATTTTTCATCTTTTTTTATTTTCTGTGACAATTTTTAAATGGATTAAACTCCAAAAAAGTGAAATTTGTATCCCTAATTCTTCTTTTTTGTGCTAATTTATAAAAATTATTTCAGTTCTTTTATCAAATAAATATAAACCGGGAAGTGGTCGCTAAAACCTACATCATTTACCGAATGCCTTCGTGGATATCCTTTGTATTTACCAGTGGTTTGAATCATAAATGGTTTGTTGAAAATTCCTGCTTGCCAATACCGAAAAGAGGAATAATCCTTCTGGATTAATGTTTCTGAAACCATAATTTGGTCAAAAATATCTCCAGAATCCCTATAGAATAATGTTGAATTGCCGTCATTTGCCATTTGTTCAAAAGGATTGTAAACTCCAAATTGTTTTACTTCCGATTTATTCCGTTTGGCTCCAATTCCCTCTTTCACGCTCTTATTGTAAGTCCCATCATTCAAATCTCCCATACAAATTATTTTTGCCTGAGGATTTACTTTATATATGGAATCCATTATTTTTCGGTCTAATCTCCCCGCGGCTTCCCGAAACGAACTGCTATTTTTCTCTCCACCAGATCTTGATGGCCAGTGGTTTACCAAGATATTGATTTCTTCGCCATCAAGAAAACCAGTTACTAAAAGAATGTCTCTTGTAAAAATCCTTTGGTTGTTTACAACTTCTATTTTATTTCTATTTTCTTCTGTTTCTTTCTCATCATTGTCATTTTCATACACTTTGCTTTTATAAATTATTAATGGAATATTGACAAAATTCATAGGTCTAAAATATTTTTTTTGATACAATAATGCCACATCAATTCCTCGTTTATCGTGAGAATCAAAATGGATGATTCCGTAATCGAGATGAATTAGGTTGGGCTTTTTTATTAAGTCTTCAAGTACGCCAAGGTTCTCAGCTTCGCAACATCCAATAAAAGTGGGCGCGTCTTTTTGTTTTTCATTGATACCAATTTGCATAATGACTTTCGATAGATTTTCTAGTTTTTGATTGTATTTCTTTGACGTCCACCGCTGCAATCCAGTTGGAGTCCATTCTTCATCATAATTGATTCCTTTGATGGTATCAAACAGATTTTCAAAATTATAAAACGCTACAGTATGCACAATATATTTCTTCCCTTGTGCATGAGTCCCATTTATTGAAAATAAGACAAACAAGACGGTAATAAAAATTATAATTCTCATAATCTGAAATTAGATTTAATATAAATTTAACAAAAACACAAGAACAAATGTAGATAATAATAATTTAAAACGTACATTAACAGGCGTTTAGAAATTTAATTTTCTTATCAACAGAAGTTTATTTATTTATGCCATATGAAAAAAATTATTATTATTCCATTATTTATGATGCAAGTGGTTTTTAGTTTTGGACAATCAAATACCGGAATTTTGGGGAAAATTATTGACTCCAAAACACAGGAGCCTCTACAAAGCGTAATTGTTTCAATTCAAAACACGAATTTAACTCAATTGACTGATGTCCAAGGAAAATTTTATTTTAAGGAACTAGCAGTAGGCAATCAATTATTGCTTGTAAAAAGTGATGGTTACAAAGAACAATTGATTAAAATTTATATCCCATCCCAAAAAGTATTGGATATAGGAATTATCGCATTAGAATTAGATTTAACTCAGGAAAGAATGTCTGGATTGATAAGCATTTCAGAAAATGATTTAAGTGACGACGATAGTGGATCCGAAAGCACTACAAGTTTGCTTCAAGCAAGTAAGGACGCTTTTTTACAAGCAGCCGCCTATAATTTTGGAGTCGCGCGGTTTAACATTAGAGGAATTGACAACAAATATTCCAACGTGATGATTAATGGAATTTTAATGAATCGTGTCGCCGACGGAAGACCACAATATAGCGATTGGGGCGGGTTAAACGATGCTACCCGAAATCAAGAATTCACAAATGGGTCTACTCCTTCTGATTATACGTTTGGAGGGATTGCAGGCGTTCAAGAAATTAGTACTCAGGCTTCCATGTATAGACCAGGAACTAGAATTTCCTTTCTAAAAACCAATAGCAACTACAGTTATAGAGTAATGGCAACTACCGTTTCGGGAATGAATAAAAACGGTTGGGCTTATGTCGTTTCAGGAGGTAGACGTTGGACTCAAGAGGGCTACTACGAAGGAACTGATTATGCAGCTAATTCTTTTTTTGCGAGTGTAGAAAAAAAAATTAACGAAGAGCACGACTTAAACTTCACTGCCATTTATCCCCAAAACAAAAGAGGTAAAAATTCTCCAAATACTGCAGAAGTTTCTGATTTAGTTGGCATTAAATATAATTCCTATTGGGGTTATCAAGAAGGACAAAAAAGAGATTCCAGAGTTAAAAAAACGGAAGATCCATTATTGATGTTAACCCATTTTTGGAAAATAAATCCTAAAACTAATTTGAATACAACGGTCTCCTTCCAAATTGGCAAAACAGGAAATAGTCGCATAGATTATACAAAGGCCGACAATCCCGACCCTGCCTATTACAGAAAATTACCGAGTTATTATGCTAATTCTTTTTATAATGGAATTTATGTAGGCGACAGCCCTGAAAACATTCTCGCTGCTGATTCGACCAAAATTAGCTTTATGGCAAATCGCCAATTGAACTGGAAAA
Source organism: uncultured Bacteroidota bacterium (assembly GCA_903861155.1). Taxonomy (GTDB): domain Bacteria; phylum Bacteroidota; class Bacteroidia; order Flavobacteriales; family Flavobacteriaceae; genus Flavobacterium. The sequence goes on from CAIOTL010000213.1 coordinate 21,895, forward strand.
ATATGTATGCAGTAAATGAGCAAAACTTGGTTAACGGAAGCCGATTTGTTTTATATGAAGACCGAAATGATGAAAATAATGCCACATTCAACAGCAATATATCCACTCAAATTTCTGATAATCTTTTAATGACGGGGGGTGCGAATTACTTTTATTCTGAAACAAAGAATTTCAAGAATATGCTTGATCTTTTGGGAGGAAGTTATTTCACGGACATTAGCACTTTTGGTTTGACTGAAGATCAACAACAATCCGATTTGAACAATCCTTTCCGAAAATTGAGCGTGGGGGATCATTACGGCTATAATTATAAAATGACTGCTACTAGATTAGACGCTTTTACACAGTTCAAATTTGTATATAAAAAAATAGATTTCTATTTGGCTCAATCTTTCTCACGTTCCAGTTATCAAAGAGATGGTTTCTATAAGAACGGTTATTATCCAAACAGTTCTTTTGGAAAAAGTGCAAAAATGAATTTCGATAATTTTGGTTTTAAAGGCGGATTGACATATAAATTAAACGGAAGAAATTATATCGATTGCAACGCAATTTATATGACTAAAGCACCAAACTCAAAAGATGTTTTTCCAAATTCTCGCGTAAATAATTCTGTTACGGACGGAATTGCCAACGAAACCATAAAAAGTTTAGATTTGAGTTATATCGTCAAAACCCCGAGATTTAAAGTAAGATTGACTCCCTATTTTTCCGAAACATTAAACACCACTGACATCCATTTTTATTATGCCGATGCAGTTAATAACAGCGGGAACGGAGCATTCGTTTCTGAAGTTGTAACAGGAATGAACAAGAAAAATAGAGGGATTGAATCTGGTCTTGAATATCAGTTAACTTCTACAATTAAACTTACTGGTGTAGCCGCCTATGGCGAATATACCATTACAAATGATCCAAATGTGAGTTTAACCGATGATGCTTCTTCAACCGTTACAGATTATGGTCAAACTAAATTAGCCGGATACAAACAGGCCGGAATGCCTCAACAAGCGTATTCGGTTGGAATTGAATACAGGGATCCGAAGTACTGGTGGATTGGAACCAATGCCAATTATTTTGCAGATAATTACCTTGGGGTGTCCTCACTCTTGAGAACAGATAATTTCTATACCAATGTCGACAATTTTACTCCAACTCCAATTACAATAAATCAAAGTTTAGCCGTCAGTTATTTAAAACAAGAAAAATTCAACTCCTTTTTCCTATTCAATTTGGTAGGAGGAAAATCATGGAGAAGAACACGAAAAATATTGGGTTTTTTTGTGACAATAAATAACATTCTCGACATTACCTATAAGACGGGTGGTTTTGAGCAGTCTAGAAATGCAACCTACAGACAAGAATTTGAAGATCATCAAAGTAATGGACCAAGTGTTTTTGCTCCTAAATATTTTTACGGATACGGAAGAACCTATATGGTAAATATGTATTTAACCTTTTAAAAAGAAGCAATATGAAAATAAAAAATATTTTTTTTATTGTTACATCAACAAGTCTGTTCTTGGGTTGCGTGAATGATATTTTTAAACCTCCAATTCAAGACATTTGTACCAGCCCAGGATTGTCAAAAACAAAGGAAGTGGCTAGTATTTATGCTATTGCCAAAAATTCGGTAGCGACAGCTCCAAGCTTAATTCCAAATACGCCAATTTATGCTGGAGATGACATCATAGAAGCCTACGTAATTTCGAGCGACGAAGGCGGAAATTTTTACAAAAACATGTACTTTCAACCTTTGGATGGTTCCAAAGGTTTTAATCTTTCTGTCGATGAAGTAAATGTTTATACCAAAAATTTTCAACCCGGAAAAAAAGTGTTTTTAAACCTAAAAGGTTTGGCATATGCAAATCCTACCAGCTTCGCTATGGGTTTGACTTTTGGTGCTCCACCAACGGAACAATATACCGTTGATAGATTATCAGGATTAACCTATAAAAATCATTTAATTCCTTCCTGCAATGGTATTAACGAAGATGCCATAGTTCATCATATTACTTTGGCACAGGCAAACAGCGAAGTCTATTTGAATACCTTAGTGGAAATTGATGATGTGCAATTTACCGATGAATCTTCAAGCGGAAGCTTTGACACGTTCAGAAATGACGATTATGATTCAAGTATTTATATTACAAATGGAATAAATTCCCTTATTGTGAGAACCAGTAGATTTGCCAATTTTGCTGGCTATAAAGTTCCAACTGGTAAAGGCAAAATAAGGGGGGTTTTGACAGAATACAATTCGAGCTATCAGATAATAATGAGGACTGAACGAGACGTGAATATGCCGAATCCGAGGATAGATTACATTTTGCCCATTGGTGGAACCGATATTAAATATCCGGAAACTTTCAAGGAAACTTTCCAAAGTTATGCCATAACAACAACCGGGGCGGTCTTCCCGAAATATGTAAATGATGCCTTTTTTGGCTCTAGATATTGGGATGTGAAATCGTTAAGTTCCAACAAATATATCCAAATGACCTCATTTGGTTCTGGTGGAACCAACAAAACATATTTGGCGATGCCTGTGGCTTTTACACCAGGAAAAAAACTTTCGTTTAAAACCAAGGATGGCTATTACCTTGGCCCCGTTTTAAAAGTATATTATTCCACAAATTATATCTCTGGTGGTGACATAAGCAAGGCAACACTTGTGGATATTACTTCCAATTTTATAATTTCAAGCGGAACCATGTTAGGTTATGCAACTAGCTTTACAAATAGCGGAAATTACGTCATTCCAGCAAATTTAACCGGAAACGGGTTCTTTCTTTTCGAATATAGTGGAACCTCCGCTGTAACGACAACAATTGAAATAGATGATATCATCTTAAATTGAATACTGTGACTTATATTTGCCGATTCTAAATGATTCTAAATTTCAGCAAAATATGATTGCCATTCGATTTTCCGTTATAAGTATCAATGTTTCTTTTTATAAACTCCTATTGCTTATTTTTGTTTTACAATTTTCCAATATTCAAGCCCAAACCCAGATGAAAATACCGCCCAATTTACACAAAGGAGACATCGTCGCCATTTTAGCAACAGCCCGAAAAAACATAGACAATAATCTCAAACCTGCCATAGATTTGCTCCATAGTTGGGGCTTAGAAGCCGTCATTGGAAATACCATTGGTTTGGATAATAATCAATTAGCAGGGACCGATATTCAGCGAGCTGAAGATTTTCAGCATCAAATGGACAATCCAAATATTAAGGCAATATGGTGCGTTAAGGGTGGTTATGGAACAGTAAAAATGATTGATTTACTGGACTTCAACAAATTCAAACAAAATCCAAAATGGATTGTTGGCTTTAGCGATGTTACTGTAATTCAAAGTTATTTGAACAAAATGAATATTGCTTCAATTCACGGTGCAATGCCTATAACCGTTGAAAAAGCAAGTCCGGAAACCATAGAAAGTTTGCGAAAAGCACTTTTTGGCGAAAGCTTGAATTATGAAATTCCGTTTGATGCTGCCAATCGTCTGGGAAATGCAAAAGGCGAAATCGTAGGCGGAAATCTATCAATTTTATACAGTTTAATGGGTTCGAATGCGCAAATTGATTGCAAAGGAAAAATTCTTTTTATCGAAGATATCGATGAGTATTTGTACCATATCGACCGAATGATGATGAGCCTAAAACGCTGCGGTTGCTTTGAAAACCTGAGCGGTATGATTGTTGGCGGTATGACAAAAATGAGGGACAACGACATTCCTTGGGGGAAAAATGCCAATCAAATTATAGAAAATATTACCAAGGGATATTCGTTTCCAATCGTTTATAATTTCCCCTCAGGACATTCTCACGATAACAGAGCTTTAATTTTTGGAAAACAGGTTATCCTTAAAATTAATGATAAAAAGACTGTTTTAAAATTCGAATAATCAAAATATAAAATGGCCGAACATAACGATTTAGGAAAACTGGGCGAAGAATTAGCTGTTGAATTTCTTCGGAAAAACGGTTATGAAATTCTGGAAACCAACTGGACTTTCCAGAAAGCCGAGATTGACATTATCGCCAAAAAAGAAAACATACTTGCCATTGTAGAAGTGAAAACGCGTTCTTCTCTAGAATTTGGTTTACCACAAGATTTTGTAAAACCCAAGAAAATTCAACTTTTAGTAAAAGCAGTTAACGAATATGTTAATTCGAATGATTTAGAGGTCGAAGTTCGTTTTGACATTATTGCCATTCACAAAGAAGGCAAATCTTTTGTTATGGATCACCTGATAGATGCCTTCTATTATTTCTAACTTTAATTTTTAATTGTTTTTTTATAACAAATTGTTTTTTTATTTATATTTGCGGAAATTTTTGTTATATTATTATATTTTTATTTCTCTTTTAGAATAAAATTATTGGACAGATTTTTTGCTTATAAAATAAAGCCCTAAAATTATGAAAACCGTATCTTCAATTGTAGAAAATTACATCAAAACGAAACCTTTTTTACTAAATGCATTGTCTCTTGGAATAATAAATTTGACATCCCTTTCAAGAAACATTATGGTTGAATTGGAATCTGATTTTGGAAAAGAAGTCAAACAAGGCGCGGTTGTAATGGCTTTAAAAAGATTGACCGAAGAATTGGATTTCAGGCTCAATCACAAGATCAACAAAGTTATAAAAAATATTGGCGAAATCACCGTTCGTTCCTCCCTGACCGACTATACTTTTGCGGTTTCGGAAACCGTTTTAAACAAACAAGCCGATTTAATAACTGAAATTAATGCTTTTTCAGACATTTTTTATACTTCGTCAAGAGGAGTAAACGAAACCAATATTGTGGTAAGTAATAGCGTCAATTACTTGGTTGACAAACATTTTGTCAATGAAAAATTGATACAAAAATTGGACAATCTGGCTTCAATAACGGTAAAATTACCGAAAGAAAATATTGTTGTTCCAGGAATTTATTATTTCATTTTTCAGCGTTTGGCTTGGGAAGGAATTATCATTAACGAAGTAATTTCGACTTCTAACGAATTTACTATTTTGGTAAGTGAAGACGAAGTAGATGTTGCCTTTAAAGTAATTAAGGATTTGAAGAATTAGAAAATTTCAACAATTTCAACAATTTCAATAAATAAACGAGGCCAAGTGCTTCGTTTTTTTTTATCCCAAACTTAAATGATAGAAAAGACGTAGAAATTATAATAAGTACTTCCTAATCCCTAAATTTACAGTATTAAATATCACCAGTGCGATGTTAGGCTCCTTCTTATGCGAAATAGGTCTAGAAAGCACAAGTGGAATTGATTTTAGATCCATTTTTTATTTGATTGAGGAAGTGACGAGGCAAATAATATCAAAAATTTAGTCTGCACATTCTTGATAATTTAATATTTGATTTACAACATCAAAATGGATGGTATAATCTGTTAGCCCTATTTTACCACTAAAAAGATATCCATTTTTAGATTTGCACCAAACAGCTTTTATTTTATCTCTTTTGATAAATGAATTTTCTTTTAAAAATTCATTAGTTTTAATATCATCAATGCAGCACAGAAAATAAAAATTCGCTTTTTCATAATAATTTTATAATTCTATTTACTTCCCCAACATTTCCATCAATTCCAGCGCTCTCCTTGTAGTTTTCACATTATCAAAAGTCAGCAAAAGGCGTAATCCTGCTGGTGTCTGTTTTTCTTTCATCACACAAATACTGCTGTTTTTTTGCACAAACTGTAGCATTTGATGAAAGCGTTTCGAGGTATAATAATCCGAGTTTTGATCAGCAACAAAATAGCCAATCATCTTGCCTTTTTTCATTACCAATTTTTCTATTCCTACTTTGGTAGCAATCCATTTGATGCGAATGCTGTTCATTAAGGCAAGCGCTCGCGGTGGCATTGGACCAAAACGGTCAATCAATTTATTTTGAAAAATAACCAATTCTTCTTCGTTTTTCACATTGCCCAATTCGTTATACAAACTCAAACGTTCCGTGACATTATTGATGTATTCATCTGAAAACAATAACTCAAAATCAGTGTCGATTTGAAGGTCTTTTACATATTCTTTCTCCACTCCACTATCTTCATTTTCATACAAATCCTTGAATTCGTTTTCCTTCAATTCATCGATGGCTTCGTTCATGATTTTTTGATAGGTTTCAAAACCAATTTCGTTGATGAAACCGCTTTGTTCACCACCCAATAAATCTCCGGCACCACGAATTTCTAAATCTTTCATGGCAATATTGAAACCGCTTCCCAATTCGGAAAATTGTTCCAAAGCCTGAATCCTTTTTCGAGCATCATCCGTCATCGCCGAATACGGTGGACAAATAAAATAACAGAACGCTTTCTTGTTGCTACGCCCTACTCGACCGCGCATTTGGTGCAAATCGGAAAGACCAAAATTATTGGCATTATTGATGAAAATCGTATTCGCATTGGGAACGTCCAAACCGCTTTCGATAATGGTGGTTGCCACCAAAACATCGAATTCGCCATTCATAAAAGCCAACATTAATTCCTCAAGTTTACTTCCATCCATTTGGCCGTGACCAATTCCCACTCTGGCATCGGGCACCAATCGCTGAATCATTCCAGCCACTTCCTTGATGTTTTCAATTCGATTATTGACAAAGAAAGCCTGTCCGTTTCGCTGAATTTCATACGAAATCGCATCTCGAATTAGCTCTTCGCTAAAACCAACAACGTTCGTTTCTATAGGATAACGATTCGGTGGAGGTGTTGTAATTACAGATAAATCTCGCGCTGCCATCAACGAAAACTGCAAGGTTCTTGGGATTGGCGTTGCAGTTAATGTTAAAGTATCGACATTAGCAGCGATCGTTTTGAGTTTGTCTTTTACGTTGACACCGAATTTTTGTTCCTCATCCACAATCAACAAACCAAGGTCTTTGAAAACCACATTTTTGTTGACCAATTGATGCGTTCCAATGACAATATCGAGTTTGCCTTCTGCTAATAATTTTAAGGTTTCTGCTTTTTGTTTGGCGGTTCTAAAACGATTTAAATAACCCACAGAAACCGGCATTTCCTTCAACCTTTCGCTGAAAGTACGGTAATGTTGGTAGGCCAAAATCGTTGTGGGAACCAAAACCGCAACTTGTTTTGAGTTGTCAACTGCCTTGAAAGCGGCGCGAATGGCAACTTCGGTTTTTCCGAAACCAACATCTCCACAAACCAAGCGATCCATCGGACGGTCGCTTTCCATATCGGCTTTGACTTCTGCCGTCGATTTGGTTTGATCAGGAGTATCTTCGTAGATGAACGAACTTTCTAATTCGTTTTGCAAATAACTGTCAGGAGCAAACCTGAATCCTTTTTCCAATTTTCTTTTGGCATACAATTGAATCAAGTTGAACGCAATATGTTTGACGCGCGCCTTCGTTTTTTGCTTTAAAATTTTCCAGGCATTCGATCCGAGTTTGTAAATTTTGGGGGGAGTTCCTTCTTTTCCGTTATATTTCGAAATCTTGTAAAGTGAGTGAATGCTCACATAAACAATGTCGTTATCCGCATAAACGAGTTTTATGGCTTCCTGGGTTTTGCCTTCGACCTGAATTTTTTGCAATCCGCCAAATCTACCAATTCCGTGATCGATATGGGTTACATAATCGCCAACAGACAAAGTGGTCAATTCCTTTAAAGTGATATTTTGCTTCTTCGAAATAGTACTTTTGATGCTGAATTTATGATAACGCTCAAAAATTTGATGATCGGTATAACAGGCAATTTGGTTTTCCTCGTCAATAAACCCTTGGTATAATGGCAATACGATTGTGTTGTACTGTTTTCGAATACTTTCGTGATTGGCTTCATCTAAACTTTCGAAGATGTCGTGAAACCGTTTGGCTTGATTTTCATTGGAACAAAACAAGTAGTTTTTGTACCCGTTGAAATGGTTGTCGTTCAAATTATCCAACAACAAATCGAATTGTTTGTTGAAAGAAGGCTGTGGTTTAATATGAAAATCGAATGCTTTTTTAATTTTATAAATTGGCTTCGAACTCAATTCGACAAGGGAAAAATCAATACTTTCTTTGATGAATTCCGTTTGGTTCAAGAATAATTGTTCTGGTGCAACATGGTTTACCGTAGCATTCAAGTTTTCGAAAATTTCACTGGCTTTGCCAAATAATTTGTCAAGTTTTGATAGAAGCAAGTCGGTATTCTGAATAAAAATAATGGTTTTTTCGTTGATATATTTTAAGAAACTTTCGCGATTTTCCTGAAAGAATTTATTTTCAACATTGGGAATTATCGTGATCTTCTTTTGCTTTTCGATTGAAAGTTGCGTTTCTATGTCAAAGCTTCGAATGCTGTCGATTTCATTACCAAAAAACTCGATTCGGTACGGATTATCATTCGAAAAAGAGAACACGTCGACAATTCCACCACGAACCGAAAATTCTCCGGGTTCGGTAATAAAATCGACTCTTTTGAATTCGTATTCAAATAAAACTTCGTTGATAAAATCAATTGAAATCTTGTCGCCAATGGATACTTTCAGTGTGTTTTTGTCTAGTTCTTTTCGCGTTACCACTTTCTCGAAAAGTGCTTCGGGATAGGTGACTATAATTGCAGGTTTTTTTCGGGAATTAATACGGTTCAAGACTTCGGCACGAAGCAAAACATTCGCATTATCTGTATCTTCAATTTGGTAGGGACGACGGTACGAACCGGGATAAAAAAGCACATCATTCTCGCCAATCATTTGCTCCAAATCGTTCAAATAATAAGCGGCTTCTTCCTTGTCATTTAGGATAACTAAAAATGGTTTTTCGGCCTTTTTGAAAAGCGATTGTACAACAAATGAAAGCGAGGAACCTATTAATCCGTTGAGGTGGATTTTTTGTTCGGCTTGCTGTAAAATATCGATAATTTGCTTAACTTTTGGCGAATTATCGTAAATAGTATTTAAGTTTGTTTTACTCAACGCGAGGGAGATTTGGATTTGGTTTCACATTGGGAATGGCTCTTGTGGTGTCCAACATTTTTATTAAATCTGATTCTCCTGCTTCCATTGGAATTTTGCTTTTTTGAACGATTTTATCCATTTGATTTTGCAAGGAAACCAATTCTTCATTGATTTCCGTAACCAAAACAATGACTTTATGATCCGGAATATTCTCCAAATGAATAAACAAATCTAACATTCTCACTTTGGTAATAAGAGTCGAAATTCGACTTTTAATTTGGGGTTTGTTGAAATCCAAAGGAATATTGTTGTTCAAATCCATCACTTTTTTGGAAAGTTCAGTTGATTTTTTTTGAAAAGCGCCAATAGTTTTCTTTGGTTTTTGATTTAATTCGGTCAAAAACAAACGCCATTCGCTCCATGTCAAAGTGTTGTTTTGGGAAGTTGAATTGATAGGATTTGTATTAAAAACCCAGCCCTTATCGATATTCGAAAAAATAATTTCTTTTTTTTTTATGTCTTTTTCGGTTTCAGCTACCCGCTTTTGTTTTTCGTTTTTACAAGAAAACAACGCAAAAGCTATAATAATGAGAATCGATAATTTGAATTTCATTTTTGAATAAATTAAGCTACAAAGTTACGAAGTAAATTTACAATTACGAATTTCAACATTAGAATAACAATCTAAACTATTGAAGCCCATATTTTTGATTATTAACCTCAAAAATTAAGAAATTCGGCGCAATTATTAATGTCCTTTTGCCGAATTTATCTCATTTTTCGCGAAATTATCCTATTGGCGAAAACGTTATCTTTACATTTAAAAAGTATTCAAATGAATCCTAAAATACTGATTATAGGTGCTTGCGGGCAAATTGGCACAGAATTAACCCATAAACTTCGGCAATTATACGGAACCGAAAATGTCGTCGCCTCCGATATTCGCAAATTGAATAATGACATAGTCAATTCTGGCACTTTTGAAGTCGTGAATGCGCTCGATTTCAACCAGATTGAACATCTTGTCGAAGTGCATCACATCACCGACATTTATTTGATGGCGGCATTACTATCGGCAACAGCTGAAAAAAACCCTGCATTTGCTTGGGATTTGAATATGAATTCATTGTTTCACGTTCTAAATTTGGCGAAAGCCAATAAAATAAAAAAAATTTTCTGGCCATCGAGTATCGCTGTTTTTGGACCAACAACACCCAACGAAAACACTCCACAATTTACGATTACCGAGCCTTCAACTGTTTATGGAATCAGCAAACTATCTGGCGAAAGATGGTGCGAATATTACCATACTCATTTTGGTGTTGATGTGCGAAGTGTGCGCTATCCTGGGTTAATTAGTTGGTCAACTCCTCCTGGTGGCGGAACGACGGATTATGCAGTGGACATTTATCATAAGGCCTTGATTTACAAAAAATACGAATGCTTTTTATCCTCAGAAACCAAAATGCCAATGATGTATATGGACGACGCTATTGATGCAACTATTCGAATTATGCAAGCTCCGTCTGAACAAATCAAGATTCGCTCTTCTTATAATTTGGCGGCGATGAGCTTCACACCAACCCAAATTGCAGCCGAAATCAAGAAAAATATTCCTGATTTTACTGTTTCATTTATTCCTGACTTTCGTCAAAAAATAGCTGACAGTTGGCCAGCCAGCATTGATGATAGCCGTGCGAGGGAAGATTGGAACTGGCATCATGAGTTCAACTTGGAAAGTATGACCTTGGAAATGTTACAGCATTTGGAAGATTCCCACAAAAAATAAAATCAAAAAAAAGTCTAGTTTATAAAGCTAGACTTTTTTGGTTTCCATAAAAAACTATTTCAATTCATAAACATTATTCTCTCTTTTCACGTCTGCCATTAATCCGCTTGGGTCGATGGTTATATTCTTGATGGTGTTTATTGGCTTAGAAATGCTGAATTCATAAGTTGGATATGCCCAAGCCCAATCGCTCAAGATCTTTCTTTTAATCTCAGTATTGGGATTTTCTTTCTCAAAACTCATCATCCGCAACGGAATGTAGAAACTTTCTTTTGTACCATCGGTATATTCAACCAAAACATCAATAGGCATTGGCATTCTGCCGATTCTTTCTATCGTAATTGCCGTTTTGTCGATACCATCTTTTACTTCCTTGATTCCATAATCAATCGTGTTGGTGGTTTCCGTCCAATCGGTTAAATACCAATCCAAGTTGGCTCCCGAAACTCGTTCGGCACTTCTCTTGATATCATTTGGCGTTGGGTGCTTGAATTTAAAATCCTGGAAATATCTTTTGAGAGTTTTTATTGTATTTTCCTTCCCAATCAAATACTCTAATTGCGACAAGAAAATACTACCCTTGTAATACGAAGAAATAGAATACGACCAGTTTTCGTCATAACGGTCGCCCTGCGTACTTTGCGGTTGTTCCTTTCCTGATTCTACCAAATAATTGTAGGCTAAATAAGTTTTTTCGAATGGGTTCCCCTCTTTTTTGATAGCTATTTCATTCAGTGCCAAATATTCGATGTAGGTTGCAAAACCCTCATCCATCCAAGGATGTTTTGATTCATTGGAAGCCAAAACGTGCTGAAACCACGAATGTGCCAATTCATGCGGTGCCGATTTTAACATTCCTTCCGTAGTCCCATTTCCTAATATCAATGTGCACATTGCGTATTCCATTCCGCCATCGCCCCCTTGTATAAATGAATATTGTTTATACGGATAATTACCGACGGTTTTGTTGTAAAAATCCATCACTTTAACCATTAGAGGTTCTAGCTTTTTCCAATTTTCTATAACTGATGGTGTATTTTTATAAAGGAAATGCAAATCGACATTATTAGGTCCTTTGACTATATCGTGAAGATAATTTTTGTCGGCAGCCCAAGCAAAATCATGTACCATTGGCGCTATAAAATGCCAAGTCAGCGTTTTGGTTTTCTTTGGATACACCACATTAATTCCTGCATCTTGATAGCCGTGACCTATTTCATTTGGGTTTTGCAAATAACCGCTTCCCCCCAAAACATAGGTTGCATCGATGGTGATTTTTAGATCGAAATTTCCCCAAACACCGTGAAATTCTCTAGCAATATAGGGATCGGCGTGCCAACCTTCGAAATCAAATTCAGCTATTTTTGGATACCATTGCGCCATTGACAATTCAACTCCTTCGGCATTATTTCTGCCGGAACGACGAATTTGAACCGGGACTTGCCCGTCAAAATCTAATGTAAATATGGTTTTCGAATTGGGTAAAATAGGTTTTGCCAAAGTCACTTCGAGAATGGTTCCAATGGTTTTTGCAACTGCAGTTTCTCCATCTTGCTTGAAATTTGTAATCTTCAAATAGCCAATTTCATTGGGTTTTAAGGTCTTGATTCGACTTTCTTTTACGACTTTGTCTCCCACTTTTATCTTATTGAACATTCTGGAGTCCGGATCTTTGATGCTTTGGATTCTGGCATCCATTTCACTTCCAGGCTGAAAAGCATTATTAAACAAATGATAAAAAACACGTTTTAATGTATCAGGAGAATTATTGGTATATACCAATTCTTGTTTTCCATGGTATTGATAATTTTTCACGTCCATAACAACATCCATTTTATAGTCGACGTGTTGTTGCCAATAGGCAGCACTTTGAGCCCAAATATTGACAAAATTCAAGAAAACAAACGAAAGTAAAAATATCTTTTTCATAAGAGAGAATATGAAAAAACAGAAATTCAAGATTTCCGTTTTTATTATTTAGGATTTAAAAAGCGTGTTCCCTTGCGTCGGAAAAACTATTTATAGAATTTCATCACAACGAAAAACTTCTTTTAAACGAATACCTACTTCCGTTTTTTCAACTGTTATAATTTGATTATGCGCATCATGTTCTAAAAATAAATAGTAATTCTTCTCAGCAGCTGCATTAAGGAATTTTGCTTTTTCGGGCATTGTCAATAACGGTCTTGTGTCATAACCCATCACATACGGAATAGGAACGTGGCCGGCAGTCGCCAATAAATCAGCGCAAAAAACAATTGTTTTATCCTGATATTTGATATGTGGAATCATCATTTTTTCAGTATGGCCGTTTACAAATAAAATCCCGAAATCAAGTTCCGATTGCTCCGCAAAATCACCTTCTGGAAGCTTCAAAAAATTCAATTGTCCACTTTCTTGAATTGGCAAAATGTTTTCCGAAAGAAACGATGCTTTTTCACGAGGATTGGGTTGTGTTGCCCATTCCCAGTGGTTTTCATTGGTCCAATATTTAGTATTTTTAAAAGCCACTTCATATCCTGTTTTGTCTTTATTCCATTGAACACTTCCACCGCAGTGGTCAAAATGGAAATGTGTCAAAAAAACGTCAGTAATATCATCGCGATGAAAACCATATTTTGTCAATGATTTATCGATGGAATGCGTTCCCCATAGCGAATAATAGCCAAAAAACTTCTCGGATTGCTTGTTACCCATTCCGTTATCTATCAAAATCAGGCGATTCCCATCTTCGATTAGCAAACATCTGGCAGCAAGATCAATTAAGTTTTTTTCATCAGCAGGATTGGTTTTGTTCCAAATTGTTTTTGGCACGACGCCAAACATTGCTCCGCCATCAAGCTTAAAATTGCCGGTTTCAATAGGATATAGTTTCATAAATTGTTTTGTGTAATCAATAGAAAACAAAGTTAGCGAATACATCTACTTATTTAAGAAGCCAAATCAACTTTTTCTATCCAGTCATAGTTATAAAAATGTTATATGTTTGACAAAAAGGTGAAATTGTAATATCTTTGTGCTCTATTTAGACAAATTCTATATAAGCTATGATTAAAGTTTCTGATACTGCCAAAAAGAAAATCATCGATTTAATGAAAGACGATGGTTTTGATGCCGCAATTGACTACGTGAGAGTAGGTGTGAAAAGCGGCGGATGCTCTGGATTATCTTACGATTTGAAGTTTGACAAAAACAAAGGTGAAGACGATAAAATTTTCGTGGATAACGAAATTACCATCGCCGTAGAGAAAAAATCGTTTCTCTATTTAGCTGGAACAATTCTCGAATTCTCGGGAGGATTGAACGGAAAAGGGTTCGTTTTCAACAACCCGAATGCAAGCAGAACTTGTGGTTGCGGAGAATCATTCTCACTTTAGTCTAATGTCAAAAGTTATCAAGTCGAAAGGCTCGTAATGACTTTAAAACTTTAGACTTTAAAACTTTAAGACAAAATTATGTCAAAATACACGGAAGACCATTTACGAGTTGAACTCGAAAGCAAAGAATACGAGTACGGATTTTATACGGATATCGAATCGGATACTTTTCCTATAGGTTTGAACGAAGACATTGTTCGCGCCATTTCCCACAGAAAAGAAGAACCACAATGGATGACCGATTGGCGCATCGAGGCTTTTCGTGCTTGGGAATTGATGACCGAGCCGATATGGGCCAATGTGCATTATCCCAAACCTGATTTTCAAGCCATTTCTTATTATTCTGCTCCAAAAGCTATTGATCCTAATAAATCATTAGACGATGTGGATCCTGAACTTTTAGAAATGTATAAAAAGTTAGGAATATCTGTTGATGAGCAAAAAATGATGAATAATGTTGCTATGGATATTGTAGTTGATTCCGTTTCAGTAGCAACCACATTCAAGAAGACCCTGAACGAAAAAGGAATTATTTTCTGCTCTATTTCAGAAGCCATTCGAGAACATCCTGAATTGGTTCGTAAACATCTAGGCACCGTTGTTCCTCAAAAAGATAATTTTTATGCTGCATTAAATTCCGCTGTTTTCTCTGACGGAAGTTTCTGTTATATTCCAAAAGGCGTTCGTTGCCCAATGGAACTTTCGACTTATTTCCGTATCAATCAAGCCGGAACCGGACAGTTTGAAAGAACATTACTCATTGCAGATGAAGGTAGTTACGTATCCTATCTTGAAGGTTGTACGGCACCGAGTCGTGACGAAAACCAATTGCACGCTGCGGTTGTGGAACTCATTGCAATGGATGACGCCGAAATTAAATATTCGACCGTTCAAAACTGGTATCCTGGAAACAAGGAAGGAAAAGGTGGCGTTTTCAATTTTGTGACCAAAAGAGGTTTGTGCAAGAAAAACGCAAAAATTTCTTGGACACAAGTCGAAACCGGTTCCGCTGTAACTTGGAAATATCCTTCTTGTATCTTGAAAGGCGACAATTCGGTTGGCGAATTTTATTCAATTGCCGTAACCAATAATTTCCAACAAGCTGATACAGGAACCAAAATGATTCACCTTGGAAAAAACACAAAATCAACAATTATATCCAAAGGAATTTCTGCAGGAAAATCACATAATAGTTATAGAGGATTGGTAAAAGTTGGTCCAAATGCAGATAATGCAAGGAACTTTTCACAATGTGATTCGCTTTTAATGGGAAATAATTGTAGCGCCAATACATTTCCATACATCGAAAGCAAAAATTCGTCTGCCAAAATAGAACATGAAGCCACGACGAGTAAAATTGGCGAAGACCAAGTTTTCTATTGCAACCAACGTGGAATTCCAACCGAGAAAGCAATTGCCTTAATCGTAAACGGTTTCAGCAAAGATGTTTTAAACAAATTGCCAATGGAATTTGCTGTGGAAGCACAGAAATTATTGGAGATTAGTTTAGAAGGTTCGGTAGGATAAAAACTGGTTTAAAGTTTAAGGCTTAAAGTTGCGTAACCGGTATCAATTAGTAACTTTTAACAAAGAAAACTTTAAACTAAATAATATGGCAACAATTACTCGATTTGAAGATTTAGAAATTTGGACTAGCCAAGGAAATTCATATCATAAGTATTGAAACCGAATTAAAAAATGATTTTAGATTTAGAGATCAAATAAAAACATCATCTGGATCAGTAATGGACAACATTGCAGAAGGATTTGAAAGAAATGGAAATTTAGAATTTAGACAATTTTTGTCAATTGCTAAAGGTTCGACTGGAGAATCCCGATCACAATTATACAGAGTTTTGGATTTCAATTATATCAATGACGAAATGTTCAATATTTTAAGAATAGATCACGAGAATTTAAGCGGAAAAATAAACAATTTTATATCATATTTAAACAAGAAAGATTTTAAAGGCACTAAGTTTCAGTAAACACGAGAACTTTAAACTTTAAACTTTAAACAAAAGAAACAAAATGTTAAGCATAAAAAATTTACACGCCTCCATTGGAGACAAAGAAATATTAAAAGGAATCAACCTTGAAGTGAAAGCGGGAGAAATCCATGCGATCATGGGACCAAACGGTGCCGGAAAAAGTACTCTTTCGGCGATTATTGCCGGAAACGAAAATTATGAAGTCACTGAAGGAGAAATCTTTTTAGACGGCGAAGATATTTCGGAATTGGCGCCAGAAGAAAGAGCACACAAAGGTGTTTTCCTTTCGTTTCAATATCCTGTTGAAATCCCAGGAGTTTCGGTGACCAATTTCATTAGAACGGCAATCAACGAAACTCGCAAAGCCAACAAATTAGAAGAAATGCCAGCTAACGAAATGCTGAAAATTATTCGTGCCAAATCAGAATTATTGGAAATTGACCGTAAATTTTTGTCTCGTTCGTTAAACGAAGGTTTTTCGGGTGGAGAGAAAAAACGGAATGAGATTTTCCAAATGGCAATGCTCGAACCAAAACTCGCCATTCTTGACGAAACCGATTCTGGATTAGATATTGACGCACTTCGAATTGTTGCCAATGGTGTAAACAAATTGAAAAGCGACAAAAACGCTATCATCGTTATCACGCATTACCAAAGACTTTTAGATTACATCGTTCCCGATTTTGTTCACGTTTTGTACAACGGAAAAATCGTGAAATCAGGAGGAAAAGAATTGGCTTACGAGCTCGAAGAAAAAGGATACGATTGGATTAAACAAGAACAAGAAGCATAAAATTTGTTTAAAGTCTAAAGTTTAAAGTTAGCACGATAACTTTGAACTTTTAAACCTTAAACTTTAAACAATAAAGAATATGGAATTAAAAGAAAAATTACTATCGTCTTTTATGGCTTTTGAAGAGCAAGTTGATGTTCATTCTGAACTTCATGATGTGAGAACTTCGGCTATAAAAAACTTTGAAAATAAGGGCTTCCCGACCAAAAAAGAGGAATCTTGGAAATATACATCGCTAAATGCCATCTTGAAAAATGACTTTACCGTATTTCCAAAAGGCGAAAACTCCATCGAGTTTAAGGACGTAAAAAAATATTTCATCCACGAAATAGACACCTACAAAGTGGTGTTTATCGACGGGGTTTTTAGTTCGCACTTGTCCTCAACAACTCACGAAGGACTCGATATTTGCCTGATGTCATCGGCATTGCACAAGCCAAAATACAAAATGGTTATCGATAACTATTTTAATAAAATTGCCAATAAAGACGAAAGTTTAACTTCGCTAAATACGGCTTTCGCCAATGAAGGTGCGTATGTAAATATTCCGAAAAGTACGGTGGTTCGAAAACCAATCGAGATTATGTATTTCTCGACCGGAAACGAAGCGGCACTTTTGGTTCAGCCAAGGAATTTAATAATTGTTGGCGAAAATTCACATGTTCAAATCATCGAGAGAAACCAAAGTTTAAACGATAATCCGGTTTTGACAAATTCAGTTACGGAGATTTTTGCACAGAAACGTGCCATCGTTGATTATTATAAAATCCAAAATGACAACCTCGAGGCCAATCTAATAGACAATACCTATGTTTCTCAAAAACAAGAAACCAATGTATCGGTAAACACTTTTTGCTTTGGTGGAAACCTGACCAGAAACAACCTGAATTTTTATCATTTTGGCGAAAGAATTGTCAGCAACCTCAACGGAATTACGATTATTGGCGAAAAACAACACGTAGATCATTATACTTTGGTACAACATTCTACGCCAAATTGCGAAAGCCACCAAGATTATAAAGGAATTTATTCAGACCGTTCGACAGGTGTTTTCAATGGAAAGATTTTCGTCGAAAAAGAAGCTCAAAAAACGAACGCTTTCCAAAAAAGTAACAACATTTTGCTTGGCGATAAATCTACGATAAATGCAAAACCACAATTAGAGATTTTTGCCGATGACGTAAAATGTTCTCACGGTTGTACCGTTGGACAATTGGACGAGACCGCCATGTTCTATATGCAACAACGCGGAATTCCTAAGAAAGAAGCCAAAGCTTTATTGATGTACGCTTTCTCAAATGCGCTTATCGAAAGCATCAAAATCCCGGAATTGAAACAACGAATCACCAAGATTATCGCTATGAAATTGGGAGTGAAAATTGGATTTGATTTGTAGTTTTTAACCACAAAGTTCACTAAGGTTTGCACAAAGGGCACAAAGTTTTTAATTGAACTTTGTGCCCTTTGTGATTTTACATTGCGCGATTTGCGGTTAAATTTATTGATTTTGAGGCGTTTTTCTCAATCTATCAAAATTCACTCCATTAGATAAAACAAAGTGAATTTTCTTTTCATCATTGCTTTTGGCCAAAATAAAGTTTTCATATTTTATAACTTTTAAATCTTTCTTTTTTATATCCACAATATTCAAAAACCAACTTGGCTTACTTTCAATATTGTTTTTTATTATTTTTTCAAATTCAGAAATACTAATTTTTACTTCATCTTTAAAAATAGAATCATAATAAATTTCATTTGTGTATTCAAATACGCCAAAATCATGAAATGGATCTAATGATGAAGAACTTTTCAAATTAAAAGCATCGTTTGAAATTAAGGATGGAAACCAGCCCTTACCTCGTTGGTTTTGTTTTGAAAAATCTTTATAATTATCATAATTTTGTTTGTAATTTTTTGAACACGAAGTAAGATAGATTATCAAAAAAAGAAGTGAATATTTTTTCATAAAGATTATTATTTATCTTTCACACTACCCACAATCCCACTCAACAAACCATTAAAATCAAATCCGGGATCTTCTTTCAAACCCATTCGAACAATTACTAAATCGTGACTTGGAAAAATGGCAACCATTTGGCCTTGATAACCGCTGCAATAAAACATATTTCTTGGAACATTAGGAAATTTTCCACCGGCATTGAGCCAAAAATGAGCACCATATTTTCCGTTGGAACCATTAGTTGGAGTCGAAACATATTTTGCCCAACTTTCATTAAATAATTGCTCACCATTCCAATTGCCTTTGTGCAAATACAATAAACCAAGTTTTGACCAATCACGTGCTGTTGCCCATCCATAAGAAGAACCCACATAATTTCCCGCCATATCCGTTTCAATAAGCATTGAGTTCATTCCGATTTTATCAATTAAATCCGAATACCAAAAATCAAGATATTCCTGATGCGTTTTGAATTGTTGTCGTAAAATTCCTGACAGCAAATTTGTAGTTCCTGAAGAGTAATACCAAGTGGCATTCGTCATGCCAACTAAAGGTTTGTTGATTTGCGATTTTGACATATCAGCATCATAGAAAAGCATTTTTGTCACGTCCGAAATCTTGCTGTAATCTTCCTTCCATTCCAAACCTGAGTTCATATGCAGCAAATCGGAAATAGTAATGGTTGCGCGTGAATCAGTTGCCCATTCAACAATTGGAGCCGATTTTGAAATATCGATTTTCCCTTGCTTCTGCAAGATTCCAAAAATCGTGGCAGTAACACTTTTGGTCATAGACCAACCCAATATTTTAGAATTTTTATTGAAACCCGTATCGTATTTTTCGGCAATAATTTTGTCTTTATAAATGACCAAAACTGCTCGTGTTCTTTTCTTTTTTTCACCTATTATATCGAAAGCATTGGCAACAGCCGCATTCAATTTTACATAATCAACATTGGCAAAAACCGTATCCTTCGGTTCATTGTTACCATACGGAAAAGGCAAATTAGTTGAAATTATTGTTCTTTTAGGAACTTCATACGGTTTCGAAACATCAAAGTCATCATTGATTAATGTTGCTCCTAAACCTTCGCGGTAAATCGCTTTTCGTTGTTTTAATCCAAAAACGTTGGCCGTTACGAATTTTCCGTTTTCGTCAATTTTGTTACTCGCTAATTTAATTGGAGAAAAGTCATTATCACCATTTTCAATCATTTCTTGGGAACGATTGTCTATAAAATGTCCTGAAGCCACACTTTTGGCTGAAAAGCCTGAAAGTAAATCCAATGGATAATTGATGTATACAAAGTAAATTAAAAGACCAAATAGAGCAAGAGCAAGGAATTTGAATATTTTTTTCATAAGTAGGTAATTACAAGAGAATGCAAGTTAATAAAATTTGCTATATAAGAGATTTAAGGAAATTTAATAGTAAGAAAAATTTCATTGAGTTTAGTGAACATAAATGCCTTATACGATATGTGAAAAGTTAGGATATATTAACAAATGTTTGCTGAAAAGATGGTTCAAATTTATTACTTTTGTATTTAGAAAAATTCTAAATAACAAAATGTTAGACATTCAAAAAATTAGAGCCGATTTCCCCATACTTTCTCGAAATATAAACGGAAAACCATTAGTTTATTTTGACAACGGAGCCACTTCGCAAAAACCACAAATTGTGATTGATGCGATTGCTCAATATTATCAGGAAATAAATGCTAATATTCATCGAGGCGTTCATACTTTGAGCCAATTGGCAACCGATGCGTATGAAGTATCTCGTGGCAAAATTCAAAGCCACATTAATGCAAAATTCGCTCACGAAGTGATTTTTACTTCGGGAACAACGCACGGAATTAATGCTGTTGCCAATGGTTTTGCTTCGCTGCTACAATCCGGTGATGAAGTTCTAGTTTCAGCAATGGAACATCACAGCAATATTGTGCCTTGGCAAATGCTATGCGAAAAAACCGGAGCCACTTTACGAGTGATTCCAATGAATGAAAAAGGCGAATTAATCATGTCCGACTACGATAAATTGCTTTCGGATAAAACTAAAATCGTAACTGTAAATCATATTTCGAATGCTTTGGGAACGATCAATCCTATTAAATATATGATTGACAAAGCGCATGCATTTGGCGCAGCGATTTTGATTGACGGAGCGCAAGCCGTTCCTCATCTAAAACCGGATGTTCAAAAATTAGATTGTGATTTTTATGTTTTTTCAGGTCACAAAATGTGTGGTCCTACGGGAACAGGAATTTTATATGGAAAAGAAGCTTGGCTTAACAAATTACCTCCCTATCAAGGCGGTGGCGAAATGATAAAAGAAGTCACTTTCGAGAAAACAACGTATGCAGATTTACCACATAAATTCGAAGCTGGAACCCCAAATATAGCTGGCGGAATTGTGTTAGGAACAGCCGTAGATTACATGAATTCCATTGGTTTTGACGACATTCAAAAACAGGAATTAGAGTTAGCCGAATACGGAACAAAACGATTATTAGAAATTGAAGGTTTACGAATTTTTGGCACAGCCGCAGCAAAAACATCGGTGATTTCGTTTAATATCGAAGGAATTCATCCTTATGATATTGGCACGATTATAGACAAACTAGGAATAGCCGTTAGAACCGGTCATCATTGCGCCCAACCGGTTATGGAGTTTTTCAATATTCCGGGAACGATTAGAGCTTCATTTGCTTTTTATAATACCAAAGAAGAAATTGACGTTATGGTTGAAGCGGTGAAAAAAGCGCAACTCATGTTATCCTAAAACAACGCCTTATGAAACTATTTACCATGATTTTTTTAAGTGTATTTCTTGGAAAAAGTTGTTCCAGTCAAACCAAAAATGATCTGAAAACGGCAATTGTAGAATATACGGCAAACACTAGAGGTTTTTATCAAAAGATAAGTATCCAAAAACAAATGGTTACGGTGGCGAATGATAGAAGAGGTGGCGAAAAACCAGTTGCAAGAACAATTTCTGATGCTGATTGGAAGGAATTAGTTGGTTATTTTGAAAGTGTAAAATTAGATAGTTTGGCTACATTGAAAGCACCATCAGAAAAACGTTTTCATGACGGTGCTGCAATTGCAAATTTAAAAATTAATTATCAGGGCAAAACTTATGAAACCACAGCTTTCGATCATGGTTTTCCGCCCGAAGGAATCAAAAAATTAGTTGATAAAATAAATTCATTTGCTAAAAAATAACAATGAAGATTAAAGAAATACAAGAAGAAATAATAGATGAGTTTTCGATGTTTGACGATTGGATGCAACGTTATGAATACATTATTGATTTGGGTAAAAACTTGCCCTTAATCCAAGAAGAATTCAAAACCGATGACAATCTCATCAAAGGATGTCAGTCGAAAGTCTGGTTACATGGTGAACAAAACGGAGACAAAATTGTTTTCACCGCAGATAGCGACGCGATTTTGACCAAAGGAATTATAGCGATATTGATTCGGGTTTTTTCGAACCAAACCGCTATAGATATCTTAAATGCCGGCATGGATTTTATTGACGAAATTGGTTTAAAAGAACATTTATCTCCAACACGCGCCAACGGATTGGTGTCGATGATAAAAAATATAAAAATGTACGCATTGGCTTTCGATGCAAAAAAATAAAAAAATATGGAACAAGTAATAGACACCAACTTATTAGGAATACAAATCGTAGAAAAACTAAAGACCATTTATGATCCTGAAATTCCTGTAGATATTTATGAGCTAGGATTAATTTATGACGTAATGGTAAGTACCGATTATGAAGTAAAAATTCTGATGACCCTTACTTCACCTAACTGTCCCGTTGCGGAAAGTTTACCTCGGGAAGTGGAAGAAAAAGTAAAATCTATTGAGCATATTAAAGCTGCCGAGGTAGAAATCACTTTCGATCCTCCTTGGAGCAAAGATTTAATGAGCGAAGAAGCAAAATTAGAATTGGGAATGCTTTAAAATATGTTCAAAGTTTGAAGTTTAAGGTTGAGAAACTTTAAACTTCAACCCTTTTAAACTTTTCGAAATGGAAGAAATTGTTAATAAAGTTGCTAATAGCGCTTTGGAAGTTTTCGATCTTGAAGATTATTATCCAAAGGGAATTCGTGCGCAAATTGATATTTCGCAGTGGCTTCTTGAGGGGTTTTTGTTGAAGGAAAAAGATTTTAGAGAACATCTCAAAAATCAAGATTGGTCCCAATACCAAGACCAATATGTAGCTGTCAATTGCAGCACTGATGCAATCGTTCCGGCTTGGGCTTCGATTTTAGTTGCGATACAATTAGCTCCTTTTGCTAAGAAAATAGTAAACGGAAATAGTGAAGATTTAGATTCGGCATTGTATGAAGAATTGCTTTCTAAAATAGATTATTCAGTATATGAAAACAAGGCTATTATCTTAAAAGGCTGTTCGAAAAAACCAGTCCCTATGCGAGCTTATATCCTGGCAACACAGTATCTACAACCCTTTGCACGAAGCATTATGTATGGAGAAGCTTGTTCTGCCGTACCTCTTTTTAAAGCTAAGAAAAAAGAATAATTTTTAGAGTTTTTCCTATCTTTACTTTTCCAAAACAGTAAAAATGAAAAAAACAGTATTTTATCTCGCTTTTATCCTAGTCATCTTTTCTGCAAATGCACAAGAACCCATAAAAGACACTATAAAGCTTTGGAAAAAAGGAGGAAATTTTCTCCTTCTTTTTAACCAATCCGCTTTTAATGCTCAATGGTTGGCTGGTGGAACCTCGAGCGTTGCCGGGAATTTAGGACTAAATTATGATTTTAATTTTAAAAAAGGGGATGTGCTTTGGGACACAAAAATCATTGCTGCTTATGGTTTAACCAAAATAAAAGAGGCTGCAAGAGTTGCGAAAACAGATGACCGATTAGAATTTAATTCCCTTTGGGGAAAGAAAGCTTCCGGCCAATGGTATTACTCCGTTTTTTTCAATCTCAAAACACAAATGGATGCCGGTTTCGATAAAAATGCATTTGAGGTTTCCCACTTTTTATCGCCAGCCTATTTCCAATTCGGACCTGGTATGCTATGGAAAAAAGACGAAAATATGAGCATCAATATTGCACCAACTACTGCCCGTTTGATTCTGGTCGACAGCAGGTACACCGCTTTTGGGCAATCATTTGGCGTTTTGCAAGGTAATACATCACGATTTGAGTTTGGAACCAGTATTTCGGCTTATTATAAATTAAATGTAATGGCAAATATAATAATGGAAAACCGACTGAATTTATATTCCAATTATTTAGACAACCCACAAAATATTGACATCGATTACCAGCTAAATGTGGTGATGAAAATCAATAGATATATGTCAGCAAATATCGCCTTACAAACTATTTATGACGACAATGCCATAAAAGCAGTTCAAGTAAGGGAAGTTTTTGGCTTGGGCGTAAATTATGGATTGTAGAATCACAAACTGTGACAAAAAATTCCTTTTGAGACGAATCAAAAAGAATTTTTTATTCCTCTTTTTCAACTGCATCTTTATAATCCGGATACAAAAACTTATTGTACGGAAAACGCGTGATGTGAATTTGCCTCACGGCTTCATATAAACGCTCTCTGAATTCCTCGAAGTTTTCTTTGTTTGTTGCCGAAATAAACAAGGCATTTTGTTCACCCACACGGTGCATCCAAGTTGTTTTCCATTCTTCGAGTGTAAAATGTCTTGGCGTTTTTTCGGTAATTAAATCGTCCTCGTCAATGGTCAAATGTTTGTAGGCATCAATCTTGTTAAAAACCATAATAACTGGTTTGTTATTTGCTTTTATGTCCAATAAAGTCTGGTTTACTGAGGCGATATGATCTTCGAATTCGGGATGCGAAATATCGACAACGTGCAATAACACGTCGGCTTCACGAACCTCATCAAGTGTGCTTTTGAAGGAATCGACCAATTGTGTTGGTAGTTTTCGAATAAAACCAACGGTATCAGATAAGAGAAAAGGAAGATTTTTGATGACCACTTTCCGAACCGTGGTGTCCAAAGTAGCAAAAAGTTTATTTTCGACAAAAACATCACTTTTCCCAATAGCATTCATTAAGGTCGATTTTCCCACATTGGTATAACCTACCAAAGCCACTCGAACCATAGCGCCACGATTGCCTCTTTGAGTTCCCATTTGTTTGTCGATGGCTTTTATTTTTTCCTTTAAAAGTGCAATTCTATCACGAACAATTCGTCTATCGGTTTCAATCTCAGTTTCCCCTGGACCACGCATCCCGATTCCTCCTTTTTGGCGTTCGAGGTGTGTCCACATTCCGGAAAGTCTGGGTAATAAATATTGGCATTGCGCCAGTTCTACTTGCGTTCTGGCATACGAAGTTTCGGCTCTTTGGGCAAAAATATCTAAAATAAGGTGTGTTCTATCGAGGATTTTACAATCGATGATTTTGGAAATGTTTTTCTGTTGTGAAGGTGTCAATTCATCATCAAATATCAAAGTCGATATGTCATTCTCTTTTACAAAAAGATTGATTTCTTCAATTTTTCCAGTCCCAACAAAAGTCTTGGGATTGGGACGTTCCATTTTTTGCGAAAAGCGCTTCACCACTTCGCCGCCAGCGGTAAAGGTCAAAAACTCCAATTCGTCAAGATATTCGTTGAGTTTCTCCTCGCTTTGATTTTGAGTAACGATACCAACGATGGCGGTTTTTTCGAAATTTATTGTTTCTTTTTCTAACATAACTTTTTATAAGCTACAAATTTAATGATTTGCCGGGGACTTATGGGAATAAGGATTTATAAAAGTTTATTAGGTATTGAAATACAAAAATTTGTGGGTATGTTTGTAAGTAAACTTGCCAAGGTTGCAGAACCAAACAAAACAGAAATCTAAAAATGCTTTTTAACTCCATAAATTTCGCGCTTTTTTTACCAATATTTTTTATACTGTATTGGTTTGCAACAAACAAAAGTCTAAAATATCAAAATATATTACTTTTAATTTCAAGCTATTTCTTTTATGCATGCTGGGATTGGCGATTTTTATTTTTATTAGTTTTCTCTACGTTACTAGATTATTATACTGGTATTAAAATGGAAGAGTCTAAAAATCAGAATGCAAAAAAGTTTTGGTTTTGGCTCAGTATATCTGTTAATCTTGGATTTCTTGGGGTTTTTAAATACTATAATTTTTTTGCCGATGCTTTTACCAAAACAATTTCAACTTTGGGTTTACAAGTAAATCCTTGGACATTGAAAGTGATACTTCCAGTGGGCATTTCGTTCTACACTTTTCACGGTTTATCTTATGTGATAGACATTTATAAAGACAGGATTAAAGCAGAAAAGAATTTCATCGATTATTCGGTTTTTGTTAGTTTTTTCCCATTGTTAGTGGCAGGGCCAATTGAACGCGCCACCCATCTTCTCCCGCAAATTAAGAAAAAAAGAGAATTTAATTATGCAAATGCAGTTGATGGTTTAAGACAAATATTATGGGGATTATTTAAAAAAATTGTCATAGCAGATAATTGCGCGCAATTTGCAAATACTATTTTCGACCATTCTGCCGATTATTCAGGAAGCACACTTGTATTGGGTGCAATCTTTTTTGCTTTTCAGATTTATGGCGATTTCTCTGGATATTCTGATATTGCAATAGGTACGGCACGATTATTTGGAATAGATTTATTACGAAACTTCGCTTTCCCTTATTTTTCAAGAGACATTGCCGAATTTTGGAGACGATGGCATATTTCTCTGTCATCGTGGTTTAGAGATTATTTGTATATTCCTTTAGGAGGCAGCAAAGGCGGGACTTGGATGAAAGTCAGGAATACATTTATAATCTTCTTGGTAAGTGGTTTTTGGCACGGAGCAAACTGGACATTTATAATTTGGGGATTTCTGAATGCTCTTCATATTATGCCCTCAATTATATTTAAAACTAACAGAAACAATCTTAATATTGTGGCTAAAGGAAAAGTTTTGCCTTCATTGAAACAGTTGATTTCAATGGGAATTACTTTTAGTTTGACCGTATTTGCTTGGATTTTCTTTAGATCGAAAAGCGTAACCGATGCTTTTAGTTATGTTTTTGGGATTTTTTCTCAATCGCTATTTACAAAACCCACAGTGTTTCCCAAAAGGCTATTTTTATTGTTATTTGTTTTTATTTTTTTAGAATGGTTTGGTCGAGAAGAAGCCTTTGCAATTGCAAAACTTGGTTTTAAATTTCCTAGAATAATTC
>CAIOTL010000214.1 GCA_903861155.1 uncultured Bacteroidota bacterium
GCTGTTATTCCTGTTACTAATCCAGTAATGGCGTCGACAGTAGCAATAGCAGTATTTGAAGAACTCCAAGTCCCTAAACTTGCCGTTGATGAAAATTGAGTTGTATTACCAACGCAAATATTTTGATTGCCGCTTAGTGTTCCTGCAACAGGTAGTGCCGTAACGGTTACCGTTCTGGGTTTTGAATCATTTGAACATCCCCCTGTTCCTAAAACTAAATAAGTAATAGTGGCTGTTCCTGCTGAAACTCCTGTAACCAATCCTGTAGCGGCATTTACTGTTGCAATTGTGACATCTGACGAACTCCAGGTTCCACCCGCTGTTGTCGATGAAAGATTCGTTGTAGAACCCACACAAACATTTTGAACTCCGCTTAAAGTTCCTGCATTAGTTACTGGGGTAACTGTTGTATTTATTGTTTGCGGTAAAGCGCAAGGATTTAGTGTTAAATCTGGTGTAAAAACATAACTCCCACTAATGGTATTGCTTATTGTTGCTGGTGACCATGTTCCCACAACCCCATTGGGAGAAGGAATGGTATTATCTAATATTGGCGCGGTAGTTCCTGAACAAAATGGTGCAATAGCAGGAAAATTAGGCGTTATTGTCAAAGCACCACAGGGTACACTACATTTCATAGTTGCTTCAGGTACACAAGGGTGTGTTGCTGATGTCAATTTTATTGTGGCAGATTGTCCGGGTAACATACCAAACACTTGAAGATGAGATACTGTAGTGTTTCCAGTAATTGGAGCACCAGCCTCTATTGTATATGAAAAATTATAAGAATTATCAGAAATAAGTGGACTATTTGCCCAATCAAAAAATACCGAAGAATTTTTATCCGCAGAAAGAATTTGAGAAGAATCACAAACTAAACTTAAAATTGTAGCACCATTATCGGCAACTACATTTATAACAATTCCAACGCGTGCACTTTCACAACTTCCACTACTTTGACTAACATAATAAGTGGTTGAACCGACTGTAGTTGTTGATGGAATGGGGGCAATTGAGGATGCAATTCCTCCGATTGCGTTTGTTCCATACCAATTTAATGTAGCTCCTATTAAAGCAGTTGCCGCTAATGAAGTTGCCACGCTATTTTGACACAAATAAATTGGAGTCGTCACAATAGGATTTGCAATTGATCCTCCTGAACCTAACGTTACAAGAACAGGTTTAATAACGAAACAGTTTCCTAAGGTACTTTTGATATAATAGGTTCCATTTGATGCAATTGCATTTGGACTCGCCAAAGGAATACTTGCCAAAGCATCTTGCCAATAAGATAAACTTGCTCCTGCTGTGTTACTGGTAATAACTGAAGGAGAGGTAATATCAACAGTTGGAGAATTGCAAAATGATATTGGAGGTGTTACTATTAAAACAGGTGGTGCATTAATAGTCACCACAACAGGTTTAATATCCTGACAAATTCCAACAAGACTTCTAATGTAATAGGTTCCGCTAGAGGCAACAGCCGTTGGATTTAACAAAGGAATTGAGGCAATCGAATCGGTCCAATAGGTTAAAGTCCCTCCTGGTATAGAACTACCCACTGTAACACCAGCAGATTCGAGATTGACTGTTGTTGGGGAACAAACTGCTGGAGGATCTGTAATTACTAAATTTTGTGGAGTACAAACTGGTGTAATTGAAACATCATCTATAGCAAAATCATTCCCTAATGACGAATAATTCGTATTAAACATTTGAACTAGCAAATTTATACTTGTTGCAGTATATGTATAAGATACTTGTTGCCAACCTTGGGAAGGTAAAGGAGCTAGAACAGCTGGAGGTCTG
The DNA here is from genome assembly GCA_903861155.1 of uncultured Bacteroidota bacterium. Lineage (GTDB taxonomy): Bacteria > Bacteroidota > Bacteroidia > Flavobacteriales > Flavobacteriaceae > Flavobacterium. Next base: position 1,810 of record CAIOTL010000214.1, read on the forward strand.
GTTATATTCAAACCATCAACAATATTTAATTGAATTTTTGATTGTGTAGCAGGATTTGTTACATCATTAGAAACTGATTTTATCCAATAACTAAAAGTATATTGTTTTCCAACAGTAAACCCGCCAATTGCACCACCCGTATTTCCAGTACTCCAGAAAAAAACATCAAGTTGTGTATTGGTATTTCCATCTATAACCATCATTCTTCCTGAACCAGTGGTATGATCTCCCCCAGAAATAAAAGAAGGATTCATCAGTTGAGGATTCGTTGTAAAACCATATTTACCTGGAGTACTCGTCCCTGGAATTGTCGCTGGTGAATACCCAAAAACATTCTTAATCAAAAAACCAGTTCCACTTCCTCCACTTTCAAAATCTCCATTAGTTAGCAAGTTTTGAGAATAGCTATTGGTTTGGAAAAGAATAATTATTAA
>CAIOTL010000215.1 GCA_903861155.1 uncultured Bacteroidota bacterium
TACCAATGCGTCAATTATTAGTATTGTTTTATTTGGAATTATAAACCGAAATAGCTTCTTTTAAAATTTGTACCGCACGAATTAAATCTTCTTTCTTCAAGACATAAGCAATTCTAACTTGGTTTAAGCCAACACCTGGAGTTGAATAAAAACCAGCGGCTGGAGCTACCATCACTGTTTCGCCATTCAAATTATAACTTTCCAAAAGCCATTGGGCAAAATCATCGGCGTTGTTAACCGGCAACTGAGCGATACAATAAAAAGCCGCTTTTGGCGTAGTTACTATGACACCTTCTATTTTATTTAATTCAATAATCAAAGTATCTCTTCGCTCCTTGTATTCTGAAATCACTTCGTCAAAATAACTTTGAGGGGTATCTATTGCAGCTTCACAGGCAATTTGCTCAATGGTGGGTGGGCATAAACGTGCTTGTGCAAATTTCATTGCTGCTGTGATGACCTCATTATTTTTAGTCACCATACAACCGATACGAGCTCCACACATACTGTATCTTTTGGAAACAGAATCAATCATTATAACATTTTGTTCGATTCCTTTCAAATTCATCACCGAAAAGTGTTTGTCTTTCTGATCGTAAATAAATTCACGATACACTTCATCTGCAATCAAAAATAAATCGTGTTTTTTTACCAATTCACCCAATTGATTAATTTCGGATTCCGAATATAAATAACCCGTTGGGTTGTTCGGATTACAGATTAAAATAGCTTTAGTTTTTGACGAAATAGCTTTTTCAAATTCTTCAATTGTTGGAAGTGTAAATCCACTTTCAATATTAGAAATCACAGGCACTACGGTAGCGCTTGATTCTTCCGAAAAAGCACTATAATTGGCATAAAAAGGCTCTGGAACAATGAGTTCATCTCCCGGATCCATAATGCTTCCAAGCGCAAACAAAAGTGCCTCAGAGCCACCTGTGGTTATCATTATATCTTCATAATTCACTTTTACCTCTTGTCTGATGTAAAATTGCGCCAGTTTTTTTCGATAACTTTCGTAACCTGCCGAAGGACCATATTCTATGATGTCCAAATCTATATTTTTTATTGCTTCGATAGCAATTTCTGGACTTTTTATATCCGGTTGTCCTATATTTAAATGATATACTTTAAGACCATTCCTTTTGGCCATTTCAGCATAAGGAGCCAATTTTCGAATTGGCGATTCAGGCATTCTTCGACCTCTGATTGAAATTTCAGGCATATTTGTAAAATTTGATGCAAATTTGCGATTTTTTTTCGAATTTAATAGAGACAAAAGTCTTATTTGTCTATAAAGTGGGATTATGATTCCGTATTTTTAGTAACTTTATGAAAACCTTTCTGATGAAAAAATTATTCGTCCTATTTTTCATTTTAATTTCGGTCTTTCCTGCTTTGGGACAAGAAGGCTTTTTGTTCGAAAAAGGGGTTGACAAGGTTGTCATTCCTTTCCAATTCATCAACAATTTAATATTTATCCCCATAAAAGTTAATGGCATAGAGCTGAATTTCTTGTTGGATTCCGGAGTCGAAGAGACGATTCTTTTCAGTATGGAAAACAAAAAGGAAGTCAGTTTTTTCAATGTCGAAAAAATAACTCTTCGAGGTTTGGGCGAGGAGGAATCTATCGAGGGATTGAAATCTACCAATAATATCCTTGAAATCAATGGCGCAAAATCCCCAAATCACTTACTGTACATTGTCTTAGACCAAAGTTTCAACCTGTCGTCTTATATAGGAATTCCCGTGAACGGCATTATTGGATATAATTTTCTAAAAAATAATTTGGTGGACATTAATTACCAAAGAAAAAAAATTACGATTTACAGGGATATTGCTAAGAACAGGAAAAAAATAGAAAGGAAATATCAAAAAATCGACATTACCGTCGAAAGATTTAAGCCTTATATTGCAGGAAGCGTAGTCATCAATTCTGTCAATATTCCCGTAAAACTGTTGGTTGACATTGGCAACAGTGACGCAATTTGGCTTTTCGAAAATGCTTCAAAATCAATAAAAGTTCCAACCAAAAACTTTGAAGATTATCTGGGAAAAGGATTCAGCGGTGATGTTGAGGGAAAAAGAGCGCAGATTTCTAAATTTGCAATATCAAATTTCGAATTTTATAATCCCGTTATCGCCTTTCCGGATTCGACTTCGATAAAAAACGTAAAAATGGTTATGGATCGTTCGGGCTCAGTGGGTTCCGAAATATTGAAAAGATTTTCGATTGTTTTTGATTATCCAAACCGACAACTGTTTTTGAGAAAGAATGGCGATTTCTTTTCCCCGTTTAGCTACAATAAAAGTGGTGTAGAAATTCAACATAACGGTTTGCAATGGATTCAGGAAACAGTTCATCTAGAAACCGTTCCAATAGTAAAGTCGGGAGAAATTGCTTTGAAGGAAAATGAGGCATACAACAATTTCAAATATAAATTTGAATTAAAACCAGTTTATATTGTAGCGAATGTACGAAAAAATTCTCCAGCAGCTTGTAATGGACTACAAAAAGGGGATATTGTGGTCAGCATTAACAATGTACCTGCATACAAATATTCTTTGGATAAAATCAATTCGCTCCTGAAATCAGAAGAAGAAAAATGGATAACCTTCGAAATTGAAAGGAGAAGCCAACTGCTGAAAGTCAAATTTCAATTGCTGAACGTATTGTAAAAAAAAACTTCTTGAAGTGAATCAAGAAGCGTTTAATATTAATTTCGATATTGTATTAATCAGGAATGACTTCGCCTTTTATTTTCAAAGGAATTCTACCTTCTTCATAGTTTACGGCATTCGATTCTATGGTTATTGTTTTTCTGATTGGACCTAGAATCATGTTGTATTTTACAATAATTTTGCCTGTTTTTCCAGGCATAATTGGTTCGGCTGGCTTGGTTGGAACTATACACCCGCAAGTTGACAACACATTAGAGATGATCAAGGGAGCATCCCCAGTATTTTTAAATTCAAAAGAACGAACCCCATTATCCTTTTTTTTCGAAATAGTTCCGTAATCTATAGTATTGTCGCTTGCTTTGAATTCAATCTTTGGGGCAGATTGGGCAAAACTCAAATTAGTAATTAATATGATTGCAATTAAAGTAATTATTTTTTTCATTTGCCTTTTTTTTTAAAATTCAGTAAGTAAATATACAATTTTTAATTTCTCTTTTTATACTGTACATAATTATTTACTTTTGTTCCCTATTTTGAATTACAAAAACCAGACCAAAGTCTAAAAGGTTATTTGCTGATTGGTTATTCGCTTAATCGAACCAACAAACAATCGAATTTAACGATTAAAGAATCCACATTTAAATGACAATTCCTGCACAATTCGACGCTAAAACTATTGAAAATAAATGGTATGATTACTGGATGAAAAATAATTATTTTCATTCCGAACCAGATCACAGAACGCCTTATACGATTGTAATTCCTCCTCCAAATGTGACGGGAGTTTTACACATGGGTCACATGCTGAACAATACTATTCAAGATGTTTTGATTCGAAGAGCGCGTCTTAAAGGCTTCAACGCTTGTTGGGTTCCTGGAACCGATCACGCATCGATTGCAACGGAAGCCAAAGTGGTTGCCAAATTAAAATCGGAAGGAATAAATAAATCGGATTTAAGTCGTGAAGAATTTTTGAAACACGCCTACGAATGGACCGATAAATACGGAGGAACAATTCTAGAACAACTTAAACAATTGGGTTGCTCTTGCGATTGGGATCGTACAAAATTCACCATGGATCCTGATATGTCAGCTTCGGTGATTCGTTCTTTTGTCGATTTATACAACAAAGGCTTGATTTATCGCGGGTATAGAATGGTAAACTGGGATCCGGAAGCAA
>CAIOTL010000216.1 GCA_903861155.1 uncultured Bacteroidota bacterium
AATCTAAATTTACTATATGAGTCTTGTTTAATTAAAAAAGAAAGGGTGTTATGTAATTATTTATGTTCAATTATTTCCAATCGCATCTTTTCGATATTTAATAATCCAATTTTTTTTCCAACAGTTTTAATAAATAGTTCTTTTTTTAAACTAGAAATCACCCGTATCACTTGCTCTTCGGTGGTTCCAGCAAAATCGGCAATATCGCGTCTAGACAAATCAACATCTATGATTCCATTCGATTGTCCAAATTTTCGATGAATGTATAGTAAGGTATCAATTACTCTTTCTCGAACATTCATTTGGGCGATTTTCCTTATATTATTTTCGCTTTTATTCAATTCTTCGGCATAAAAAAGCATTAAATCAAAAGTAAATTCCGGGACATTGCGAAGAATTTCCAGCATATCTTCATTAGTGAAATTACATAATGTGGTGTCTTCCAAAGCCGAAGCGCCAATCAGACAGCGGTTACTTGTTCCAAAACCTCTAAAGCCAACAATATCCCCAACAGTTGTCAATCGCACGATTTGTTCTCTTCCGTTAATTCCAGTTTTAACAGTCTTTACTTTTCCTTTGTAAACGAAATAAAGTCCCTGAATTGGCGCACCTTCAATGATGAATTGCTGTGATTTTTTACAAACAAAACTGTTCTTTTTAATAATGTAATTTTTCATTTGTTCTAAATGAAGATGCTTTTTGATAAAGCAATTTTCGTTTAAACAACTGTCGCAAATAGGAGATTCTTTCTTCATAATAAATTGGAATTATGCACAAATTATTTGTTTTCTTCAAAATTATAAAATAATTTTTGTTTTATACGTATTAATACGTAAAAATACTTATTTTTACACTTTCATAAGATACACACTCGATTTCGTAAATAATAAAGAAATTCAATAATGCAAAATTCAGAAATCAAAACTACGTGTTCCTATTGTGGAGTTGGATGCGGAATTATTGTAACCAATGATTTTAAAAAAGGAGCATCGGTAACTGGCGATAAAAACCATCCCGTCAACAAAGGAATGCTTTGTTCTAAAGGGATGAACCTAAATTATGTGGTAAATGATACTTCCGATAGAATCTTATATCCGGAAATGCGCTGGAGCAAATCGCATCCAATGGAAAGGATAAGTTGGGATTCCGCTTTAGATCGTGCAGCTGCAGTTTTCTCATCAATTATTAAAAAATATGGATCTGATAGCGTAGGATTTTATGTTTCTGGGCAATGCCTTACCGAAGAATATTATTTGGTAAATAAACTGGTAAAGGGATTTTTGAAAACCAATAATATAGATACCAACTCCAGATTGTGTATGAGTTCTGCGGTGGTGGGTTACAAAAAAACATTTGGTGAAGACATCGTTCCAATTGCCTATGACGATATTGAAATAGCGGATACTTTCTTGATTACTGGAGCCAATCCAGCCTGGTGTCATCCGATTCTCTTTCGAAGATTAGAACTTCATAAGGAGAAAAACCCTAAAGTAAAGATCATTGTCATTGATCCTAGAAGGACTGATTCGGCTGCTTTGGCCGATTTGCACCTGCAAATTATTCCCGGAACCGATATTGTTCTTTACCACGCCATTGGAAAAAGGTTAATTGAAAAGGGATATATTGACAACGACTTCATAAAAAAACATACCGAAAATTTCAATTTATACAAAGACCTTGTTTTGTCTAGTTCATTTGAAAAAGCTTCAAAAGTTTGTGGAATTACTGTTGACGCGATAAAATTAGCAGCTGATATCATCGGGAAAGCTAAAGGATTTATCTCACTTTGGGCAATGGGTCTGAATCAAAGTGCCATTGGGGTCGATAAAAACACGGCGCTTTTAAATCTTTCCTTGCTAACAGGACAAATTGGCAAACCTGGAGCCGGACCATTTTCTTTAACGGGTCAACCCAATGCAATGGGTGGACGAGAAGTGGGAGGAATGGCAAATTTATTGGCGGTTCACAAAGAATTGAATAATCCACAACATCGAAAAGAAGTAGCCGAATTTTGGGGTGTAAATGAAATTTCCGAAAAACCGGGATTGACAGCAACCGAAATGTTTGATGCACTAGAATCCGGAAAAATGAAAGCCATTTGGATTATTTGTACCAATCCATTAGTGAGTTTGCCTGATTCTCGAAGAGTTGAAAAAGCATTGCAAAATGCCAAATTTGTGGTTGTTCAAGATATTTCACATAATGCAGATACGTCTAAGTTTGCCGATTTGTTATTACCGGCTGCGGGTTGGTTAGAAAAAGAAGGAACGATGACGAATTCCGAAAGACGAATTTCGTATTTACCAAAAGGGATCAATGCGCCGGGTGAAGCACTTTCTGATATTGAAATATTAATTCGTTTTGCCAGAAAAATGAATTTTAATGGATTCAATTTTAATACTGCCGAAGAGGTATACAAGGAATATTGTATGATGACAAAAGGAACTAACATAGATGTTTCCTTTTTAAATTATCATCGTTTGAAAAATGAAGGTACTTTTCAATGGCCTGTTCCTGATTATGGACATCCCGGAACACCACGTTTGTTTACAGATAAAAAATTCTATACGCCTTCACAAAAAGCCATTTTCAATATTCCGACGGCAATTGAAAATACTTCGGAAAGACCCAATGATCAGTTCCCGCTTATTCTTACTACTGGACGGATAAGGGATCAATGGCATACGATGACCAAAACGGGAAAAGTGTCGCGATTGATGACACATACTCCGAGTCCCATGCTCGAAATAAATCCGATTGATGCCTTTAAAATAGCCATAAATAATGGGGATATTGTTGTGGTATCAAGCAAAAATGGAACCGTTCGGGTAAAAGCGAAAATTTCGGATGCCATCAAAGTTGGAGTGGTTTTCTTACCCATGCATTGGGGAAAACAATTGGAAAACGATTTGAACAGAACCAATAATTTAACAAATACGATTGTCGATCCAATATCAAAGGAACCCGATTTTAAATTTACGACTGTTTCAGTTGAAAAATATGTAAAACCTTTCGAAAAAATTGCTGTTGTTGGTGCTGGAGCAGCGGCTTTTAGATTCATACAAAACTACCGAGAAATCAATACTGCCGATGAAATAATTGTTTTTTCCAATGAAGAAAATCCTTTTTATAATCGCGTTTTGCTACCGGAATATGTGACCGCCGAACTTTCGTGGGAACAACTTTTAAAGATAAAAGACGAAGCGCTTAAAAAACTAAATATTACGATGAAATCGGGTGTTTCGATTGAGAACTTGAACACAAAAGAAAAGACAATTCTCGATAGTAATGGGGAATTATACAATTTCGATTCATTAATTCTGGCCACGGGAAGCCGTCCATTTGTCCCCGAAAATGCCCAGTTGCATTTGCCGGGGCGTTTTACCATCAGGAAAAAGGACGATGCCGATAGGTTAAAAAATTATTTGGACAGTACGAATTTGACTCCCGAGGAACAACACGTGGTCATCGTTGGCGGTGGATTACTGGGCTTGGAATTGGCTGCCGCCTTAAAACATAAAAAGGTAAAAATAACTATCATTCAAAGGGCTTCCCGATTGATGGAGCGCCAATTGGATCGTATTTCCAGCAAATTATTGGCCGAAGAAGTACAGCTCCGGAACATTCAAATCTACTTTGATAATGAGGTCAGCACCGTATTTGAAACGGATAATTCAAAGGAAATTGAAATCGCACTAAAAAGTGGTCGGATCATTACTGCAAATGCCATAGTTTACACCATTGGAACCATTCCGAATATAGAATTAGCCAAGGAATCCGGAGTTGCTTGTGGTCGTGGTGTGAAAGTAAACCAGTATTTGCAATCTTCGAATCCCAATATTTTTGCCATTGGAGAAATTGCCGAATTCAACAATCAATTGTACGGGATCACTTCGGCGGCAGAGGAACAGGCCGATGTTCTGGCCAATTTTATGGCAGGTGAGATTAGTAGTTTTTACAAGGGTTCGGTTTTGATGAATATCTTGAAACTGGAAGACATCAATTTGTGTAGCATTGGCGTAATAGAAATTCCCGAAAATGATGATTCCTATGAAGAAATTGTGTTTGCTGACTTAGGGAAAAGATATTACAAGAAATGTGTGGTGAAAGACGACCTGCTTATTGGTGCCATATTGATGGGTGACAAAAATGAGTTTGCCGAATTCAAAACATTAATCGAAAGTAAAATCGAACTTTCCGATAAAAGAAATACCTTATTAAGGGGGAGCTCGAATGCCAAACCTGTTTTGGGAAAACTCGTTTGTTCTTGCAGCCAAGTTGGAAGTGGGAATCTTGAGGAAACAATAAAAAGTGGCGTGACGAATTTTACCGAATTATGTAAAACTACCGGTGCTGGACTGGGTTGTGGAAGTTGCAAATCGGAAGTGAAGGAGATTTTAGCGAAATATAAATAATACGGAACACGGAATACTAACTTTATGAAAAAGACACGATTAATAGTAAAAGGTGGCGTGATTTCGCCAGGTGAGTTGCGGGAAATTGTCAATATGAGTTTAGATCAAGGACTTGATTCCATTTCTTTTGGCTCAAGGCAAGACATTATATTTCCAGAAGGATTTAAGGCTATTGACAAGGAAAAAAAAGGAAAACATCATTTTGTTTATCCCAATGAAAAAAGCGGTAACAACATTGTTTCTTCGTATGTTTCTACTGATATTTTTACTAATACACCTTGGCTTACCGGAAATAAATTTTTATATATTTTAGAACAATTCAAGGAACAGCCCAAGTTAAAAGTTAATGTCACAGATCCAAATCAGCAGCTAGTTCCATTGTTTACTGGGCATATCAATTTTATAGCTTCACACCATGAGGATTATTGGTTTGTATATATCCGTTTGCCGAAATGGGCCAAAATGGAAATGTATCCCGTTCTGGTTTACAGTTGGAATATTGCTGAAGTATATTACGCAATCGAAAAAATACTCATTGAAGAACCTGATTCTGCGGATATGATTTTCCAATTGGTTAACGATGCTCTGGATACAAACAACAGAACAATTGATAAAACATTGATCATTCCGTTTTACCCTTTTCCATATTATGAGGGGATGAATAAATTGGGAATTGACCAGTATTGGCTGGGTTTGTATTGGAGAAACAATTTGTACGATTTAGACTTTTTGAAGGAAATGTGCGACTTGTGTTTTGATTGTAAAATCGGAAAAATATGTATAACACCCTGGAAATCATTTATCGTAAAAGGAATTCCAAAAGAAAGAAAACTCGATTGGGAAAAATTCTTGGGAAAAAAGGGAATCAACGTGAGACATTCTTTATTGGAACTCAATTGGCATTTACCCGTTGCCACTGAATGGGCACTGAATCTGAAAACATTTTTGGTTCGTACTTTAGACCAATACGACATCAGTACTTACGGACTTACCTTTGGATTATCCGAATACAATCGTGAAGGACATTATTTCACTTCGATAGTTGTCGAAAAAAACGAGATGCCGGCAGCATTGGAATCTATCAAAATCAGGGATACGTTTAATGTCTTGTTTGCCAGAAATTTCGATCCAAACACCAAAGAATATATTGTACACGCTCAAGATGTTGACAAGCAGGAATTACCCTTAATTTTGATTGAATTGAGCAAGAAATATTTTGATGGTTTAGGAAATTCGGTTCTTGAAGTAAGCACGACTTCGGTGAAAAAAGAGATAAAAAAACAAGACATACATCAATGCAAAGAATGTTTAACACTCTATAATTCAGAATACGGAGATGTGACGCAAGGAATCGTAAAAGGAGTTTTATTTATAGACTTGCCAGAAGATTATCATTGTTCGTTATGTGAATCCCCAAAAAGCAATTTTATAAACTTCCTGGAAAAAGTTTAACTTTATAAACTCAAAATTACAAGGATGTTTAACTTTAAAAAAAAAAACAAAATATGAATGCCACTTTCAAAAAAGTAAGCTCTTCTTATATTAGTATTTCTCAGTTAATGCTGCCTTCCCACACTAATTTTAGTGGCAAAATTCACGGAGGTTTTATCTTGTCGTTACTCGATCAAATTGCCTTTGCCTGTGCCTCGAAATTTTCAGGCAATTATTGTGTGACAGCCTCTGTTGATACTGTTAATTTTTTGAGTCCGATAGAAGTTGGCGAATTGGTAACCATGAAAGCCAGTGTGAATTATGTGGGCAAAAGTTCTATGATTATTGGGATTCGGGTTGAAGCCGAAAATATTCAAACCGGCGTCGTTAAACATTGTAATTCCTCTTATTTTACTATGGTTTCCAAAGATAAAGACGGGAAAAATGCCGCTGTTCCAGGATTGATATTGACAAATCTAAAAGAAGTGGGACGTTTTCAAAATTGCCTGAAACAAATTGCTTTGAAAAAAGAAAGAGAATACCAAAGAAGCATAGCTACTTTTGGATCAATAGAATCTATTTTGAGTTTAAATCAGTACAATGTTAAGGTAGAATTATCATAAAAATTACCCGCCAATCGCAATCATGCTGCGGTTGTCCAAATTCAAAACAGGGTTGTTGATATCGTCAAGCGTATTCATTCCTGCTCTCACTTTCTTTTTGTTTATGATGGAAAAGCCAATCAAATTTTCTAGAGATTCACCGGTTCTAAAAGCAGTTAGCAAATCAGTTTCGGAGTTGGAAAACAAACAGTTTTTAATTTTCCCGTTGGCAGTCAACCGAATTCTATTGCAACCGTCACAAAACGGATTGGTTATCGAACTGATAATCCCAAAGCTCCCCAAATAATTTTTTATCTTAAATTCTCTTGCTGTGAAATTTTTATCGTTTTTTAATTTTTCCAAATCTGATTCTGGGAAATGGTTTTTTACTCGATCCAGAATTTCATTTTGAGAAACCATTTTGCTTTTGTCCCATTCATTTCCAGCAAAAGGCATAAACTCTATAAACCTTATAGAAAGGCGTAAAAATTCGGTCAATTGTATAAAATCTATGATTTCGTTATCGTTAAAACCTTTGATCAAAACCACGTTGATTTTAATTTTAAAATCATTATTCAAGAGTAAATACAAATTGTCAACCACTTTTTCGAACTGGTTCCGCAATGTGATGGTTTGAAATTTTGAAACGACCAAAGTGTCTAGGCTTAGGTTGATTTTCTGAACATTAAACTGCTTTAGAACATCAATATGTTTGTCAATCAAAATTCCGTTTGTGGTGATGGAAATCTCGGTTTGGAGTGAAGAAAGTTGGGCAATAATCTCAAGAAAATCTTTTCTCAGCAAAGGTTCTCCGCCAGTAAGACGTATTTTATCAACTCCATTTTTTACAAATGTTTTGGCAATTGCATAAATTTCGTCAGCAGTCATTAAGTCTTTTTTTGGTGACAACAAAATCCCTTCGGCTGGCATACAATAGGTGCAACGTAAATTACATTTTTCGATTAACGAAATCCGCAAGTAGTTGTGCTTTCGCCCAAAATCATCCGTTAAAATAGCGTTATTTTGCATCGTGATTGTTTCCTTTTAAAATATGAAATACGTGCAAAACGTGAGGAAAAATAGCATCCATAGATTCTTTTGCACCATTGGTAGAACCCGGTAAAGCCAATATTAACGAATTACCCAAAGTTCCCGCCACGGTTCTAGAAAGCATTGAATAGGGCATACGTTGTTGCCCATAACTTCTTATAGCTTCCTCGATTCCCGGAATTCTGCTTTCCAGTAAAGATTCTAACGCTTCTGGAGTGACATCTCTTGGCGAAAGCCCAGTTCCTCCGGTGAAAATAATCAATTGATTGTCTTTGGCGAAAGATTTAGTACGCTCTTGAATCACGTCAATTTCATCTGGAATAATTTCGTAATGCGTGGTTTCGACGCCGCAAATTTCCAGCTTTTCTACAATTATTTTCCCGGATCGATCTTCTTTATCACCTGCAAAAATGGAATCCGAACAAACAAAAACTGCCGCTTTGATTGCGGAAGGGAATCTATTTTTGAATGATGATTTTCCGCCTTCTTTGCTTAGTAATTTGATCGTGGAAATCTCGATATTCTTATCAATCGGTTTCAGCATATCATATATGGTGAGTGCCACAATGGACACTCCGTGCATCGCTTCCACCTCAACTCCTGTTTTGTAAACGGTTTTCACCTTGAAAATAATATCGATGTTTAATTCGTGTATTTCGTATTCAACTGAAGTAAATTCGATAGGAATTGGATGGCAATCCGGAATGGAAAGATGCGTATTTTTTACAGCAAATAATCCTGCTGTTTTTGCCATTTCGAACACGTTTCCTTTCGGAACCAAATTGTTTACTATTGCATCGATAGTTTCTTGTTGGCTAACTTTTACAGTTGCTTTGGCTGTTGCTATTCTCAACGTACTTATTTTATGAGTTATATCGACCATTTCTTAAGTATTTTTCTTCCATGTAAAAGTACTGTTTTCAAATAGTTCTTTGCCAAAAATGGGTACCTCCGTTTTTATCCAATTTACGATGGTTTCTGTAGCTTCATAAACTTGCTTGCGACTTGTTGCCGAAACAAAGACAAACAGGCAGATTTCGCCAGCTTTGACTTCTCCTAAACTATGGTAAATGTGCATGCAAACCAAATCGAATTGGGCGAAAGCTTTTTCTCTAATTATTGCCATAGCTTCATCTGCCATTTCTTCGTAAGCGGAATATTCTATTGCCTTCACTACATTACCTTCAATATCGTCAGCTCTCACTTGACCTAGGAAAATATTGTGGGCGCCAATGGTGTGTTTCGATTGGTGTTTGGCAATAGCCTGAGCAATAAACTCTGAAGAAATGGCTCCTTGTATAAAAACTGTTTTTTCGCTCATAAAAATTATTTTTAAGCTTTAGGAAACCAAAACGGTTTCTTTATAAAGCAATTTCTCCAACATTTTAGCACCGCCAACTATGCTTCGAGCGTTGTTAAAGTTGTATTTTTTTAGAATTTGTGCAGCCTTTTTGCTTCTAATTCCTGATTGACAAAAAATATAAAATGTGGCATTGGAATCCAATTGGTGCAATTTATTTTCTAAAAATTCTAATGGAATTTGAATGCTATTTTCGATTATAATTTTTGGATATTCATCATAATTTCGAACATCGAGAAAGACAACTTCTGGATTGTTTATTTGTTCCAAAGATACAGAAGTCTCAATTTCAATTGACGTGTTTTCAATGTCGAAATACTTATTTTCAAAAAATAATTTATCAATGATAGTTGCTTGTGTTTTCGAAAATTCAAATTTTTGCTGTTCATTATTAAGCAAATTGTAAACTAATAATTTACCTGACAATATTTTTCCAATTCCTAATACCATTTTCAGGACTTCATTGGCTTGAAACATTCCAATGATTCCAACCGAAATTCCCAAAACCCCAACGTCGTTGCAGTTGCTGGAATTGTTTGCTTCTTCCGGAAAAAGACAGCGATAAGTTGGCCCATTTTGATAATTAAAAACCGAAACCTGTCCTTCGAATTTGTAAATCGAACCATAAACAAAGGGTTTTTTCGTAACACAGCAAGCATCATTTATCAAATATTTGGTTTGTAAATTATCGGTGACATCAACAATAATATCATATTGTTCGAATATAGGAAGTGCATTTTTAGCATCCAACTTTTCATTAATTGCATTTATTTCTATAGAAGGATTTAATGCTAATGCCATTTTTTTGGCTTCTAATACTTTGCTTTTACCTACAGAATTGGTGTTATAAATAACTTGGCGTTGCAAATTAGTTACATCAATAGTATCATTATCCATAATCCCAATTTTTCCAATTCCGGCTGCCGCCAAATAAGGCAAAATGGCTGAGCCCAATCCGCCAACACCAATGATTAAAACTTTGGCATTACCTAATTTTTCTTGCCCATTTGTCCCAACTTCTGGTAGGATAATTTGTCGGTTGTATCGATTTGTTTTCATAATAAATTAAAATTTAACCTCCAGCAAATGGTGGTAGCAAAGCAACAATATCATTGTCTTTTAATTCCAGATTTTCAGTGTTTTGAATTATCTTTTGGTTGATCGCTATACTAAAAGATAGTCTATTCAAATGATACTTCTGTTGTAATTCATCTATTAATTGCTTCAAAGACATTTCAAGAAAAGGATATTCTTCTTCGTTGCTTTTTGTTTTTTCGGCAATGGCACCAAAATATTTTAGTAGTATCATCCGATTAGATTTAAATTTTGAAATACAAATTCATCTTCTGAATATTCTCCTTGAAAATAAGTCGATAATTGAGATGGATGTTTGACGACTTCGCCAATTATGATAATTGCAGGAGAATAAATTTGGTTTTCTTTTACCAATTCAGTGATAGAACTTATTGTTCCAATCACTTTTTTCTCCTTGCTTGTTGTTCCGTTTTGAATGATGGCTATAGGTAAATTATCGGTCCTGTTTTTTTGATAAATCGAAATGATTTCATTCAGTTTGTTCATCCCCATCAAGATAACAACTGTCGCTGATGATTGCGATGCCAATGCCACATCTTTAGACAATTTATGGTCCGAAGTTGTTCCGGTAATTACCCAGAAACTCTCGGAAACTTTGCGTTGGGTTAAACTTATACCATTCGATGCAGGAACGCCCAATGCGGATGAAATTCCAGGAACAATGGCGGTTTCCAATCCAAATCGTTGGGCATATTCAATTTCTTCGCTTCCTCTGCCAAACACAAAGGAATCTCCTCCTTTTAATCGAACGACGTGACCAAAACGCAATGCTTGTGAAACGATGAGTTCGTTGATTTGGTCTTGGCTGTAAGCGTGACAACCCAAACGCTTTCCTACGAAAATACAATTTGCATTGGTAGCATATTGCAACAATTCTTCATTCACAAGTGCATCATACAAAACAATATTTGCATTTTTCAATGCCTTTATTGCTTTCAAAGTAATCAACTCTAAATCTCCGGGACCAGCTCCCACAACGGTCAACTTTGGTTTGTTTGTATTTATCATTTTCGTTGGTTTCAATAGGTGTTAAGTTCTTTTAATTCCGCGAGAGAATTTATGTTTTTTAAAAAATCACTTTTGATCCCTTCAATATAAAGGATTTGATGGCGTACTTTCGAAAGCAAATGCATCATTTTTAAATCATTGTCATCAATAACATTTTTCAGAATCGGAATTATTTCTTTTGAATAGATTCCAATTAATGGATGCGTTTTATTGGCATCCGAAAAAACGGAAATTGCCGTATTATTATCATGCTTTTGTATTAATTCCAAAAGAATTTCTGTTGAAATTAAAGGGATATCACAACTCAAAATCAAATTTAACTCCGTTTCTGAATGAATTAATGCCGAATATATTCCGCCAATTGGGCCTTTGTCAAGCACAATATCTTTTATTTTTGGATATTCCAAATAATTGTAATCGTTGGTGTTTGTAATCAATTGAATGGTTGCAGAAATGGGTAAAACAGCGGCTATAATATGCTCGATAAAAGGTTTGTTTTGGTATAAAACCAAGCCTTTTTCCGATTGCATTCGGCTGCTTTTTCCTCCACATAGAATCGATACTTGCATTTTTACAATTTAAATTTATACAATCAACTTTAAGCTAGCCATTAAAATCACAGTTGCCAAAACGTACTTTAAAACCTTATTGGAATAATAACCACTTCCGTAATGCGCCCCTAACATTCCTCCAAAAACAGCGATTGGTACTAAATATATACTTTCTACTGGAAGACTTTTGCCAATCCAAAAATAGCCCGAAAGACCAGCGATCGAATTTACAAAAATGAACAGACTCGAAATTGCTGCGGTTTCCTTTAAAGTTGCCCAACCTAATATCAACAAAATTGGACTAAGGATTACGCCTCCGCCAATTCCCAACATTCCAGAAAGTAAACCAATTCCGAAACCAATTTCCATTGCAAGTGGAATGTGTATTTTTGAAATCTCTTTTTCTTTGTTGTTGAAAAATCCTAACAATCGCATTGCCGCAAGAATTAGTACAACCCCTAAGACTATTTTGTAAATATTATTTTCTATCGGAATTAATCCACCAATAAAAGCAGCGGGTACAGATGTTAAGGCAAATGGATAAAATAGCTTGGGTTTAAAGAAATCTTTTTTAAAATAAAAGAAAAACGAAATGCCAGAAACAAACAAATTAAGCAGTAATGCCGAGGGTTTCATTATAGAAATGGGTACAACAAAAATGGTCATTAATGCTAAATATCCTGAAGCGCCTCCGTGTCCAACACTAGCGTATAAAAATGCCACTACTGCTAATAACAAGCAAAATACAACTAAATAATCATTGTTAAATATTTCCATAATTGCTAATTTAATTAAAAGGTAAAACAATAACTTCCATTCCTTTTTCAATCTTTACGGCATCATACGGCAAATGAATTAATCCATTCGCAACCGCAAATGTATTCAACATTGCCGAGCTTTGACTGTCTAATATCGTCACTTTTTCATCATTGTAAAATGCTTTCAAAAACAAAGACTTTCCAGATCTATTAGTAAAATCAGTGTTGATTTTTCGTTCTATTTTAGGCAAGTGAATGGTTTCAAAACCCATCCTTTTTTTCAAGGCTGGGAGCACATATACATAAAAACAAGTCAAGGTAGATGCAGGATTTCCGGGTAGTGCAAATACAATGGTGTTTTCCTTTTTTCCAAAAAATAATGGTTTGCCCGGCTTTTGGTTAATTTTGTAAAACAACTCTTCAACACCATTTGACAAAAGGGATTCTTTTACAAAATCATAGTCTCCTACCGATATTCCGCCTGATACAAGTACTATGTCAAATTCTGAAAGGCAATCTTTAAAAACCTTTTTTGTAGCTTCTAAATTATCCTTTACACGAAATATTTTTATTTTTTTAATTCCAGTTTGTTGTAAAGCGACTTTGAGCATAAGCGAATTGCTTTCGTAAATTTTGCCTTTTGGCAATCTTTTCCCGGCTTTTACTAATTCGTTTCCGGTAACTACAATCGCAACTTTAGGTTTGGCATACACTTTTATTTCCGTAATTCCCAGACAAGTTAAGAATCCAATCGCCGCTGGTGTTAGGACTGTGTTTTTTTCAAAGACGAGTTCTTTTTCTTTTATTTGCTCACCCTTGTTTCTCACATTGGCAAAACGAGTTGGCATTTTGTTAATTTCAATACTATTGTCTTCGATGGTGGTATGCTCTTGCATCACTACCGTATCTAGAATATCAGGAACATAAGCCCCTGTAAATATTCGTATGGCTTGATTTTTATCTAATTTGATATTCGAAAAATCGCCTGCTTGCGAAACGCTTATAATTTCATAATTTTTTGAATTATTGTATGAAAAAGCATAGCCGTCCATCGCTGATTGTCGAAAGGGAGGCATATCCATTGAAGAAAAAAGGGTTTTCGCCAAAATGGAACCAAGGGACTTTACCACTTTAATTTTTCTAATTGGCATTTTGTAACAGTTTTGCTCAATCAGCGATAAGGCTTCTTCGACTTGTATCATGAAATTATTTTATAAATTAAGTATAAATACTTAGTGCAAATATAAGTATTCATATCTATTTATTTCAAAATATTTCTCAAATATTTTTGATAATTACTATTTTGAGGATTTTTTTGTCAGCCTATGAGACTTTTAATGTCCATTTAAAAAAGTTAAAGAGCTAAATGATTCAAAATTATGGACTTGATGAATAAAATCACTTCAATATTCAGCATGTTTTATGTATTTCAAGAAATTTCAGAAAATTGATAGAAATCCCTATAAGTGTAAAATTTAAATATTTTCGATTATTATTAGTATTTTAATTGCTGTCTAATTTCCAACGTGATTTTTCGAACGACGTCAATGGGTATTTTTTTTCGTTAACGGGGGAGTTAAGGGGGTTGACAGGATTGTATCGGGAGAATATTCAGTTTTAGTGTATGAAATTTTAAAAATAGGAATCGGCAACAGGATTTTTTTTGTCACATCAACAGGATTTATGATTATTTGGTTCTAAAATGGAGAGCTTATTATTTTATTCTTAATACAGAAAATTTAACTTTCTTTTTACAATGTAGATTCCAAAAATTGGGTAAGTTTTTAAGGCTAGTTTGAATAGCAAAAAAACTCGAATTAATACTAAAACCTGAAAAACATGAAGAACCTTCTAAATATCGTATAAGATTTAGAAATGAAGTTCATAAATACAATACTTTTAAAACATATTAAATTTACCTTTGTGTGTAATTGAATTGTTTTCGATAAATAACCTCTGTCTACAAGTATTACACAATCATTCATTTGTTCTTTTTTATTTTTCAAAATGAACATTGTAAACTTTCCTTTTGTAATATCTAATGGATGAAAAACACTTGATATTGAAAAAATCCGTGAAGTTTTTAATCATAAAACCAAGTGTTTTGTGAAGCACAAAATCCTTTAGATGGAGCTGTTTCAAAATCTTTTTTACAGATTTTAATTCTTTGATGATGAGCAAATTTGTAAATTTCTAATGGCATACAGTCAACAAGAAAATAATCTTCAAAATTCAGGAAACGGATATATTAATTTTTAATCTAACTTCTTCAGAAATCAAGAACAATTTTCTCCTTACTTTTATTAAATTGGACTTCGTCCAATCAAATTTGGAATCTGATTGATATTGAGTTGCTTGAATAATGAGTTTTAGTTTCAATTGTTATAA
>CAIOTL010000217.1 GCA_903861155.1 uncultured Bacteroidota bacterium
AAATCCATTTATTTTTTTTGAAATTTTTGACAAATCAATTTCTTGGGCTTCAATATTATTTTGTGTGTTTGTGCTCATTTTAATTTATTTATTTTACATTAAAAATTTGTTCTAATATCTTGATAGTAATAATATAGGTGGGTTTAACACCTGTTGTTCCTAGTCCGCCAGAAGCCAATGTGCTTCCTGTTTCTAGAGGATTATCCGATGCATAATATGCATATCTCACTTTCACGTCGTGCGGAATGCTTTTCCTAATTTTTGAAGCTGACTGAATCGCTTTTTGGTAATATGATCCTTCCATCTCCAGACCGATAACTCCCCAAGTCGATTCGTGGAAGAACTTTAATAAATCTTTATTTTGCAAAGAGGTACCCAGGACCGTGACCATTGGTCCTTCAAAAACAGCTATGCTATTTCCTTCAAACATTGCTGCGGATAATTCGTTATGGAAAAAATAATTATCTGCTGTTCCTTCATTGATGTGTGCTGTAGGAATCATTATGTCTCCTTTTCCGCCTTCAAGAATTCCCGCTTTACCCATTATAGAAACCGATTCCACGTTGATTAAACTATTATTTTTCTTGAATGGCTTCAATAATTCATCGATGGTTTCATACGCTTGTTCTCCGAAGGCATAATCCATAACAATGATAACCGGTTTTTCGTCTTTGATTTTTGCTGTTGGGAAAGATGATTTTGGCCAATCAATTTTGGCTGTGTCAAAAATTTGAACGTCGATATTAGTTCCAGAATCATCTGGAACCGAAATCATTCCGTATCTTTTTGCAAATTCCTCCACTTTTTCTCTAAGCTCGTGAGCCCCTAATTTGCTCAATTGTTCATAAATAAAGAAATCAGACATGTCTTTAAACTTAGTTTTCAAGACAGTGGCAGCAAAAATGGAATTCATCACGCTGTGCATATTAGCACTGATAATGTGAATTGGACGGTCTAAAAGTTGATTTTCTTTTAAAACTTCCTTGATATTGGTTGCCCAAATTTCGCCGTGAATATGATGCCCCAGTCTTTCTCTTAAAATTGGACTAAAGGTTATTGTTCTTTTGTTGTCGTCAACAATTTCTTCGATTGCTAATTTTCCCAGCCAAAAGATAACGTGCAAGAAACGATCTGGCAACAATTCAGATCCAAAGGCATCATATATGTCCAAAACTTCTATAAAAGTTCTTCCAAGAATATTAGCGACGTGCGAAACCGCTTTCTCTTTTTCAATTTGCGAAAGTTTTTTATTTTGAGAAACAACTTGTTCCAGTTTTTGCCAATCGCGTGAAACTTCTCCCGCATCATCCAATAAAACTCTGTTTCGTATCTTGTGCGATTCTATGAAAATAAACGTTAAATGCGTCAAAATGTCGTAAATATCCGATCGTCCCCTAGTAATCTCAACATTCATTTGTTCTTCATCAATGCGGTAACAATTTCTTTTCCTTTTTGGAGGTATAATTGCCTGAAAATGGGACTTTGAATACCCTTCGTCCGAGGTTAAATTGATAAATCTGCATTCCTCAATTCCTATTGGAAGGCGCTCAATAACATATAAAAGTCCGCTTAATTCCACTTTTTCTTCCCCAATGTTCCCGTAAATTTCTGGGCGCAAGGAAAGCAATGCTTCGCGTAATGTTTCTCCCGAAATTCCCATTGGTTTGTAAAAACCACGATTAAACAAATGGCGCATCGTGATATACATTTTTTCAATTGCCGCAGAAGATTCTTGTGCCCTGGACCTTGAAATATTTTTAATTGGCTTCATTTCGTTTTGTTTTGCGACCTTCAAATGTATGGTTTTTATTTCTTTTTGAAAAAATTCACAATATTTCTTTCGTTGCTCAACCTTGGAATTTTGTTTTGCCCGCCTAGTTTTCCAATGGATTTCATATAGTCTTGAAAGCCATTTTGAACCACTTTGGTAACCACTGCTTTTCGCAAAACATTACCCACAATCAAATCGTCGTAATACATATTTTGTCTGCGCATTGCACCATCTAATGCTTCCGCAAAAGCATTCAAACTTTCAGGCTCATTTTCAAATTCGATGAACCATTCGTGATACGGCAAGCCTTCCTTTGGTGTGATTTGTGGCGCAACGGTAAATTCATTGATGCGAATCGTGGTTCCAAAAACAGCTTCCTGCAAAGCACTTTCGACTTCCTTGCCAATCACGTGTTCGCCAAAAGCCGAAATGTAATGTTTGATTCTTCCTGAAACAATAATTCGATACGGTTTTAATGAGGTAAACTGTATGGTGTCGCCAATATTGTATGCCCAAAGTCCGGCATTGGTTGAAATTATCAAAGCATAATTGACGCCCAACTCGACTTCGCCAATGGTAAATCGTCTTGGGTTTTCGGTTTGGAATTCGTCTCTTTTGATGAATTCATAAAAAATTCCAGCATTCAACAGCAGCAACATTCCTTTTTCTTTTTGGGAATCTTGGTAGGCAAAAAATCCTTCCGAAGCTGGAAACAATTCGATGCTATCTACTTTGCGTCCGATAAGGTTTTCGAATCTGGCGCGATAGGGTTCATAATTTACGCCACCATAAATGAATAAATTGAAGTTTTTGAATATTTCTCCAATAGGTTTTCCTCCTTTTTGATACAATTTTTCGAAATACATTTGTACCCAAGACGGTATTCCTGAAATTACCGTCATATTTTGATTGAAAGTTTCTTATACAATAGCGTTTACCTTGGTTTCCCAATCTTCTATACAATTGGTTTCCCATGAAGGCATTCGGTTTTTTTGAAGATATTTTGGAACAAAATGTGCCACAATCCCAGACAATCTCCCTAGTTTGATGCCGTTTTTTTGTTCGAGAATAGGACTTCCTTGCAGGAAAATCATTTTTCCGTCGACAAAGTCGGCATTTCCAGTTTCATGAATATAATGCAAAATGGCATTTCGAGCAGCTTCAATATGAAAAGGCATTGATTCTTTAGTAAGTGGAATATATTTTGCTCCAGATGTCGTTCCAGAAGTCTTTGCAAAATAAAGAGGCTTCCCATTCCAGAGAATGTTCTCCTCTCCTTTTACAACTTTGTCAATGTAGGGTTTAAGTTCTTCGTAATCCCGAACGGGAACGTTTTGGGTAAAATCTTTGAAGGTTTTAATTTGATTGAAATGATGGTCAATACCAAACTTCGTTTTTTTCGCTTGACGAATTAAATCTTCGAAAACATTGCGTTGCGTTTCTATTGGTTTTTTTGCCCAAAGTTGCGTTTTTAGATAGCTGTTTTTGGCAAAAAGTTTAGCAAAAAAAGGTTTTAAAGACATTTATTTTTTTGTTTTTTTATCCGCTTTAGAAAGATTGGTTTTTTCCTCTTTCGCCACTTGATTCCTTAATTCCATTTCTCCTTTTGAAGGCGACAAATCAATTTTAGACGGAGTTTCATCGGTTGTTGCAAGAATAGAATCTTTATTGAATTTTGCATATTCCAAATCGCCAGTTAGCACTTTTTGAATGGATTTAATATAGGCTTCATTTTTCTTCAAAGCATTGGATAATGAGTCAGATTTTAATGCCAATACAGTAGCATCCTTTTTTAATTTAGAAGAAGAATATCCAGGAATAAACTCTCGTAAAGGCGTGAAAGCGATGATATAGGTGGTAAAGGAAATCAATATAATGGCACCAACAGTGACCGATATAAAAACATTCATCAAATTCAGTTTGAAGGAAAAAAGTTCTTCAAATGTATCCTCATTTAAAATAACCAGTCGGTTTTTTAAGAATAATTTATTTAGGAGTCTTCTTCTTTTAAGTCTCTTTTCGGACATTTCTTTTGTTTATGTTACAAATATAGCAATTTAAAAACTGCTTGTGTTTTTTTATGGAATTTAAACAAGACCCACAGAATTTCAAAAATCCTAGTTATGCATGTATTTGAAAACACCAATCTTATCTTTCTTTATCTGCAAAAATAGTTTTGTTGCGTTATTTTTTTATAAATTTGCGTAATATTAATTTAATTATATAAATAATGAATTTTCTAATCATTTTTTTAGAGTTATCTCCAGCGCATATTTTTATTATTTTAGCAGCATTATTGTTGCTTTTTGGAGGTAAAAAAATTCCAGAACTGATGAAAGGTTTAGGTAGCGGAATTAAAGAATTCAAAAACGCAGCTAAAGAGGACGAAAAACCCGCCGAAGAAAAACCTGCCGATAAAAAAGAAGGCGAAACTAAATAATAAATTTCTTTAATTTTCAACGGTAAAAAAATTCCAAACTCCAAACGATTTTATTCTTGGAGTTTGGAATTTTTTTATCCCCTTTTATTATTAGTGTGTTATAACCATCGTTAACTGGATGCGTTTTCTTTCCTCATCTACTTCGGTCACTTTCACTTGAACATGCTGGTGTAATTTTACCACTTCATTCACATCACTCACAAAACCGGCCTTGAGTTGCGAAATGTGAACTAAACCACTTTCCTTGATTCCAAGATCGACAAAACAACCAAAATTAGTTATATTGTTGACAATTCCCGGCAAAATCATTCCATTTTTCAAGTCTTTAATGGTTTTTACGTTGGGATCAAATTCGAAAACTTTGGCTGATTTTCTAGGATCTAAGCCTGGTTTTTCAAGTTCTTTTATAATGTCTTTCAATCCCAATAAACCTATTTCTGATGTGATATAATTTTCTGGTTTTATCACAGCTGTTTTCTCTTTGTTGGCAATCAAATCGTTTACCGAAAGTTTCAAATCTTTCGCCATTTTCTCAACTATTGCATATGCTTCCGGATGCACGGCAGAATTGTCTAATGGATTTTTCCCATTCGAAATTCGGATAAAAGCAGCTCCTTGCTGATAGGCTTTTTCACCTAAACGGGGAACTTTTTTTAACTGTTTTCGATCTTCAAAAGGACCATTTTCCGTGCGATATTGTACAATATTTTCGGCCAGCTTCTCTCCTATTCCGCTCACATAACTCAACAAATGTTTGCTTGCCGTGTTGATGTTGATTCCAACCGAATTCACGCAGCGAATCACCGTATTGTCTAATTCTTCTTTGAGTTTGGTTTGATCTACGTCGTGTTGATATTGGCCTACGCCAATGGATTTTGGGTCAATTTTCACTAATTCGGCCAAGGGATCAGACAATCGTCTTCCGATAGAAACCGAACCCCGAACCGTGACGTCATAATTAGGGAATTCCTCTCGTGCAATTTTCGAAGCCGAATACACCGAAGCGCCCGCCTCGGAAACGATGAAAACTTGAACGGGTTTATCGAAAGCAATTTTCTTGATAAAGAATTCGGTTTCTCTTGAAGCCGTTCCGTTTCCAATTGAAATCGCATCAATTTGGTAGGCATTGACCATCGAACGTATTTTTTTCATCGCCATTGTAGTTTCATTTTGTGGCGCATGAGGATAAATATTTTCGTTGTACAGCAAATCTCCTTTTTCGTCGAGACAAACTACTTTGCAACCCGAACGAAATCCAGGATCAATCGCTAAGATTCTTTTTTCGCCCAAAGGCGGCGATAACAACAATTGTCCTAAATTATTCGCAAAAACCTGAATAGAATTAGCATCAGCCTTGGCTTTAGCTTCTTGCAAAGCTTCATTTGAAATGGCAGGATTCAGCAATCTTTTATAACTATCTTCGATTGCTAATTGAACGTGTGGTGTAGTTTTATTTTGAACTTTTAAAACTAATTCATCAATAATATCATATGCATCGTTACTATCAACTTCAACTTTAAACTTGATAAAGCCTTCATTTTCGGCACGAAGCATTGCCAACAATCGGTGGGATGGTGTTTTTGCTAATGACTCTGACCAATTGAAATATTGGTCGAATTTTTGAGCTTTCTCGTCGTCTTTTTTAGCTTTTACGACTTTGGTTGTAATGGTTGCTTTGCGCTGAAAAAGTCTTCGCAATTGCTTGCGAACATAACTATTTTCGTTAATCCATTCGGCAATAATGTCACGTGCGCCTTGCAAAGCTTGGTCTTTATTTGGAACTTTGTCGTTCAAATATTTCTTCACCATAAAGTCGACATCCACATTATTTTGCGCCATAATGATTATTGCTAAAGGCTCTAATCCGTTTTCCCGAGCGACATCGGCTCGTGTTTTTTTCTTTTTTTTATAGGGTAAATAGAAATCCTCGAGTTCCTGTAAATCGAAACTTTGCTGGATTTTTTGTTTTAATTCAGGCGAAAGTGACTTTTGTTCTTCTATCGATTTTACAATGGTTTCTTTTCTTTTTACAATGACTTCGTACTCCTTTTGAAGTTTGGCAATTTGTTCGATTTGAACCTCGTCAAGATTACCAGTTTTGTCTTTTCGATAGCGAGAAATAAACGGAATCGTGCAATCTTCCTCTAATAATTGAACGGTATTTTGAATGTTTAGGACTGCTGTGGCAACAGTTTTGGAGATGAATTGTATGTTGGTCATTTTGAGTTTTAGTCTTTTTTAGCTTGTTTTTTGGGCTTTAACACCACCGATGCTTTGGTAAAATCGGAAGAAGCATTGATTACTTTTCTATATTCTTGGTATAATTCTTTTGGATAATTTATTGAATTATAAACCTCTAAAACTTCTATAATTAACTGATTCCCTACCACTTTTGCAGTAGATTTAAAGGAGCAATTTTTGCTTTCGTCACCACTCATTTTCTTGTCTATTTCTAAATCTTTGAAATTTTCTACCGCATAACCATTGGGAATAGTAAAAACTATTTTGTGCTTGTATGTTTTTGCATAACTCAAATCAATATCCCATTTCCGTTCTGATTCTTGGTATAAATTAGCTTGTTTTCCAATCATTTTTCCAAGGGTTACCAGAACCAGATTCCCCGCATTTTCGGTAAACGACTCCTTTGCTTCGGCATTAACTTTTATAATATAGGGAGTGTTTGTATAATTGTATTTTAACTCTTGATTTTCAATGGTATATTTATTTATTTTCACGTCAAATTCATCTCCAAAAAGCCTTTTCTTAATGTAATCAACTACTTCTTTCTCGTCTTCATTTTCTTTGATGTATTTGATCCAATTTCTATTCAATTGCCCTTCATATCCTGTGTTTGAATATGTTTTTTCTAAGGTTGCAG
>CAIOTL010000218.1 GCA_903861155.1 uncultured Bacteroidota bacterium
TCATTTCTGACAGCTTTTCCGCTAACGTACCCGGAGCCGGAGTCGAACCGGCACGGTTTCCCACAGGTGTTTGAGACCAGCGCGTCTACCAATTCCGCCATCCGGGCTTAGCAGACAATGAAATAACGACAGTTATTCAACGCAATAAAAGAAGAAATTATTAAAAAAACAACCCGCTTTTCCTTTAACACGGTGCAAATGTAAAAAATAATATTAATGTTTCTAATAAAAATACACGAAATTTTCCTTTCAGAGTTCGATTTAATTCCTAAATTTGCACCTCGGTAAAACGAAACACAGCAACTAACTACACCCGAGGCGCATACATCATCTGGCTAAGAAAAATATCGAAGCCTAATTTTATGGAGCGTAGCGGAATAAAAACAACAAACTAAATGTTACACTTAGAGCCAGAAGCTAAAATTTTTGCGTGTTCACAAAGTGTTTACCTCGCAGAAAAGATTTCCAAGGAATATGGAATTCCATTAGGCAAGGTTACAATGTCAAAATACAGTGATGGAGAATTTCAGCCATCTTATGAAGAGTCGATAAGAGGTTTGCGCGTGTTTATTGTTTGTTCCACTTTCCCAAATTCGGATAATTTGATGGAATTGTTGCTTATGATAGACGCTGCAAAACGAGCTTCGGCCAGACATATTACCGCTGTAATTCCATACTTTGGTTGGGCAAGACAAGACAGAAAAGACAAACCAAGGGTTCCGATTGGAGCAAAATTGACGGCAAAATTACTGGAAACTGCCGGAGCAACGAGAATAATGACGATGGATTTGCACGCAGACCAAATTCAGGGATTCTTTGAAAAACCAGTAGATCATCTTTTTGCATCGACAATATTTTTGCCTTATGTAAAAAGTTTGAACCTAGAACATTTGACAATCGCATCGCCCGATATGGGAGGTTCCAAAAGAGCTTATGCGTATTCAAAATTCTTGGAATCGGATGTAGTGATTTGTTACAAACAACGAAAAGAAGCCAACATCATCGACACGATGGAATTGATTGGCGAAGTGAAAGGCCGAAATGTAATTTTGGTCGATGACATGATTGACACCGGAGGCACCTTGGCGAAAGCCGCGGATTTAATGATCGAAAAAGGAGCATTGAGCGTGAGAGCGATTTGTACCCACGCCATTTTATCTGGAAGCGCTTACGAAAAAATAGAACATTCGAAATTGCTCGAATTGATAGTTACTGATTCTATTCCGTTAAAGAAGGAATCAAACAAGATAAGAGTGGTGAGTTGTGCACCCCTTTTTGCTGAAGTTATGCACATGGTGCACCACAACAATTCCATTAGTGGAACATTTTTGATGTAATTATTAGCAGTAAGGAAAAGGGTTTAAGCCATAAGCATAAAACTGATCGTCATTACATTTTGCATAAAGCATAAAGCTTATTGCCTAAAACAGTAAATTATTTATTAACTATATTTTTTTACAATGAAATCGATTACAATTAAAGGATCAGAAAGAGAAAGCGTGGGCAAAGTTGCGACTAAAGCCTTACGTAATGCTGGAGCGGTTCCTTGCGTGTTATACGGAGGAAATCAACCAGTGCATTTTTCAGCAGACGAAAGAGCATTCAAAACCTTGGTTTACACTCCAAACGCACACACCGTTGTGATTGAACTTGGTGAAGGAAAATCATTCAATGCTGTTTTACAGGACATTCAGGTTCACCCCGTGTCTGACAAAATTTTACATATTGACTTCTTTCAATTATTTGATGACAAAGAAATCACTATGGAAGTTCCAGTGAAAATAACTGGAGTTTCTCCAGGTGTATTATTAGGTGGAGATTTACGTTTGAACACTCGTAGATTGAAAGTAAAAGCGTTACCAAAAAATCTTCCTGATTTTATTGAAGCTAATATTTCAGGTCTTGAAATGGGAAACAAATTGTATGTTACGAAACTTGTTTCTGACAAATACAAATTGTTGCACCCAGACAACACCGTTGTTGCTCAAGTAAGAATTTCTCGTGCCGCTATGAAAGCAGCTCAAGAAGCGGCAAAAGCAGCAAAAGCACCAGCAGGGAAAAAGAAAAAATAATTTTTTCGAACAATTCAAGAAAGCATCAGTTGTAAAACTGGTGCTTTTTTTGTTTTATGAAGCACGACGACTTTTGTTTTTGAGAACCATTGCTCCCGCTATCGCCGCAATCCACGCCAAAAAGCATGGGATTTCCACTTCAAATGAAGTTCACTGAACTGCGCTGAAAATAGAAATTAAGTCAAGTAATCTGGGCTAAAGAGAAAAACGCCTTTTAAAATATCGTATTATCTCAGTTTCAAATTAAGCAATTGCATTACTTTTGTAAAATGATAAAATGGATAAAAACCCTGTTTTCATCAACAAAAACAGAAGACAACACAGATCTTATGAAACCTGAGGTTCACGAACACCAAAAAAACAATATAAAAAGCATGAGTAATAAATATTTAATCGTAGGACTTGGCAACATTGGTACCGAATATGTAAATACCCGGCACAACATCGGTTTTAAAATCGTCGATTTCTTTGCCAAAAAAGAAGGAATTCCCTTCGAAACTGTAAAACTGGGCTCGCTTGCCGAATACAAATTCAAGGGACGAACTTTTTTGCTTTTAAAACCGAACACCTTTATGAATCTGAGCGGAAAAGCAGTACGATTCTGGATGGACAAAGAAAATATTCCACTCGAAAACATCATGGTGATTGCCGATGATTTGAATTTGTCTTTTGGAACCATACGTATCAAACCAAAAGGGAGTGATGGCGGTCACAACGGACTAAAAAACATCAACTTAATCTTAAATACGACAAATTATACCCGATTTCGATTTGGCATCAGTGACGAATTCAAAAAGGGAAAACAAATAGACTATGTCCTTGGTGAATGGGATGAAGACGAGAAAACAAAACTTCCGGAACGACTGGAATTGGCTTCCGAAGTCATAAAAACCTTCGGGACTGCTGGATTAGAAAATGCCATGACGGCTTTTAACGGAAAATAAGAAAGGGGGTCCATTATAAGATTCCCTTTCTTATTTTAATCTTTATTTCACTTATTCCACTACGATCTTTTTGACTAGTTGTCTGTCTCCATCGATAACTGTTAAAAAATAAACACCCGATTGCGCATTATTTAATTGTATATTTTCATTGAAATTCGCCTTGTTGTCAAATTGATTTTCGAAAATTATTTTGCCTAACATATCGTTCACCGAGACTTTTACCCCATTTTCGGATTTACTGGTAAATTGAATGTTGAAGTTTCCCTTGTTTGGATTTGGATACAAAACAAAATCATTAATCTCGAAGCTCGGCGCCGACAAAGTAAATGTCTGCGTGCAAATTGTAATGGAAGCAGCATTCAAAGTTCCCACGTTAATTGCATAAGCATCCCGAACCATCAATGTCCACGTACCTTGCGGATTTATCCCGTCAAATGTCGTCAATGCTTGTGCTGGCGCAACAGTTTGCAAAGTGGTAGTTCCACAAACCAATGTCCCTCCAAAATCGTCATAATTCAGTGACAAACTACTATCAGTGCTTCCGCAACTTCTATCAAATAACTTAACAATTGTGCCTTGGGGACTCATCACCTCAATTTCAACATCCGACAGATAAGAGTGCGTCAAGCCTATGTTAAGGGTCACTTTGGAGATTGTCTCTGTCGAAATCGGAGCAGTTATTGTTCTTGTAATGTAAGATGCCACACCATCAGGAATGGCAAAAGGAGTCGATGGAAAAGTATAGGTGTTACAAGCCGAAGAAACCGAATATCCAATAGCAAATGGCATACTGTTTACTGCATAATAGATATTGGCAGTCGGTTCTACTAAAATCCTGCAATTCGTTGCCGTTATATTGGGCACCGTTATGATTTCAGAACCGTCGTTTGGGATATTCGAAACTAAAACTATTGGAAAAGTCAATCCTCCGTCAGTAGAAAGTTTGATGTTCACATTTGTCGAACCAGCCAAAGCATTTGAGCCATTTACACTCCAAGTTATAGTTTGATTAGACCCTTGAGGCCACCCAATATCTGGAGTGTTTTGTGAGGTCACAGCAAATGGACCGATTGTTCCACTTACATTAACGATCATACCACTGGCATTTGTTAGCGCAGCTCCCACTGCTGCATTGTCTCTACCTGTTAGGGTAAAATGAAGCGTTCGCGCTATAGACGAAACCGATTCCCAAGTGGTGGTCAATTTACTTAAAAGTACCGTACTCAAGGCGGGTATATACCTAGTGGCTATGCTGGTAGGATAAATCGATCTAAAAAGAGGACCATCAGGTTTTGTAGTATACCCAAGGCTGTTAGCCGCATCCTGCGTAATGGCTGAATCATTTTGTTCCCAAGTGTAAGTAACGGTATCCCCATCTGAATCTGAGCCAGTGCCATTTAAAACAAAGGCGGTAGTGTTAGGAATTGTCCAATCGGAACCTGCATTTATTGTTGGGGGACTATTGGCAATGGGAATGCTCACGGGGCAAGATTTTGTGGCAAGATTGTTTTGAATTTGCAAAATGCTGACGTACGCAAAATAATCATCAGAATAGAGTTGAACATCATAATTAGTGATTCCTGCATAACCCATAATGGTCGAGCCGCTTCCAGGTTCCACCTGAACCCCCGTTCCTTCTAATGCATACGAAAAAGTATGGTTAGCCCCCAGTTGATGCCCCATTTCGTGCACCACATAATCAATATCAAAAGTGTCCCCTTGAGGAATTCCGTCTGCTGGAGAAGTAAATGCACTTCCTTTTCCTAACGGATTAGCAACAGTGGGATCTATACAAACACAGCCTATACACCCTGAATTACCTCCGCCTCCCGAAGCACCAAACAAATGGCCTATGTCATAATTAGCGCTTCCAATGGTATTAGTTAAATTAGTCTGCAACTCCTGATTCCAAGCTCCGTTTGAACCTGCAGTCCCATCTGAATAAGGATCAGTAAGGGCATTAGTATAAATGATGAGATCGTTATTCGCGATAATATTCAATTTAACCGCCAAGTCTTTATTTAAAATTCCGTTGACACGAGCCATCGTCGCATTCATGCCTGCCAAAGCCCCCGCGACTGTTCCTCCGAAAAAAGTAGCGTATTCGCCTGTACAGGACAAGGCCAACCTCATGGTTTTAAAAACCTGGTTGTTCGATTTGACGGCACCAATTTTATTTAGCAACTGCTTATTTAAAACAACATCTTGAGTTTTACAAGTAAATGGCAAAGTTCCTTTATCCCTTACTTTAGCTTCAAAAAGTACATAAACCTTGCCGTCTTTTGTATAGGGTTCTATAAATTCTGACCCGCTACCTCCTCTTAAAATCATAGTCTGAATCCCTTTTGGCGACAAACTAAAATTAAGCGAAGCTTTTTTATCGGTGATTCCAGTTCCTGAATAGGCTCTAATATCGGGATATTTTGCTTGTAATTCGGGTTCGAAATTAGAAGATTCGAAAACCAAAAATTTCTCTAATTTACCTTTAGCATTGGGGATTTCGATTTCAACCCCCGTTTGTTCCTTAATCTTGGACAAGTTTTCCTTGAGCAAAACCTCGTCCAATTGGATTAATAACTGCCCTGCTATTTTTGATTTAACACTTGTCTTCTCAAGCATGGGATTTGTGTCGGCATCAATTATTTTCCACGGCGATAGCTTTTGAGCATAAACACCAGAATAAGAGAATAAGACAAGGAGTAAAAGTTTAATTTTATTCATGGCCAAAAACATTTATAACTCAAAATTAGTATTTTTATATTTATTGAACTTCAAAAATTAAAAAACATAAGTTGTTGCTATTTATTAATTACGGTTATCTAAAAATTAAAAAACCGTCGATTAAAACCGCAACAATTAACAAATTTCATTTCAATTTGTGAATAATATTTAGTTAAATTAGCCACTTTAATACTTTATTTAATATAATGAAGACAACTTTCTCTATTTCCATCGATAAATTTTTTGTTTTAATTTGTATTTTTACCCTAGGTCTCGCCTATAGTCAAACGCAAAAAACAACCAAAAAAACGCTATTTGGCAAAGCATTGAATACCGAAAGCGTAGATCCAAAAGATGGATACATTCGCTGTGCCACAACGGAGTATGAGAAATTCCTGCAAGAGAAAAACCCTAGCAGAATGACTGACCCCCAGTTTGAAGCCTGGGCAACCCCCTTAGTCAAGCGTTACACTGCCTTGCGACTCACTTCAAAAACTGCTGTAACAACAATAACCATTCCAGTTGTTGTTCATGTGATTTACAATGGTCAGGCAATTGGGGTAGCCCCAAACATCACGGATGCACAGGTGAAATCCCAAATTTTGGTAATGAATCAAGATTATGGAAAAATGCAAGGAACACCTGGTTATAACACAAACCCTGTAGGAGCTAATACACTAATTCAATTTGTGTTGGCGCAACAAGACCCGAACGGAAACCCAACAAACGGAATTGACCGAGTGAGTCTTTGTCAGGATTCCTGGTCCGATACCGAAATGGATACAACTGTAAAACCAGCCACTATATGGGATCCAACCCAATACATGAATATGTGGTGCATCCAATTTGCCGACAATACCCTTTTAGGCTATGCACAGTTTCCCGATGCTTCGGGTTTATCCGGTCTCAACTACACAAATGGAACTTCAAATTCTGATGGTGTTGTTGCCAATTATAGTGTGTTTGGCAGCATTGATTACAATGACGGGACTTTTTTGCTGAATGCTCCCTATAATCGAGGCAGAACGATGTCACATGAAGTTGGGCATTTTCTAGGGCTAAGACATATATGGGGTGATGCAACTTGTGGCGATGACTATTGTGCCGATACACCTGTTCATCATACTGCAAATTATGGCTGTCCTTCGCCAGTTCCTTTAAGCTGCAATTCTACAACCGTATACGAAATGCCCCAAAACTATATGGACTATACCGACGATTTATGCATGAACATTTTTACCCAAAATCAAACAGACCGGATAACTGCCGTAATGAATAATTCCCCCAGAAGAAATACTTTGAAAACTTCAATTAAAAGTTCTCCCATGACCTTATTTGCTAATGATGCCGAAGTAAAACTCGAAACTAGTTGTCCTTTGACAACCTGCGGTACTGTAACTAATCAAACTATTCAAAGGATAATCCTCTACAATCGAGGCACAAACAATTTGACCTCGGCTAGTTTAAACTATTCCATCAATGGGGCAAGCAATACGGTGTACAATTGGGCTGGAAATTTGGCAACAAACGAATGTGCCGCAATTGACATCACCATCAATTCTGCCACAAATGGATCTATAGCTGTCAGCATTGCCACAGTTAACGGCGTTACCGACCAGAGATCCTCGAATAATACTGCCTCAGGAAATTTCTTTATACCAATTGCTCCTGCTAATTATACTTTCACCGGTTTCGTGTATAGATTGCAGCAAGATTATTGGGGAAGCGAAACCACTTGGGATCTAAAAAACAGTTCCGGAGTCACTTTATATAGCGGCGGTCCTTATACTGATACCTATGTAAATGCGACAACTATTTCGGTTGTTCCAGCATTGATAACCAAAAATTGGACATTGGCCAGCAATCAATGCTATACTTTTACCATCCATGACAAGTCTGGTGATGGAATTTGTTGCGGCACTGGGCTCGGCTCTTCCGGTGACGGTTTTTACGACATTAAATCTACTAATGGGTTAACGGTTGTTACTTCTGGAGCCAAATTTGCTTCAAGCCAAAGCTACTCCTTTACCACCAATACTCTAGGAACAGCCACATTCGAAACCTTAAACGATATTTACCTTTATCCAAACCCGACGAAAGAAACAATAAACATAGTGATTCCTAGTAATTTTGGTTTGCCTAACAGTTTTACAATTTATAATAGCTTGGGCCAGACCATCAGCCAAAAAGAAGTTGCGAAAGAAACTGATTTGACCGTAAATACTTCCGCTTTTAGCAATGGTGTTTATTTCATAACCGTTGCAAAATGCGACTCGAAAAAAACCCTGCAATTCATCAAGGAATAGCTTTTCGAAGCAAAAAATTAAAGAGGATCGATTTATTTCAATCCTCTTTTTTTATGTGTTATTATTAGCATAAATTTGCATCACCATAAAATAAATGCTTTGAAAATTTTTCATTCCATAAACGATTTCACCAACACCAAAAAAACGATTCTCACCCTAGGAACCTTTGATGGTGTTCACATTGGCCATAGAAAAATACTCGAAAGACTGACGCATCTCGAAGACGGAAAATACGAAAGCCTAGTACTTACTTTCTTTCCACACCCAAGAATGGTTTTGAAGGGACAATCCGAGATAAAATTGCTCAATACCATTGACGAAAAAATCGATTTGCTAGAAAATATAGGCATTGAAAACCTTGTCATTCATCCTTTTGACGAACAATTCTCCATGCTGACCGCTCAGGAATTCGTCAAAACAATTCTTGTGGATCGATTCCACATCCACAAAATAATCATAGGTTATGACCATCGTTTCGGCAGAAATCGAACGGCAAACATTGACGACCTAATCCTCTTTGGCCAACACTATGGTTTTGAAGTGGAACAAATTTCCGTCCAAGAAATCAACGATGTTTCGGTAAGTTCGACCAAAATCAGAACCGCTCTGATGGAAGGCAATATGGCTTTGGCCAATGAATACCTTGGTTACGACTATATTTTAACCGGAATTATTGCCAAAGGAAAGCAACTAGGAAGAACCATTGGGTTTCCCACGGCAAACCTCCAAATTCAAGAAAACTACAAACTGATTCCCCGAAACGGCGTTTATGTGGTGAAAAGCTTCATCAACCAGAACTCCTTTTTTGGAATGATGAACATTGGATTCAATCCCACAGTGGCGGGGGGAAATTTATCTATTGAAGTCCATTATTTTGACTTTGACGCTGATTTATATGACCAAGAAATACGGGTTTCCCTGCTCGAATACCTTCGTCCCGAACAAAAATTCGATTCTGTTGGCTTGTTAAAAGAACAGTTGGAAAAGGACAAAAAGGCCGCCTTGGCTCTTATCAACGGTCTTTAATCTCCCTCTTTTTTCTTCTTTGGAAAGCCATTGCTTCCCTTGGTAGGGTACCACAACTATGGAGTATATAGGGAGTATCTATGGAGTATCCATGAAGTGTCCATGGGGTTGAATCGTCCTAAAATCACTATACAGGTTATTAAATAAATCCTACTTTAGCTATACAAATATAATTATTAATCCTAAACATTTTCGGTATTAGGGCGTTGCTTCATTGGAACAATTTGATTACTTTTGAGCCATCAAAAAATCAAATCGATGAGCATCACGAAACACGACTGGACAAAAGACGAAATTATAGCCATTTATACGAAACCCTTGATGGATTTGCTTTATGAAGCAGCCACCATTCACAGGGAACATCACGATCCGAACGTGGTGCAAGTCTCCACCTTATTGTCGATCAAAACTGGAGGTTGTTCCGAAGATTGCGGCTATTGTCCGCAGGCGAAACGCTACCATACTTCCATCAAAACGAATGCCTTGATGACGGTAAGCGAAGTCAAAGAACAGGCTATACAAGCCAAATCGAGCGGTTCATCGCGCGTTTGTATGGGAGCGGCTTGGAGAAACGTTAAAGACGGCGAAGATTTTGACCAGGTTCTCGAAATGGTGCGCACCATCAACAAACTGGACATGGAAGTGTGCTGCACACTCGGGATGATTACCGAAAATCAGGCGCAACGATTGGCCGAAGCCGGTTTATATGCCTACAACCACAATATTGACACCTCGGAAGAATATTATAAAGAAGTGATTTCGACCCGCGGATTTGAAGACCGCCTGGAAACCATCAAAAATGTCCGAAAAACAAATATTACCGTTTGCAGCGGTGGTATCATTGGGATGGGCGAAAGCATCGAAGATCGGGCAGGAATGCTCGTGGCGCTTTCCACCTTGGACCCACAGCCTGAATCTGTGCCCATAAACGCCTTGGTTCCCGTTGCAGGAACGCCGCTTGAAAAAGAAACGTTAGTAGAAATCTGGGAAATGATACGAATGGTGGCCACCACTCGAATTGTCATGCCTGAAACACAGGTACGCCTTTCGGCAGGTCGGGTCAATATGA
Source organism: uncultured Bacteroidota bacterium (assembly GCA_903861155.1). Taxonomy (GTDB): domain Bacteria; phylum Bacteroidota; class Bacteroidia; order Flavobacteriales; family Flavobacteriaceae; genus Flavobacterium. The sequence goes on from CAIOTL010000218.1 coordinate 10,139, forward strand.
GTCGTGAGGGGCAGGCGATGTGCTTTTTGGCTGGTGCCAACTCTATATTTTCGGGAGATAAATTACTAACCACTCCCAATAATGACGTGAACGAGGATATGAAAATGTTCGAAATTTTAGGTCTAAAAAACCAACAGCCCTTTGCTAAGGTATACCAACGTGAAACCGTTGAAGCGGTAGATTCCAAATTTGCATCGCTTGGTGAAAAACCAAAATGGTCCAGACCAAGTCATACTATTGAAAGAAATTTAGAAGCATCGAATAAAGGGAAGTAAATATCCTCTCCAAAGCCCTCTCCAGAGGAGAGGGAGGAAACTGGTTAAGGGCTTTAAATTGTTTCCCATAAATCAGAAAAAAGCTTCTAGCCTTTGAAAGGCTAGAAGCTTTTTTTATAAATTCCATTCGCAAATGGAATTTATTGAAATGTGTCTATTTCTAAAAAAACTCTCCCCAACCTGTCATTGCGAGGCCAAAGCATTATCAAGCAGAGGGAGTCGAAACTGGATTAGACCTTCAATTGCCATTCTGACGGAAGGACTCGAGCTAAGCGAACAGGGGAAGCAAACTCCGTTTGTTGCTTTCGTATGTTGAGATTCCTCCTTCGTCGGAATGACAAAGTTTATGGGATAACATCTCAATGAAAACACGAATCCCGCTATTAACGCAGACTGCATTTAATGGCGGGATTTTTGTTATTACATTGTCAGCCTGAACATTTCGGCAAACTCAGTGTGACAACTATCTTAATAAACAATTTTATTATTAACTGTTTCCCCATTTTGCAGCGTTGTTTTTACCACCAAGGCTTGATGACTCGATACCAAATTAGCTATCATCAATTCGTTACTGTTCACATTGGTATTTTGATAGATTTGTCTTCCCAACAGATCGTAAATGGCAACCTTGTTGATTGTTTCGGCGAAGGAATTGACTTGTATTTGTTTGCTTTTATTGGAAACCAAAACTTTGTTGGTTGGCGCCTTAAAATCAGCTGCTGCCAATGTCTTGTTGGCATAATGCAACACCAAACGGTCGTTAAATGTTCCGGCCTGAGTGGTAAAAGTATAGTTCCCGCTTTTTAAATCAAACATAGTATTCGTTAATTTATCTTCTATAAACACACCTTGGTTCATAAGCAAGCCATCTACTTTGTCAATATTGATGGTGAAATCGCCGTCGATGGCTGACCTGAATCCTAGCGGCACGGTATCATTTGGGTCAAATGGCAGAGCACGACCTTGAATAACCAAATTCTTATCTTGGTTCACGCTATAAAAATCTACAAATTGATTTCCATCAAAAGACACTCCATCAAATGCATTGTCATAATTATTGGTAGCTCCTGTTATATACCCCACGAGTGTTTGCTTGAAAGCCCCTTGAGTATTGGTCAAATTCAACCAAATACGGTCTTTTTCGATGGCATTAGTTGTTTTTACTTTGGTGTTGCTGGTTTTGAAAAACTGGGAATTATTACCTGTTAAATCCCCTGTCACCCTCATATCATTAGTAAATGTCACCGAACCAGTAACCATCCCCGTGGCAAAAAAACCTTGACCAGCCGAAATCATTCCAGTTGGTGTTACACCGCCTGTTGTTGCTCCAGTTCCAGCTCCTGCTGTTCCTCCTGAACTGTTATAAGATGCATAATCATTTATATTATATAGACCCGAGCTATCTACCCCCGTATTGTGCGTCCAGAAATAAAGTGTTCCGTCTATAACGCCAGAATTGGCAAACAAAAAGGCATCGGCATCTATTGCAGAAGGATATGGATTTCCAATAAGATTTGAGGTCCCAAAAATTGGATCTAAGGATGTAATTGGAGTAGTTATATCTCCGTTATTTGGCACTCCAATAAAAGAGGCATTAAAAGGAGATTGGGATGGAGGCGTAGTCCCTACAGGTTGAGGTCCACCAATGGTGTATCCTTTTCCAGGCACCATAATCGTAGCTGCTGATTCTAGTTTCCAATTATCTACACTTGCATCATAAGAATTAAACATGCTGGCAATCGTATTAGGAGAAACTTGACCTAATGTGTATCCTGCCACCGGCGAAGACCAATAGGTATTATCGGTGTATACCATTGGAGTCGTAGTTCTATTATAAATTATATTGCCAGTGTTAGCTCCACTATATGTAGTTTGCAACAAACTGGCATTATTTTCGAAAGTCAAGGTTCCTGGAGCGGTCACGGAAACTGCATTGCCCACATTTAAAGTAAAAAGACTCTGTACATCTACTGCACCATTCGTTATGGTTAGCAAATTATCAATCATTAAATCCGTTCCAATAGACCAACTACCGCTGACACCTGAAAACAAGAGATTATAATAAATACCGCCAGCCACTGACTGCGTTGCTCCGTAATATTCTACCGTACCTGAAGGAAATGGCAGACCATTAGATGCACCAGAAAACCGTATTGTACCCTCCATTGCCGCAACCGAAGTATAATTTAAAATTCCAGTACTCATATCCAGAATAGCACCAACAGTTGCTATGTTCAAAGTATTAGGACTTAAATTAAATCCATTCATGACAACTATAGGGAGCCCTCCATTATTTAAATTCAAATTGCCAGTTGTACTAATATTCCCTGAAGCTGTTTGAGTTCCGGAGGTATTATCCAACTCCAGAGTGGAATAAGTACCTCCCACTATTGTTTGCCCTCCTGTCAAATTGTTATAAAGTACCACACTAGTCCAGGTTTTTCCAGCAGGAATGGGAGCACTAGTATTATTTGAGGTCATTAGTTCTCCTCCTCCTAAATTAGAAAAAGACCCTCCACCAATCAAAGCAAAAGTTGACATATCTAATACCGAGTTTCCATTGCTGATATTTAGTATATTGTTTACCGTAATTCCCAATTGGGCAGAAAGCGTACTTGCTAGATTAGAATTTGTAAGGTTATAAAATACCGTAGCGGTTGAACCCCCGATAGTTTGGGCAACAGTTCCATTAAAATTTACCGTACTGCTGTTAGCGACAAAGCTGCCATTATTGATCCAGTTGCCACTTACCGTTAAAGTGTTTGAACCGGTTATTGTTAGCGAGGCTCCACTATTGATGGTAATACTTTTGCAAAAACTTGCCGCTCCAATTACAGGTTGAAAAGTTGTGACTCCAATAGTAATATTAGTTGATGCATCGGGTATTATTCCACCACACCAGTTACCTGCGGTATTCCAGTCAGTACTATAAATACCTATCCAAGCTCCAGCTATACATGTAACGTTGTCATTTAAAACCCCTGTTGTGGAACTACCAAAGTGAGTAATGTCTTTATTCGTTGCTCCTGAAACGGTGCTTCCCCAATAGCCTGAAACCTGAAGAACTCCCGCAAATGTTAAAGAAGCCGATGAAGATGTGGTAGAACTAGGAAGAATTGCCACAGTAGAACCACTTATGTCAAAATTCTTTACAATAGTAGTTGCTCCTGCAAAAGTTTTATTTAATGTACCACTCAGTGAAAGGTTACCATAATTTTGTGTCGCAACAGTTTGAGCTGCCCCACTATAAATAATGGTACTTGTTGCTCCTAGTATGGTTGTCGTGAAAGTTGGAAATGCACTTGTTGCACCTAAATTTAATGTTCCCGTATTGGCAACTGATAATGTTAATCCTCCCGAAATTGCAAAACCGCCATTAGCTAATGTTGCCCCGCTATTGATGGTCAATGACACCGAAGCATTAAATACTTTGGCTCCATTTAAAGTTATTGTTCCAGTATTGGCTATGATAACACCACCCGATGCTACAAATGGAGTGATCCATTCAAGACCTGAGGTACGAGCAGTTGTAGTATTGTATTGCAAAGTAGCGGCAGAACCATAGGTTGGTGCAGCCGAAACAGTTGCTGTTCCTTGCATAGATAGAATCCCGTTTACTGTTGGCACCACAGTGAGTGTCTTTATTCCGGAAGTTGAGAAGGTAAGGTTGTTGAATGTGGTAAGTGTTGCTGAAATCGTTTGCGCAGCTCCACCAAAATTAACGGTTCCCGTACCTGCAACAAAAACAGATCCTGTACCATTCCAAGCAGTTGCGCTTGTTGCGTTCTCGTTAAGAATACTTGAACCACCGTTTAATGTTCCAGCCGTAAGAGTTACAATCCCCGTAAAAGTATGTGTTAATGCCGTCCCTAGATTTAACGTTCCGCCCGCTCCATTTATTGTTAAGGCTGCCCCGCCTACATTGCTTGTGAAAGTTGCCGTTCCTGCAGTTTTTGTCATTGAAACCTGTCCTGTCGATGTAAAACCGGCAATGCTCTGCGTCGCCATGGTACTCGTGATGACAATTGGCGAACTGCCCGCAGTAAATGTACCCCCATTATTGATGAAATTCCCCCCAAAGGTTAACCCAAAATTAGCTGTAGTAAGTTTAGCCCCGCTATTGATAGTCAATGGCACAGAAGCATTAAATATTTTGGCTCCATTCAAAGTTATTATTCCGGTATTGGCGATGATAACACCGCCCGTAGCAGCAAATGTCGAAATCCACTCCGCACCAACAGTGCGCAAAGTTGGTGTATTGTATTGCAAAGTGGCGGCTGCTCCATAAGTTGGTGCAGCAGAAACTGTTGCCGTACCTCCCATTGAGAGAATTCCGTTGACTGTGCAATTGATTGTTGTCAGTTTCTTTACCCCAGAAGAGGACAAAGTGAGGTTATTAAACGTTGTGGCTGTTGACGAAATAGTCTGACCCGCTCCACCAAAATTCACTGTTCCCGTGCCCGCAACAAAAACAGATCCTGTACCGTTCCAAGCTGATACACTTGTTGCGTTTTCATTGAGCGTGCTTGAGCCTCCGTTTAATGTTCCAGCTGTTAGCGTAACAATACCTGTAAAAGTATGAGTTAATCCTATACCCAAATTAAGGGTTCCTCCTGTTCCATTAATGGTAAGTCCCGCACCATTTACATTGCCTACAAATGTTGCAGTCCCCCCCGTTTTTAGCATACTAACCGTTCCTCCTGTAGTGAATGCTTGTATGGACTGGCTGGCAATTCCCGTAAATTGTACTGCTGCCGTTGCAAAAGAAGAAATTACAGTATTGCTATAATTTCCAGCTAAAGCCAATTTACCTGCCCCTGTGAACTTAAAAGTTCCAGTATTTGTAAAATTACCGGTCGTAAGCGTTAATTGACCTGTGCTCATCGTATAACTCCCTGAATTTACAAAACTTCCTGATGTTATTGACAATAGACCTGTAGTCATTGTAAAACTCCCTGAATTTGTAAAATTTCCACTAAGTATTATTTGCCCTGATGTTCCGGAAAATGTTCCATTATTTGTCAGAGTACCGTTTATGGTTAACGCATTAATAGCTCCAATACTTAGTGTACCCCCTGTATTAATCAAAACATTTGCAGCTGTGGCCGCTGCAGTTAAAGTTACAACACTAACTCCAGTTGTAGCAATTACTGCATCATCTGTTGATAATGGTACCACTTGTGCAGTATAGGCACTAGCTGCATTTGCCGAAGCAGCATTAGCCACTAATGTCAAATTTGTATTGTTGGTAATAGTGGCAACGGTTCCAATAGTAACTCCAGAAGTTGTTTTTAAAACGCTCCCCACTGCCAGTTCTGTTGTAAATAGAGTACCTGATCCAACAACACTTTTACTTATGGTCGTTGTAGTAATACTTCCAGTCCTAGAAACAGCAGTCCAAGTTGTTGCTGCTGACCAATTACCTCCTGTTGCAGTACTCGTTATCGTTGCCGCATTCACTATTGCCGAAAATAGCAGTAAAAATAGTAAAGGCAAGACTGCTTTATTTTTAATTTGAAATTCAAAATTCATAAATGCTACTATTTAGGTATTATAAAATTTTAACTATTAATGATTATTAATTGGATAAACTACTTTTTTACTTATAATTAAAAAAAATATCCTTATTCATTAAAAATTATAAGCAAACATAAAAATAAAAAGTGAAAATATTACAAAAAAGTCCGTTTAAATACATGATTTCATACTAAAAGTAGGATATTTGATACAAATATTCTTAAAAAATTAAAAACTAATCGCTTAAATTTACTAAAAATGCATTGTTAATAACAATGCGACAGTGTTCTTAGTAAATAATTTTGTCTATAACGGTTTTCCCATTTTGTATAGTAATTTTTACTATCAAGGCTTAATGGCTGGAAGCCAAAGTAGGAATTGATAATTCGGTACTCTCTATCTGAGTCCTTGGGAAGTTCTCAACGGTATTTTCAATAGGAGCGTTAACGAAACTGGATTCTATTATAAACCATGTTCCTCTATAACAAGAAAAAGTTATTATGGATAAATCTTTACAATCGAGAACATCCAAAAAGCAAATCCTCCATCGTAAAATGAAAAATGGGAAGTTTATTTATTACAATAAATTCTAAACCAAAAATCCCCTCTAGATTAGAGGGGATTCTTATAAATTGAAACTTTCTATTTTGTCTCCAACAGGTCTACTTATTGGGGATTCTATCCGTGGGACAAGCCAAGTAACAGTTGCTAGGTATTAATTCACAATGATTTTTTTATTACTTTCTCCTTTGGTACTGCTTACTTTTACAATATAAATTCCAGAACTGATGTCTTTTATTGGAATTTGAATGTTCGTTTGATCATCTTCATTGACCTGCCAATTAGTGATTTTTTGCCCTTCCATATTGTAGAGTACCACCGCATTTACGATTGCATCGATCTCGCTATTGTGTATAATTAATGTTTTATAATTTTTCGAATAAAAAACCATAATTCCATCCACTTTATCCGTAACCACACTTAAAGTTTTATTGGTATAATGTAACACGAAGCGGTCATTGAATGTTCCGGCCACGGTGGTAAAAGTATAAGGAGCACTTCTTAAATCAGCGGTTGTATTGGTTAACTTATCTTCGATGTACACTCCTTGATTGGTTAGCAATCCATCAGTTTGATCAATATTTATGGAGAAATCACCACTGATTGTTGATCGAAATCCCAGAGGCACCACATCATTTGGGTCAAATGGCAAGGCGCGTCCTTGAATCGTTAGATTTTTATCTTGTAGCACGCTGTAGAAATCAACATATTGATTTCCATCAAAACTCACGCCATCAAAACGGTCATCATAATCATTCGTTGCATCGGTAATATAGCCCACTAGCGTTTGCTTGAAAGCCCCTTGGCTATTAGAAAAATCCAACCAGATACGATTTTTTTCGATGGTATTGGTCGTTTTTGCTTTGGTGTTGGTGGTTTTGAAAAATTGGGAATTGTTTCCTGATGTGCCCGATGTTCCTGCCACCCGAATGTCGTTGTTGTACACAATCGCACTGCCAGTAGGGGATGCCAGAATTGAACCAAAAAATCCTTGCCCAGCCGCAATTATACCTGTTGGTACGCTCGTATTTCCTCCTGTGTTGGTTGCTGCAGATGTAGCACTTGATGCATCTATCCCAACGCCACCCGTAACATTATACGAAGCATAATCATCCTGAGTGTACGCTAAACCCCCTGTACCTGGATTGGTAATGGAAGTTCTGCTTTGCAGTTTAGTGTTATGGGTCCAGAAATACAGAGTTCCCCCCAGAACGGTTGTGTTTTCGTTCAAAAAGCTGTCGGCACTTATTGCCGAAGGATATGGATTTCCTAAAAGATAAGAACTGTTTGCAGTAATACCGGTAGTAAGGGAAATTGCACCATTGTTTGGAACTCCATTAAAAGAGGCCAAATAAGTAGATGCCGGACCTGTACCTGATGGCCCACCAATAATATACCCCGCACCTGCAGCCATAGTGGTGGTTGCAGAGGCATTTAACCAATTGTCAACTGTAGAATCATAGGAATAATAATTGTTTGGAAGCGACAAATTTTGAGAAACTCCTCCCAAAGTTTCGGGCAAAACTGGCGTTGACCAATAAGTGTAATCCGTACTGGTAACCGCAGTGTTCGTCATTCTATTATAGGTTATATTGCCTGAATTATTATTAATGGCAACATTATTTATTTGTACCAAACTAGCCGAGTTAATCGGGTTAGCCCCAACAGTGTGGTCATAATCAAAGGTTAGTGTTCCAGTGCCTAGAACAGTGACTTGGTTCGTTATTGTTAAAGTATGTGGCGAATTAAATGTAACTACAACTCCTGAATTCACTTGGCAAGAACAAGCTGTTAAGTTACCCGTTGACGTGTAAGGGCCACTAAAAACGAGTGCTTGACTACTGTTTGGAGGTCCATTTGCCCAAGTTGTACCATTCCAAGTTGCTGTTGTTACCGCATTTATTACCACATTCGTCGTAGCCGATGAAGTACATCCCGAAGCATTCGTCACCGTAAAATTATAGGATCCTACTGCTAATCCTGAAATAGTCATCGTCGTTGTTGTTATTGTATAACTAGCCGTGGCAAAACCTGTTTGATTAATAGTTCCTGATGCTGGCAATCCGCTTAAAACAACGCTTCCTGTAGGAGTGATACAATCGGGTTGAGTAATGGTACCAATCGATGGGGATGTTGGCAAAGTATTCACCGTGATTGTTCCAGTAGCATTCACGCTTCCACAACCCCCTGTTAATGGAATACTATATCCAAAAACACCCGAAGCCGTTGGTGTACCGCTGATTGTAATGGTGTTCGATGCCCAAACAGCTTTAACTCCTGCAGGTAAGCCATTTGCTCCGGCTACGTTATTATTTGAAATTCCTGTTGCTCCAGTAGTTGTATGCGTGATATTAGTCATTAATGTGCTAATACACAATGTAGGCGTTGATGATCCAGCGCCAGCTGTGTTTATATTTACAGTAATCGTTCCGGTGGCATTCACGCTTCCACAACCCCCTGTTAATGGAATACTATATCCAAAAACACCTGAAGCCGTTGGTGTACCACTGATTGTAATGGTATTCGATGCCCAAGCTGCTGTAACTCCTGAAGGGAGTCCTGTAGCGGCTCCTATTCCGGTGGCACCCGTAGTAGTATGAGTGATATTAGTCAGTAATGTGCTAATACACAATGTAGGTGTTGATGATGCAGCGCCAGCTGTCATATTTGCTGTTACCGCTACCGATGCCGTATTATTAGAACTAATTGTATTGGAGCAAATATATGGAGAAGTGCCACTAGAAATGGTTCCTACCGTTATTACCGAGGTAGCTGATAACGATCGCGTAGAAAATGTTCCTGTAGTTCCGCTAAAAACCATTGTAGCGGTATTGCCACTAGTTGTTGGGTTAGTAGTAGTATAAGTAACCGTATAAGTACCATCTGGCAATGATGTCGAAGTAAGCGTAACGGTGGATGAACTTCCACTACTACAAACTGAAGTTGCAGCTGCAGCTGACGTCAATGTATATGTAGGACATGTCCAAGTAATTATTACCTCACCATCTCCTCCATCTCCTCCAGGTTGAGATCCTCCGCTCTGGGAGGTCCTTGAGCCGCCACCGCCGCCGCCAGGGGCTGAACCACTATTTCCAATACTAGTATCTCCTACAGCCCCAAGACCTGAGCCTCCTAGACCTCCTGAATTTGCTCCAGAACCGCCATCACCTGAAGATATCCCATATCCTTGTGGATCTCCAGCCGATCCATTAGAACCAGCTAATTTAGTAGTCCCAGCAGATCCTGCGGTAGAACCGCCAGCTCCACCTGCTGCACTATTTGTATCTATGGCTCCAGAACCCCCTGCTCCGCCTGCCGCATAAATAAAGCTTGTAAACCCTGTAATAGTAGAAAAGCCACCTGAATTCCCATTTGCACCTGAAACCCCAGTCCCTCCTATTCCAACTACTACAGAAAGATTAGCCCCTGGTGTCACAGTAATTGTAGAAGAAGCATAAGCACCACCACCACCACCACCGCCACCCCTAGCAGTTAAAGTAGCTGCATTTGTAGAACCTCCCCCAGCACCCCCAGCACCCCATGCCGCTACGGTTATACTTGTAACCCCAGCAGGCACCGTAAAGGTTCCAGATGTATTAAAGGGTCGTGGAGATTGCCCGAAAGAAAGCAAAGAGGTTAAACAAACGAACAAAGTCATCAACAACAACCGAATTGTTTTTGAAGGTTGTAATGGCAATGTCAGATTTCTTAATGAATTTAAGTAGGATTTATTCATAAAATTTTTTTTCTGTCTTGTTGGTTTTGAATAAAGTATGGGGAAATCCCTATTAAAAATCTATTTTTTATGTTTCAAGTCTCTTTTCGACTTCGTTGTTTCTGTTTTTACCTTGCTTTGGTTTTTAACTCTTTCTTATTTCTCCCAAAACTGAATTTTGTCGGAAAAATAAAAAAAAATTAATACTATCCATAAAATAATCGTTTAACTACATATTTACTCGTTATATACTGTTTTATATGCAACTAGACATCCATTTGATTGAAAATTGATGTCAAACTAAAAAAAGATTATTTAATACTTTGTTCAAAACTATTTAAAAGACAAGCAAAAGCCGTTCTTTACATTTTGTTACCGAGCCTTTTATAAATACCAGCTATTCGCAGTATAATTTTTGTCATCAAAAAATAGTTAGCCTTATTTTTTTAAAATGGCTATTCAATACTACTCACAATCCCAATTAACGTGAAACAAATATACAAAACATTTTCGATAAAAGACACATTTTAACGATTAAATACACTATTTATAAATATTATAGGATATTTCCTTTAAAAATAATTTTATTTTAAATTATAAAACACAATAAATCCCTGCTTATTATAAAAATAAGCAGGGATTTATTGTGCCAAAAAGGGTTTTCGTTGGTTTAAAAAATGACTTTATCTGTAACTGTGGTGCCGTTTTTCAAGGTCGTTTTCACCACCAAGGCTTGATGGCTGCAAGCTAAAGTAGCCATTGATAATTCGTTGCTGTTCACGTTAGTTTTTTGGTAGATTAATCTGCCCAATAGGTCGTAAATGTCCACCTTGTTGATTGTTTCGGCAAAGGAATAGACTTGTATTTGTTTGTTTTTGCAGGAAACCAAAACTTTATTGGTTAGCCCATTAAAATTGTCAGTTGACAATGTCTTATTGGTGTAATGCAAAACGAATCGGTCGTTGTAGGTTCCCGCCACCGCAGTAAAAGTATAGGCGCCGCTTTTTAAATCAGCAATTGTATTAGTCAACTTGTCTTCGATAAACACGGCTTGATTAGTCAGCAATCCGTCTGCTTGATCAATGTTTATCGTAAAGGTGCCATCAATACTGGAACGAAATCCCAGCGACACCAAATCATTTTCGTCGAATGGCAAGGCACGTCCTTGAATTGTTAGATTCTTGTTTTGTAGCACGCTGTAAAAATCGATAAAAGTATTTCCGTCTAAACTCTCACCGTCAAAACGGTCATCATAATCATTTGTTGCATCGGTGATGTAGCCGACAAGAGTTTGCTTGAAAGCCCCTTGGGCATTGGATAAATCCAACCATATACGATCTTTTTCGATGGTATTGGTCGTTTTTGTTTTGGTGTTGGTGGTTTTGAAAAACTGGGAATTGTTTCCTGATGTGCCCGCCACCCGAATATCATTATTAAATACAATTGAACTACCAGAAGGAGATAGTAGACTTGAAGCAAAGAATCCTTGCCCCGCCGCAATTTTCCCCGATGGAATGTTTTTGTTTCCTCCAGAACTGACTGCTGCAGCAGTACTTACACCAGAGTCAGTCGCCCCTACCCCTCCTGTACCATTATAAGAAGCATAATCGTCCGAAGTATAGGCAAGAGCACCAGAACCAGCAGATCCATTAGTGATATTTCCCGCTAATTGAGGATCGGTATTATGTGTCCAAAAATACAAAGTCCCACCTAGAACCCTATTATTCTCCTGTAAAAATATATCGACATTTATGGCCGATGGATACGGATTTCCAAAGAGATAGGAACTATTTGCAACTATTCCTGTGAGGGAAATCACGCCATTATTTGGAACGCCATTAAAAGAAGCTGGATAAGTGGAACCGGTGTAGCCACTTTTGGACCACCAACAATATATCCGACGCCAACAGCCATTGTGATTGCTGATGATTCCAGTTTCCAATTTTGTGATGGACCATCAAAAGAATAAAACATGCTGGAAAGAGTATTGGGCGATAAATTATATAAAATTTGAGGCGTAACCGGTGACGACCAATACGTATAAGCCGTGCTACTGACCTTGGTGTTAGTGATTCGATTATAGGTTATATTGCCAGAATTCGTAACATTATTGGTTTGTACCAAACTGGCCGTGTCATTGAAGGTTAAAGAACCGCCTAAAACCGTAACTTCATTAGTTATTGTCAAGGTATGTCCGGAATTTATAACAACAGCAGCTCCTGTTTTAACTTGGCAAGAACAACCTGAAACGTCTCCTGATGAACTATAATTTCCATTAAAAACAATCTTTTGTTCACCAGTTGGTGTTCCATTGTCCCAAGATGTTGTATAGGTATTAGTGATTGGCACGAATGCGTTTATCACAACATTGGCAGAAACAGATGAAATACAAGTCCCGTTTGAAACCGTATAATTATATGTACCTACTGCCAATCCAGAAATTGATGTGGTGGTGCCTGTTCCGGTTGTTGTATTGCTTGAAGTACCACTTCTAGTTAATGTCCAAGTTCCTGTAGCTGGCAAACCACTTAATGTTAGGCTTCCCGCTGCTAATGCACAAGTAGGCTGGGTAATTGTTCCAACAGTTGGAATGCTTGGTGTTGCGGGTTGTGCATTTACCACAGCACTTGCAGAAGCCAGAGAAGTACAAGCACCTAAAGTAGCTGTTACGGTGTAAGAACCTGCAGGAGCGGTAATCGCTCCAGCTGTATTCACAACGCCAGTTGATGGTGTAAATACATAAGTATTACTTGCATTGTATTAGTGATTGTAAAACTTCCTGTTGCCGTTAAACAAGTCGGTTGCGTTACCGATCCGAAAGTCGGTTGAACTGGTGTTGCAGGTTGGGCACTTACCACAGCACTTGCAGAAGCTACAGAAGTACAAGCACCTAAAGTAGCCGTTACCGTGTAAGAACCTGCAGGAGCGGTAATCGCTCCAGCTGTATTCACAACGTCTGTTGATGGCGTAAAAACATAAGTATAACCTGCGTTGTAATTCGTGATTGAAAAACTTCCTGTTGCTGTTGAACAAGTCGGCTGCGTTACTGCTCCAAAAGTCGGTTTAACTGGTGCTGGAACTATTAATGCACTCGTTGATGGAGAAACACACCCTGAAGGACTTTTAGCCGTGACATTATATGTTCCAGGCACAACAAGAGAAAAAATTCCAGTTGTATTTGAATAAATAGACCCGTCAATACTATACGTTACTCCAGTGCCCACAGGAGCTGTAACAGTTATAGATCCTGTTGAAACCGAACATGTAGGTTGTGTTGTTGTTACAACTGGAATCGTTAAAGTTGTTATGTCTAAAAATGCAAAATCTCCATTTTTCGTACACGATCCAGAGGTTATTACAGCTCTGTATCTATAGCTATTCATTGAAGTCGTTACTCCTGTTAAAGAATATGTACTTGTAGACCCTGAAGTAACAGTACCAATTGGAGTCCACCCGGAACCTGTATTAATCTGCCATTGAAATGTGGATCCCGAAGGGGCGGTAGCTGTAAAAGAGGCATTACAACCAGACCAAGTTACAACATTAACAGGATCTGTAATTAAAAAACTGCAAGTACCTCCATATCCATATATAACTTGATCTATATAACTTAGCAAAGTATTGTCTGTTGGCATAGTACCTACAGGATCTGCGGATGTCGATCCCGTTGTTAATGAAACTGTTGCATTAGTATTAATAGGATAAATAGTTCCTGTTCCGCTTCCTGTAATAGTCCCTGTAATATTCCCACCAACAATGATATCTCCGTTGTTCTGTAAAATCGTGCTTGCTGTGTATAAATTTCCAGCAATAACAACTACACTTTTCCAAAAATTTGCCGTGCCATTATTAGTAAAATCACCATAAACCAATATAGTGGTACTATCACTATTCCCAGTGCCAGCATTAAATTGAGCTCCAGTACCTATGTTAACACTGCCCGTGATCGTCAAGTTGTTTTTATTAACAATAGTTAAAGTTCCTAAAACATTTAAACCTCCTATTGTGATTGTAGGATATGGCGACCCCGTATCCAAAGTAATTGTATTCCCAGATTGAATTGTTACCATTCCTGTCCCTGAAAACTGTCCTGGATAACCTTGTGGCGAAGTTCCAGAAGGTGTCACCCAAGTTGCACCATTATAATATTGCCAGCTACCTACTGTTGTCCAGTTTCCCGTTGTTACATTGGATCTATAATCCCCTTCAACTTGCCCAAAAACAACATTAGTTATAAATAAATTTGCAATTAATAAAAGAAGGAAAAATAATTTTTTAATCATAATCCTATAGATTTTATTCTTTTAAGAATTATTTACACATTAGCTCCTTCCAAAGGAAAAACATAAATACGGGGCAAAGAAAAACAAGATTAGTGCAAACTAAAAATTATTACGTTTAAAGGCGTAATATATCTGTTTAATAACTGTTTTATAAAGAGGAAGGACAATTCATTCTCTAAAACCATGCAAAAGACCCATTAAATCCTAAAGTTCAAATTGTTAAATAATTACGACAGGAGGCTATGTTCTGCTTTTGCATCGAAAAATCTATGCGGAAAATGTCTATTTTTGTAGCTATCTGATACATCAACCCGACCAAAAAACAAATGTTGACTATTGAAGAAAACCTCTCAATCATGAAAGAAATTTATTCCGTACAAGTAGCCGTCCAAAAGATAGAATATTTTTGTTCCTATCAAGAGCGTTGCCACGAGGAAGTGATTGCCAAATTGCGTAGCATGAAGATGGAACAAGACGAAATTGACAGCATCATGGCGCATCTCATTGGCTCGAACTTCCTGAACGAAGAACGTTTTGCCAGCAGTTTTGCCCGAGGGAAACATCGCATCAAAAATTGGGGAAGAATCAGGATTGTCAACGAATTGAAGTTCAAAAAAATATCGCAAACTCTGATTAATATTGCTCTCATGGAAATCACTCCTGAGGAATATGCTGTAAATTTTCACGCATTGGCTGAAAGGCATTGGGAAACGATACTGGAAACAAACGCGTTGAAAAAAAAGAAACAATTTTGCGATTATTTGCTACGCAGGGGCTATGAAAGCCATTTGGTTTTTGAGAAAGTAAAGGAGTTTGTGTCATCGACAAGCTCAGACTGACACAATAGTTTGGCATTTGCCTCTTGGCTGCGCTCGAGAGAACAGACACAAATGCAACGGATTAACACGGATTAATTATTTGTAGCATTAATTAATCTCTATAAATTAAGGGGTAATTCTAAAAAAATACCCTACAAACTCAATAAAAGACTCACCGCATTCCCGCCAAAACCTACCGCATTGACAAGCACTTTTCGGATTTGCTTTCTTGGAATTTGTTCTTCGGCAAATGGAACTTCAATGAATTTCTGATTTTGCATCATAAAAATTGCCATTTCGACACTCAAGATTCCTGAGGCACCAAAGGTGTGGCCTATTTTCCATTTGTTTGTGGTAAGCATCGGCATACTTTTTCCAAACACTTTTTGAATCGCTTTGAATTCGGTCAAATCCCCTGCTTTTGTTCCCGGAGCATGCATCACGATGGCATCTACTTCGGACAAATCAGTGTTTTGCAGTGCCATTTTCATCGATTTCTGAAAACAAGTCGCTTCCGCGGAAATTGAAATATTGTGTTCTAAAATTTCGGTGGCATAGCCAATGCCTTCAATAAAAGCCAATGTGTTATCTTTTCTGCCCCTTTCTAGGCAACATACCGCAGCGCCTTCGCCAAGAATTAAGGTATTTTGTGTTTTCTCTAAATCCAAAGCGCGATTGGGATACTCATTTTCTTCTCTTGAATAAATTTTCAAAGCCCGCATTTGCGCAATCGTAAAATCGGTTAAAGGTGCTTCGCTTCCTCCCACCAGAAATTTTTCTGCCATTCCTGCTCGAAGCCAAGCCACACCATTTAATAAGGCATATAAAGCCGTAGAACAGGTGATGGAATGCGATATTTCGGGCCCAGAACTTTGTAAATCGTGGGCCACCCAAGAGGAAATATTTCCCAAAGTAGTCGTTGGCGATGCCAAAGTTTGCGCTTTACCTGTTTTTAAATATTCTAGATGGTGTTTTTCGAACAATTGCGTTGCCCCACGAGAAGAGCCAATATTGATTCCGAAAACATCTTTTGGTGTCCAACCTGCATTTTGTATGGCTTTGCGCGAAGCGGCCATGGCATACAAAACTGTCTGATCCAACGATTTGTATTTGATGTCCGATTGTTTTAAATTCTCAATCACTTCATTTGAATTCTCATCCAATTTGGCAACGAGGGTGTTTTTATGATCTAAAAAATGTTCGGTGAAACAATGATTGGCATTTAGATAATTTTTCCAAATCGTTTTTGGGTCGTTGCCCAAAGGGGAAATAGATGCTATGGCTGTTATGGAGATGGTTTGTGGCAAGACTGTTTTATTTTTTAACACGAATTTCACGAATTAGTACAAATTTATACTTTTTAAATTTCACGAATTAAATAAATATTAATTCGTGTTGTTATGGTTTTCTACAAATTTAAACTATTTCGAATGCTTTTTCGACAACTTCATACACTTTTTGCAACTGTTCGAAAGAAATGATATAAGGTGGTAAAATATAGACAATATTGCCCACGGGACGCAAAATCAAGCCATTTTCGATGAAGTAATTATAGAGTTTGTTGCGCAATGTTCCGTAATAACTTTCGGTGTTTTCGGTCTTTATTTCCAGGGCAAAAATCACTCCAAGCACCCGTGTCGTGGCCACTTTCGGATGTGATTCAATATGTTTTTGAAAGTCTAAATGACTTTGGTTTATTCGAGCCAAATTATCTTGCATTTCACTAGATTGCAACAATTCTAAACTTGCCAAAGCCGCCGCACAACCCGTAGGATTTGCGGTAAACGTATGGCCGTGAAACAATGCCTTGTTGATGTCCTCATCGTAGAAAGCTTCAAATATTTCTTGGGTGAAAGTGGTGATTGCCATCGGAATTGTACCGCCGGTCAGGGCTTTAGACAAACAGATCATATCGGGTTTTTCAAACAAATAATCTGTTGCAAAAGTTTTTCCTGTTTTACCAAAACCAGTCATCACTTCATCGGCAATCGTGAGCACCTTATTTTCTTGGCAGATTTTGATTAATTCATCAAGTGATTGGGGTTCATACATTACCATTCCGGCGGCTCCTTGCACCAATGGTTCGAAGATAAAGCCTGCGCAATTATTGTTTTTTATGACTTCTCTTAAAGCAGTGAAACTGGCTTGTTCTTGGCCTTTTAATGGAACTGGAATCCTAGCCACATCAATGAACATTCCTTGAAAAGCTTGGGTATAAAAAGAAATTCCACTTGCTGCCATTGCAGCAAAAGTATCTCCGTGAAAGGCATTTTCGAAAGCGATTATCGTGGTTTTCTTTTCTCCTTTGTTGAAAAAATACTGTAAGGCTACTTTTATAGCTACTTCAACAGCGGTGGAACCGTTATCCGAAAAGAATATTTTTTGTTGATTTTTCGGCAGGATTTCCATCAGCTTCTCCGCCAAGATAACAGCGGGTTCGTGGGTGAATCCGCCGAAAAGAACATGTTCTAAAGTAGTCAATTGTTTGTATATTGCATCGGCAATAAATTTGTTGGAATGTCCGTATGGATTGACCCACCAAGAGGCTATCGCGTCAATATATTCCTTCCCCTTTTCGTCCCAAAGCAAAGCGCCGTCCCCCCGTTTTATAGCAATAGGGAGCGATGCTGTTTTGTGTTGGGTATACGGATGCCAAAGGTATTTTTGATCTCTTTCAGTTAGGTTCATTGGAATGCTGATTAGCTATTTTATGTTATAAATTCAATAAATTATCTCGAAATAAATCAGCGTATTCCCGAATTACGGCTTGATCAAAATAAGGTTCTTGTTCGATTCTTCCAAGGCATTTGAGTCCAGTCATTTTCAAAATAATTGATTCTGTCGATTTGTTTTCATCTCCGTTAAAAATGATTCCTACACTATTTATTTTTCTACTTTTTAAGGCTTCGATAGTCAATAAAGTATGATTGATACTCCCAAGATAATGTTTGGAGACCACAATCACTTTATAGTCTTTTTGTATTAAGTCGATGATGCAATCCTTGTCGTTTAAGGGAACAAAAACACCTCCTGCACCTTCAATTACCAAATGATTTGTTGTTTCCGGTTCTTTAATCGCTTTTAAATTAATCGTGATTCCGTCTCTTTCTGCAGCCAAATGAGGACTTGCCGGCGTGTTGAGTTTATAACTGTTTTCGTGTAAGATCGTTTCATCATTTGAAATGTAACTTTCTATTTTATGACTATCGGAATTAGCCAAATCACCCGCTTGAATGGGTTTCCAATAATCGGCTTTGAGCGCTTCGACAATGATGGCGGAGACAATGGTTTTACCCACATCGGTAGAAATTCCTGTTATAAATAATTTCATATTATATATCTTTTGCCACGAAGACACTAAGGCACTAAGGTTTTTTAATAATAGTCTTTAATCTGTGGCTAAAAAACAAAGGTACTTAACAAACGCAACACTTCCGAAATTTCTTCTTTGGTATTGAAGCTATGGATGCAAAACCGCAAACGCTCCTGACCTTTGGAAACCGTGGGAGAAAGTATCGCCTTGACATCAAATCCTTTGTCCTGAAGTTGTTTGGCGATTGATTTTACTTTTTCATTTCCGGGGATTATGGCCGATTGAATGGCCGATTTCCCCTTGACGAACATGGGTTTCAACCCCAATATATGCTGAACTTGGCTGAAATGAATGACGTTTTCCCGGAGCTTGTTGATAGTGGTTTTGTCTGTTTCCAAATGCTGGTAAGCCACTAAAATCGTTGTCACCGAATGTGGAGATAATCCCGTGGTATAAATGAAACTTCGGGCGAAATTGAGGAGATACTCCTTCAATTTCTGCGAACCCAAGATTGCGGCACCGTGACACCCCAATCCTTTTCCGAAAGTCATTATTCGGGCAAAAACTTTTTCCTGCAAGCCCAGCATTTGAACCAATCCTTGTCCGTTTTCACCAAAAACTCCTAAAGAATGGGCTTCGTCGATAACCAAATGGCATTCGTATTTCTGCGAAAGTTGTACTAATTCTTCGAGATATGGCGTGTCGCCGTCCATCGAAAAAACGCTTTCGGTGACGATGTAGACTTCGACACTTCGACTTCGCTCAGTGCTGTCTTGCTCAGTCTGACAGCGTTGTATTAATCTTTCCAAATCCTCAAAATCGTTATGCTTGAATTTAAAAGCTTTGGCATTGGAAAGCTGGATTCCGTCACGAATGGAGGCGTGGGACAATTCGTCATACAAAATCAAGTCCCCTTTTTGAGGCACGGAACTAAAAAAACCAAGATTGGCATCGTACCCCGAATTGAAAATCAAGGCACTTTCCGATTGATGGAATTTGGCAATAAAATCTTCCGCTTCTTGATAGCCTTTATGATTACCCGACAATAATCGGGAACCTGTTGCTCCATTTTGAATACAATCATTTTCAATTAAATACTGATGTGTTTCCTCAAAAATAGTTTTGTTTTTAGAAAAACCGATATAATCATTGGAGGCAAAATCGATTAAATTATTAGGCAAGGATAATTTTCGCAAAGCGTTGTTTTGCTTGCGGGTTTCGAGTTTGGCGGCTAAACTTTGAGGAAACTTCATAAGGGCAAAGTTATGAAAAAACGGAACGCGGATGAAAGGCATTTGCCAAATCAAAAAAACTCATAAAAACTTATTTTTTTTGGAAGGAATCCATCTATTTTTTATTAATTAGACCCGATAGAAACAGGATACTTTTTATTTTTTAGGAACGAAAAACATAAAAAAGTAGTGGATCGCCATAAAAAGATTCAAAAAAAAAAGTCACACATTACTGTATGACTTTTAGTTTTTATAGTGAATTGTCTTAGTCGGCTAAAACAATTACTTTGTTGTCTTTCATTTCGATTGTTCCAGATTTAATGGCAAGGGTATAGTTTTGGTCATTGACTCTCGTGAATAAATCTTTGGATTCATTGCTAAACTTAAAACTAGTTGCCGTGATTCGGACAATGCCTTTTTTAAGTAAAGAAACTATTGGCGCGTGATTATTCAGTATTTGGAAATCTCCAACAACTCCAGGAAGCGAAACCGAAGTCACTTCGCCTGAAAATAATTTTGCCTCTGGGGATACTATTTCTAATAACATAATTTTTGAGTTAGACGTTAGACGTTAGACGGTAGAAGTTTTGAAAACTGCCAACTGAAAACTGCCAACTGATTTTAGGCTTCTGCCAACATTTTTTCTCCTGCTTCGATAGCATCTTCAATAGTTCCTTTAAGGTTGAAAGCTGCTTCGGGCAAGTGATCTAATTCTCCGTCAATGATCATGTTGAACCCTTTGATAGTATCTTTAATGTCGACTAATACTCCTTTTAATCCTGTAAATTGTTCTGCTACATGGAAAGGTTGCGACAAGAAACGTTGTACTCGTCTGGCTCTTGAAACCGCCAATTTATCGTCCTCGGAAAGTTCTTCCATACCCAAAATCGCGATAATATCTTGCAATTGTTTGTATTTTTGAAGAATTTCTTTTACTCTTTGAGCGCAGTTATAATGCTCTTCACCAATAATTTGAGGAGTCAAGATTCTAGAAGTTGAATCCAATGGATCCACCGCTGGATAAATACCTAACTCCGCAATTTTACGAGACAATACAGTTGTAGCATCTAAGTGAGCAAATGTTGTTGCCGGTGCTGGATCCGTTAAGTCATCGGCAGGTACGTAAACCGCTTGTACCGATGTGATGGAACCTTTATTTGTAGAGGTGATACGTTCTTGCATGGCTCCCATTTCGGTTGCTAATGTTGGTTGATATCCTACCGCAGATGGCATACGACCCAAAAGTGCCGAAACCTCAGAACCTGCTTGTGTAAAACGGAAAATATTATCCACAAAGAACAATACATCTTTTCCTTGATCTGAACCTGCGCCATCACGGAAATATTCAGCGATAGACAATCCTGACAAGGCTACACGAGCACGAGCTCCAGGAGGCTCATTCATTTGACCGAAAACGAAAGTAGCTTTAGACTCTCTCATTCCTGGCATATCTACTTTAGACAAATCCCATCCTCCATTTTCCATAGAGTGCATGAATTCATCCCCGTATTTTATAATTCCTGACTCTAACATCTCACGAAGTAAGTCATTCCCTTCACGTGTTCTTTCTCCTACTCCTGCGAATACTGAAAGTCCACCGTGACCTTTTGCTATATTGTTAATCAATTCCTGAATCAATACTGTTTTACCAACACCAGCACCACCGAACAATCCAATTTTACCTCCTTTAGAGTAAGGCTCAATCAAATCGATTACTTTAATACCTGTGAATAAAACTTCAGAAGAAGTTGATAAATCTTCGAATCTTGGTGCTTGACGGTGAATAGACATTCCGTTTTCTCCATCTTTTGGCAAGTTTCCTAAACCATCAATTGCATCTCCAATTACATTGAAAAGACGTCCGTAAACATCCGCTCCAATTGGCATTTTGATTGGATTTCCTGTTCCCACTACTTCATAACCTCTGCTCAAACCGTCAGTTGAATCCATTGAGATGGTACGAACAGTGTTTTCACCAATGTGTGATTGTACTTCAAGAACTAATAAAGTTCCGTCTTTTTTTGTGATTTCTAATGAATCATAAATTTTTGGAAGTTCAACATCTTTTCCGTTGAAAACTACATCGACAACTGGTCCGATGATTTGGGCAACTTTTCCTATTACTTTTGACATTGCTTATGTATTTATTAAATAGCTATTCAGGTTTATAAAATACAATCCATCAAAATTAATCGAAGTGGATGCATTTTCAGAGCGCAAAGGTAATTTTTTAAAATATAAAAATCAACACTTTTTTTTTAAATAATTAGCTTAATCTTGACGAATTATTTGCAAACAAATGAAAAACCGAAGAAAGTAAGGTAAAAACAAAAAACCATCACATAATGTGATGGTTTTTGTTCAACTGTTTTTTAGTTTTATTGAATGGTTTGAGGATATAAAATTGCGTATAGCCCTAGATCCACCATTGGGAAAGTAGATTTATATGTAGTATTAATTGCAGTACTAAAAGCATTTGCTATTAAAGCGTAACCTCTTGGACTTGGATGAACTCCATCAAGAGAAAAAGAACCACCGGTAACATAAGTTGAAGTTAAAGTAAAATTATTACTAACAATTCCAGAGGAAGAAGACAACTGATCCATTAATGATTTTGCATCTACAAATGCCAACCCTTTTGAATCAGCAACTGCTTTTATGGTGACATTATAGGCATCAGTGGCCACTTTTACTTCTGCGATTTCGTCTTTAGACAAGACCCATTTATCGGCTAATGGAACTGAAACCCCATTAACATATAATGGATTTCCCCCAACAGTTGTTCCTATAAAAGACATTGCAGGCAATACCATAAGGTCTTCACTTGTCGCTTGTCTGTAAGAAGGTATCCCATAACCGGTCAAATCTGACAAATAACTATCTTCAATAACTACAGCATTATCTTTGCCAGGATGGAAAGAAATTGTTCTTTTTACTGCTTCAGTAGCTGAAATTAAGCCGACAGATAAAGCATATTGAATACCCCCATTATATTTGCCATAACCACTTGTGGTGTTCATTAAAAGAGCAATTGTTGGCGCATCTAGAGGAATAGGATTATAGGGTACCGTTGTAAAATAAGGAAGCCCCGTAACATAGGGAAGGTTTGCCACTACTCCTTTAGCTCCTTTGGCGGTCAGGTTATTCACTAATGTCGAAAAAACACTTGCAAAAACAGTAGGATCTGTAATGTCATTCGCTCCATAAGTCGCAGGATTTAGATTTCCAGTCTGATTTATTCCAACCCCTCCTGAAGTAGCGTATCCCAACACATCATTACCCCCAATCCAAAGCGAGAAAAAAGTAGGATTTTGCACTAGGGCGTCAGCAAGAACAGTAGTTGAAGACGAGGTAGCAAATCTAGCAAAATAAGGATTTGCTGCACCAGTGGCAACACCCGCAACGTTTCCGTATCCTGGCGCTATTAAATGATAACTTTTTGCACCTGGAATCCCTAAATTATTAAAAGGTCCTACTAGATGATTGGTAACTTCAGTAGTTGGAGTTCCACTTACTGGAACAGGTCCACTTCCGTTAAAATACAATCTAGTTCCTGCAATTACATTTCCGCCTAATAAAAGACCTCCTATATTATCGGAAGTATACGGAATTTTAAACGCTCCTCCTCCTGCTAATGCAAATTGTTGAGAAAGAATATTTGTATAAGAACCTTGTTGTCCTTTTTCGAAAAGTGCACCATCACTATATCCTGCTGCAAATGAATCTCCCAAAGCAACATAATTAGTAAAGGTTGCGCTACCTGGCGAAACAGGGATAGTAACAGGAGCTGAATTATCGTTATTTGTACATGCTACAAAGGTTAAAGAAACCAATAGTAGCCATTTGAAATTTTTTATCATCTTTCTATTTTTTTTAAATTTATTGACTAATATTATGGATTAATTGTCCATGAAACAAAATATTGATGCCCAATTGAACCCGCCCCTAACACTTGGGTATATTCTTTACTACCTAAGTTAGCTGCTCCAAGTTTAATGACTGATTTCAGTTTTGGAAGACCATAATTAATTTGTGCATCGACTACGGTTGCTGATGAAATCATTCCGTCAGCAAAAGTAGATTGCCATAAATATTCATCGTTCCATCTTCCGCTTACACTAAAACCGAAGTTTGGAAACAATTTGTCGTTACCAATAGTCGCTTTAACCCTATGTTTTGGAGTATTGAAACCCGCTTCGAAACTTGGATCTTTGGCTTGGTCAAAATTAAATTGAGCGTAATTATAGCTTACCCCAAATTCATAATTTCCGAATATTTTTTTAGATAATCCTATACCAACTCCAAGAGATTTGATTTCAAGATTGGTATTAGTATATAATTCGTATTTTCTAAAATCCCCGTTAATAAGAGCTTGAACTGAACTTATAGACTTATCTTGTGCAGTTCCATAATAAGGCGCTGCTACATTTAAGTTCCCAATAAAGTTGTTATAAATATTGTAATAGCCATTAATATCAATATTAACACTTCTAATTTGAGAACGATAGCCTAATTCAAATGCTTTTACGGCTTCTGGTTTTACTAAACTTACATTTGCTTTTTTCAAATAGGAAGCATCATTACCATGATTCAAAAAATCAGCAAATGACGACAATATATATGAATTGTTATAAGCCAGATCTCCATTCATTATTGCTGTAGCTCCAACATTAGGAAGAGTTTGTCCATTAATAGAAACGGGTAAAGTTTCTGAATATCTCAATAAATTATCAGGTGCAGAACCTATTAACACCTTGTCTCCAGTAAAGAAACCAATATATTGATCCTGGGTACTTGGATTTCTGAAACCCGTTTGAAAGGATGCCCTGAAATTGTGTTGTTTACTTTCTCCAGCTGAATATACCAATGACACTCTTGGAGAATAATTACCGTTAAAATTTTTGGATTTATCATAACGAATCGATCCTGTAAATTTCAATCTGTCCTCCACCAATTTCTTTTGAACCTGAGTGTAGACTCCATATTCATTGTAAAAAATGGGGCTATTGGCATCGGTATAGATTCTGCCATGAGAATTCAAGTCATATTCTCTAAAAGAACCACCCACTTGAATTTCGGCAAATTTGATTATGTCTTTAAAATTATAATTGGCGTCAGAATGATATATTTTAGAATTATCTACCAATTTAGATCCTGTTAAAACACTTGGATCAGCAATTACTTGGGCAAAAGCTGCTCTAAATTCTTGCGTTCCAGGAATTAATCTGCCTGTATCAGCTACATTTCTTGCAATTGCGTTTGCAACTGCTGGCGTTTGTCCTGCCAATGTAGATTGAATATAAGCTCCTGCATATTGACCAAACCATTGTGAATCTGATTTCCAAACTCTATTGATGTTGATTCCGGTAAAGGTCATATCATAGGATTGCCCTCCATCTTCAGTTGTCGTATATCCTCTTAAGAAAAAGTTTTTTCCTTTTATTTCTAGTTTATGCTGTTGCATAAAAAAGTTGTTCAAATAATATCTGCTTGCCCCTTGATAAACGGCATTTCCATACCCAAATTTACTTTGCCAAATAACTTCAAGATTCTCATTGCCAAAGGGTCTAATATGAAGCGAAAAATCCATTTTGGTGTTTTTTGCTTTATTATTGGTTAAGTCAACCTCATTATATCCTGTTCTACTCACATTAGAATTTGGCAATAAATTTACTGCAGCTGATGGTATGAGTCCATATCCAGCTAATGCTTGTCCTACTCCTTTTATGTTAGTAGAAACCTCATCGCCATACACATTTAATCCGTTATAATTTGGATCACTTCTGTTTCCAGCTGCTTTATTTAATCCTTGATAGTTATCATAATTTGTAGCATACCAATCTGTCCCATTCATATAGGTAAAGTTGGCTTTTGCGGCAAAATAGTTATTGAAAGCATGTGCCATTCTTATTCCAAAATCATAGAACCCATTAGTTCCTGCGGCTTTTTGGGTCGTTTCTCCATATTTAAGATAGGTAGAAATACCTTGATAGGTAAATGGGCTTTTGCTATTCATAAACATAATACCATTAAAAGCATTAGCTCCATATAATGCAGAAGATGCGCCAGGTAATAACTCTACACTTTGAACATCGATTTCTGAAATGCCAATCATATTTCCCAAAACAAAGTTTAAAAGCGGGGAGGAGTTGTCCATTCCATCTACTAATTGCATAAAACGAGTATTGGCAACAGTTGCAAAACCACGAGTATTTATTGACTTGAAGGTCAAACTGCTTGTGTTCATTTGCACTTCTTTCAAGTTTTCCAATCCGTCGTAAAATGAAGGGGATGCCGTTTTTTTGATCTCCTTAATTCCCATTCTTTCAATGGTAACTGGTGATTCTAAAACTCTCTCTGGGGTTCTAGAAGCAGAAACCACAATTTCATTCAATTTTGTTTCTTCAGAACCAAGTTTAATAGTTACTTTTTGATTGCTTGATGAAACATTTACGCTTTTGGATTCATAACCCACACTTGTTACATTTATTGTAAAAGGGGCTTTTTTAGGTGAATTTAAAGTAAATTTTCCGTCTGTATCAGTGACCGTGCCTGAGGAGTCTCCAACAACTTTAATGTTGGCACCGGGAATTGGCTTATTGCTATTATCAGTAACAGAACCTGAAATTGTACTTTGAGCAAAAGTTATGCTACAAAATAACAAAGACAAAATAAGTAAATACTTTTTCATTTGGTTAAATTTTATGGTTAGTAAAGTAAAAGTAAAAATATTTTTGATATTATTATAAAATAGCGTTAAAATAATCATAATTATTGTTTTTTTAATTCATTTATATTTATTTCACATTAAGAGTTTTTTTCAAACATTTAATAAATATTTTGTTAAAAGTCACAACAAATACTATGCTCACTTACAAGCACCTGATAATAAATGAATAATTCACAAAAAGCATGATTTATATTCACAAAAAAAGCGAGACAAAATCTCGCTTTAGAAAAAAATATACGTAAGTTTTTACTTATTCAACAGTTACAGACTTAGCTAAATTACGGGGCTGATCTACATTACAACCTCTCATAACTGCAATATGATAGGACAAAAGCTGCAAAGGTATTGTCGTAATTAATGGTGATAATGCATCTGAAGTTTCTGGAATTTCGATGACGTAATCAGCTAATCCTCTTACTTGAGTATCTCCTTTAGTCACAATGGCTATAATCTTACCACTTCTTGATTTAATTTCCTGAATATTACTAACTATTTTATCATAATGCCCTTGTTTTGGTGCAATTACTACAACTGGCATTTGTTCATCAATCAAGGCAATTGGACCATGTTTCATCTCTGCTGCAGGATAACCTTCGGCATGAATATAAGAAATTTCTTTAAGTTTTAAAGCCCCTTCAAGTGCTACAGGGAAGTTATATCCTCTTCCTAAATACAAACAATTAGGCGCATCCTTAAATATAGCTGCTATTTCTTTTGCTCTATCATTCGTTTCTAATGCCTCTTTTACTTTTTCAGGAATTATTTCTAATTCTTGCAAATAGGTGTGAAAATCCGAATTTGATAACGTTCCTTTTGCTTTCGCTAAACGCAAAGCAATCATTGTTAGTACTGTTATTTGTGTGGTAAATGCTTTTGTTGAAGCAACTCCTATTTCAGGACCAGCATGAGTATAGGCTCCTGCGTGAGATTCTCTTGAAATAGAAGAACCAACCACATTACAAACTCCAAACACAAAAGCGCCATTTTCTTTGGCTAATTTTATAGCTGCCATTGTATCAGCAGTTTCACCTGATTGTGAAATAGCAATTACAATATCGGTGCTTTTTATAATTGGATTTCTATATCTAAATTCAGAAGCATATTCTACTTCAACCGGAATTCGAGCAAATTCTTCAAAAATATATTCCGCTACTAAACCTGCATGCCATGAAGTTCCACAAGCCACAATAATGATTCTTTCTGCGTTTAAGAATTTACCTAAATTATCTTCAACACCAGACATTTTTATTATTCCTTCATTAGCATGAAGTCTACCACGATAGGTGTCTTTTATAACATTAGGTTGTTCGTATATTTCTTTCAACATAAAATGATCGTAACCTCCTTTTTCTATTTGCTCCAAATTCATTTGAAGTTCTTGAACATAAGGATCGACTAAAGAATCATCTTTAATTTTTCGAACTTTAATTGGTTTGTGCAATCTAATATTTGCCATTTCCCCATCTTCTAAATACACAGCATTAGACGTATATTCTATAAATGGTGATGCATCAGAAGCGATAAAATATTCTCATTCACCAATTCCTATTGCTAAAGGACTTCCTAAACGAGCAACAACAATTTCATCAGGTGTTTTTTTATCGAAAACAGCAATTGCATACGCTCCGACAACTTGAGTTAAAGCTATTTGAATCGCTTTTCCCAATTTTAATTTTTCCTTTTTTTGTATTTCTTCAATAAGATTTACAAGCACTTCGGAATCTGTATCCGAATGAAAAACATAGCCTCTTTTTATTAACTCTTCTTTCAATGGAGCATAATTTTCAATAATTCCATTATGAATTATTGCTAGATCTCCTGAATTTGATAAATGAGGATGCGAGTTCACATCATTCGGAACACCATGTGTCGCCCAACGGGTGTGCCCCATTCCTATCGTTCCATTAGTAGTAATTTCTTTTGAAGCCCTAGCTTCAAGATCAGAAACTTTTCCTTTTGTTTTCGAAAGTTTTAAGTCAGTTCCGTCATATAACATAACTCCTGCGCTATCATAACCTCTGTATTCAAGTCTTTTTAATCCTTTAATTACAATTGGGTAAGCTTCTCTGTAACCGATATATCCGACAATTCCACACATAATTTTGGTTTAATTTGGTTTTGTATAATAAATTTGAAGTTTTAACATTTTTGCAGCAGGAACTGTAGATTTACTACCGTAAAGAATAGTTCCCAGCGGACTCATAACGCTTGATTTTGGCGTTTGTATAGAGAAGTCAGGCCATTTTGGCATTACTACATTATAATTTGGTATTCCTGGTAGTATAGTTTTAGCCGTTTTAGGCGTTCTCCATGTATTAGAATTAGCAATATTGACACTTTCAGTAACTGCAACACCCATCTTTACATTAGTTGAATCGCTATATTTTACAAGATTACGAATTTGATTTGTAATCCTGATTTTGTAATAAGTACCGTGTTTATTCGCGTCTAAATTTATGTTTCCGTCAAAAATTGTTTTGCCGTTTTTAGCCTTCGTTCCAGAAGTGCCATCCATGTAATAATCTGTAATTGGACGTCTATTGTTCAAATCCCACAAATAAATCCGTTGCGGTTCATAATAATTAGGATTTGCATTTGCATCGCTACTTTTTTTGGCCAATGTTGTTGCATCAATATTAAAAACAAGATTTGCTTCATTAATCAACCAGCCTTTATGTCGAATAACATCCAATTGATCTGAAACGCCATTTGGACCAGTCATATTACCATTTTTATCATATCCTATTAAATCCGTTTTATCAAAAAGATCTACTATCGCCATAGAACCTTCGCCTCCTTTTAAGTATAGTTTTTCATCACCGAGTGTTGTGTTGGCAACACTAGAACTTGTGGCATTAGCATAATCCGTATCGGTATTCGTTTGATCTTGTAAACTAACCGTATTTCCTGTCAAATTAAGCACGATAGTTTTAGAAACTTTAGTCGTGCCTGTTGTAGCAACCAAATCCTCCTTGTAACTAATGGTAATTGTTCCTTTTGAAAAATCCATCATTGCCATAGCTCCAGGATCGCTTTCGGATTGTTCTACTTTGAAATATAATCCTCTAAAATAATTTTTAAAAACATCATTAGTTGCTAAATTAGCTGAAGAGGTTGTAGTGGTTGTGGCAACTCCACCACTAATTGTTGTAGTAGATTTAGCAGCAGCATTAATAATTTTATTCATGAAAAAGCTACTATTCAATTTCAAACGCATACCAGGAGCTACTCTTGTTGTCGTAACTGCTTTTGATATAGAATCTGTAACTTTAAGTACTTGTTCAGCAGGATTAAAATAGAAAGCATCATTTTGTTCCCCAGGCAAAGTTTTAGCAGTTGCAGTAGTTATCAAATCATTCAATCGATTCCCAATTTTAAGATTATTAAAATCAGTATTCTGATCGGTGAAATATTTTTGAGCAGTTTGAAATCCTCCTACTGGATCTGAATCTCTCATATAATATCCTGATTCATAAACACTAAGTTTTATCTTGGCTTTACTAGCTCCATAAATAGAGTCTAATACATAAGTGGTACTTCCATCCGAATTGGCTACATTTTTCAACGGGTCAGTAAAATAAGGAATATTCAAATAAACACTATCTATCTTGGCATGAGTTGAGATAATAGGATTTATCGATGATAATATTACTTGTGTTGCAAAACTGGCAGTTGTTTTGCCAAAGGCAGGATTATTATAAATTCCCAAAGGATTTATCGGAAGATTATCGGATTCAACAGGTGTTATCTTTTGATTATAAGCTACCACAGAAAAGGTGGTGTCTTTGAGCATAAAATGGTTTTGACTTATTAAGCCGTCACCAATTACATTATATTCTTTATCACATGAAACGAAAAGTACGATAGTTACAAGTAATAAAATTTGCTTAAAAAAAGAATTATTGTGCATGTTTGAATGGAAAAAATTTATTTTATAGAACACTGTTTTTATAGAAATTAACATACGCTTCCGCGAATTTATCTTTCGGGGTGAAAGGTAAAAAAGGTTTTCCTGAAGATTCTATAAATTTTGTTAAACTTGAAGACACTTTCTCCGAAGCAATAATAACTGCATCAGAATGATTAATTACGGCTTTCATTATATTTTCATAATCAGGACTTTCTAAGTCAAGAACAGCTTCTTTTGGAATGCCGTCAAACATAACTTTGTTAATCATTTCTTTATCTAAAGTCCCCTCAAAAGACTGACCATAAATAGAAGTAACAATCTTAGTCTCTGAAAACAAAGCTTCATTTTTGTAAAAATGCTTCATATAAATAGGCAATAAGGCAGCCATCCATCCATGAACATGGATAATATCCGGAACCCAATTGAGTTTTTTAACCGTTTCGACAACACCCTTTGCAAAGAAAATAGCCCGCTCGTCATTATCCGGATACAAAACGCCTTCTTCATCTGTAAACGTAGCTTTTCTCTTAAAATATTCATCGTTATCAATAAAATAAACTTGAATTCTTTCCTTAGGTATAGAAGCAACTTTTATTATTAAGGGCATATCGAGGTCATTTACAACCAAATTCATCCCAGAAAGGCGAATAACTTCGTGCAATTGATGCCTTCTTTCATTTATATTTCCATATCTTGGCATGAAAATACGAATTTGTCCACCCAGATTATTAATCATTTTCGGAACCTCATACGACATTGAAGATACCTCATTTTCAGCCAGATAAGGCACCACCTCTGATGATACATATAATATTCTCTTATCTTCCATATTGTAATTTGATTAATTTTTGGCAATAAAAACCATGCAAAATTACAAAAATTTATGCAGTTATAGACTAAAATATTATGTTTGCAGTTAATTTCAATAAAACAGCCATGCCTATTTTCTACGGAAAAGCACCTTTGAGAGACTATTTAAAATCTATCAAAATAAAGAATTCTAAAATTGGTTTTGTCCCAACGATGGGCGCTTTGCACCAAGGACACTTGTCTTTGATGCAAAATTC
The DNA here is from genome assembly GCA_903861155.1 of uncultured Bacteroidota bacterium. Taxonomy (GTDB): domain Bacteria; phylum Bacteroidota; class Bacteroidia; order Flavobacteriales; family Flavobacteriaceae; genus Flavobacterium. The sequence goes on from CAIOTL010000218.1 coordinate 41,560, forward strand.
ATTGGCAGATAATGATGTCACTGTCGTAAGTATTTTTGTAAACCCTACCCAATTCAACAACCCCGAAGATTTAGCTAAATATCCTAGAACACTAGATGTTGATATAAATAAAATACATATTTTGAATCCGGAAATCATTGTTTATGCACCTAGTGTAGATGATATTTATGACGGAAATCCCAGTTCTCAAACCTTTGATTTTGACGGATTAGAAAACCTTATGGAAGGTAAATTCAGACCTGGTCACTTTAACGGAGTGGGTACAATTGTAAAATGTTTATTTGAAATTGTAGAACCTACAAACGCTTATTTTGGCGAAAAAGATTTTCAACAATTACAAATTATAAAGAAAATGGTCATCAAAAATAAGTTAAAAGTTAACGTAATAGGCTGCCCCATCTACAGACAAACAAATGGATTGGCAATGAGTTCTAGAAACGAATTGCTAAGCCCAAAAGAAAAAGAAGAAGCTTCCCTTATTTATAAAACATTACTAACCGCAAAAGAAAAATTCGAAAAAAATAGCGCTTTAGCAGTTACAAAATGGGTACAAAAAGCATTTGAAAAAAATCTAGATTTTAAGTTAGAATACTTCGAAATTGCAGATGAGACAACACTTTTACCTCTTTTTAGAAAAAATAAAAGTAAGAAATACCGTGCTTTTATTGTCGTTTTTATCAACAATGTTCGATTGATTGATACCATTTCATTAAATTAATTTACTTTTGCACCATGCAAATTCAAGTTTTAAAATCAAAAATTCACCGTGTAAAAGTAACCGGAGCCGATCTAAATTACATCGGAAGCATTACTATTGACGAAACATTACTTGAGGCTTCGAACATTATCGAAGGCGAAAAAGTATCGATTGTAAACATCAATAATGGCGAAAGATTTGAAACGTATGCCATCAAAGGTGCTAAAAATTCTGGCGAAATAACCCTTAACGGTCCTGCAGCTAGAAAAGTACAACGAGATGATATTATTATCATTATTTCGTATGCGACGATGGATTTTGAAGAAGCCAAAATCTTCAAACCTTGGGTTATTTTTCCCAATGAAAATGACAATTCGCTGACTTAAAAAAACTGCTCTTTTTTAAAAAAATTAAATCCTTTTTTTTGAATATTCTTTAGACTAAATTTGAATTTAATTTAGTTCTAAATAATGTCAAAAGTAAAAACCTCCTTTTTTTGCCAAAATTGTGGCGCCCAATATTCGAAATGGCAAGGCCAATGCAATTCCTGCAAAGAATGGAATACCATCGCCGAAGAAATTATCCAAAAAGAAGAAAAATTAACTTGGAAAAGTGAATCGGTTACTTCTAGCAAAGCACCTAAACCATTACGCATCAACGAAATTGATTCGACCCAAGAAATTCGAATGGACACCACCGATGGCGAACTTAATCGCGTTTTAGGAGGCGGAATCGTTCCTGGTTCTTTAATCCTTTTGGGCGGCGAACCTGGCATTGGAAAAAGTACACTTTTGCTTCAAATTTCTTTAAAACTCCCTTATAAAACCTTGTATGTTTCTGGCGAAGAAAGCCAAAAACAAATCAAGATGCGTGCCGAAAGAATCACGCCAAACGGCGATAATTGCTACATTCTTACCGAAACAAAAACCCAAAATATCTTCAAACAAATTGAAGCTATCGAACCTGAAATCATCATAATCGATTCCATTCAAACGCTGCATACGGATTATATCGAATCGACTCCGGGAAGTATTTCTCAAATTCGAGAAACCACTGCCGAACTTATAAAATTTGCGAAAGAATCGAATATTCCTGTGATTCTTATTGGTCATATAACCAAAGACGGAAATATAGCCGGTCCCAAAATTTTGGAACACATGGTCGATACCGTTTTACAATTCGAAGGGGATCGAAACCACGTCTATCGTATTTTGCGTTCACTGAAAAACCGTTTTGGTTCGACTGCTGAAATAGGGATTTACGAAA
>CAIOTL010000219.1 GCA_903861155.1 uncultured Bacteroidota bacterium
AGTTGTAATAAAAAAACTTTTTAAGATAAATTTGATGTTATTTTATTTATCTGAATACCAATTGATTTATTGTTTGTACAATATTCAATATCCGAAAAGGTTTTCGTTTTTTATTAAAAAAAAATATTATTTTAATGAAAAATAATAAATACTTCAATAAAAGTAAACAGAAAAAATGATTTTCGTTTTTTTAATCAAAAAACACTTTCCTTATCCGAACAAAAAGTTTGTTTGAATAAGAAAACAATTCCTTACCATTGATTTTAATTTGAAAATAAAATGAAAGGATACGCAGCAATAGGATTTCTTATATTATCAAATATCTTCATGACACTAGCTTAGTAAGGACATTTGAAATTCAAAGAACTTAAATGGTTCGAAAACGCAGGTTTAATAACCATTGTTCTCATTAGTTGGGATTAGCATTATTTGAATATCGTTTCCAAGTGCCAGCTAATAGAATAGATTACGAGGGTAATCATGGACCGTTTTCATTAATGCAACTCAAAGTAATTCAAGAAGTGATTACCTTAGTTTTTTTCGTGGGTTTTTCTATGTTGTTTTTTAAAAACGAAACTTTTAGATGGAATCATTTCGTCGGGTTATTGTTTTTGATTTTGGCAGTTTACTTTATATTCAAAAGATAAAAAACGAAAAATACCTCACTTAAAAATCACCTTTTATTATTAAGGATTGAAAAATACTATTTCATTGGCACGAAAACCAGTTTCCTCGAAGTATTAACGATTTCTTTTTTATTCAATTTCATTTTCCTAAACTTTCCAGTGGCATACATTTCTGCCTGATCGCTGTAATGTTTACTAAAAGGGTTTCCAGATTGTCCTGTTGGCAAAATACTTTCGCTATTTTCTATATCCGAAAAATCAATAACTCTACGAGTTGAAGGCCCTCCCTTTACGGTATATAATCCACTATCCGTAAAATCAAAAAATTGATTATTAATCACTTCATTTGTACCTTGAACTTTAAAAGGACCTACATTAAAAATCCCTCTCAAAGCCGCCACTTTCCCCAAGGGATGCTGGTGTTCCAGCGTATGAACTCTGTCCCAAGTCCAAAAATTAACATCTTTGCCTAACTGGTTTTCGAGTTCTGAAACGGCTTCATGAAAGGATTTGTTAAGGATATCTTCTCTAGTTTCTTTTTTATCTTTTGTACTAATATCATCCCACCAAATCGATTTTTCATTCTTGCTTTGACTTGCAATTACTTGCTTGATAATATGTGTACTCAAAAGCATCTTAAAATTAGCCTCTCCCAACTCATCTTTAAAGGTATTTTTTAAATAATCATAAATCCATTTATTATAAATTGTAGGAGCAATATCCTTCAAATTATTGGAACCATTCCATTTTTCAAGAATAGACAATACTTGATTTTCATTATCAGAAAGTGATTTTACATCCAAGGTTGGAATTAAATTAGCAACAATATTTGTTGCTCCATTCGAAACATTGTCGTTCAACATTTGTTCTACATCTTCCTTCGTCCAATTATTTTTAGGAGCCAATAATCCTGATATTCTTTTGGCACGATCTTGAGGCAAATAATAGCCTGGATACAAATATCCGTCAACTGCTTCAGGTTGATTATTAGCTGAATATACATAATTCCAACTTGGGTTGATAGCATGAGGATTTTTGGAAAAATCAAGAAATTCTTTCTTGTCATCAATACCATTCGAACCGTTTAGAATGAAATTTGGGTTTACTGATTTGTCTAATTTATATAACTTTCCGGAAGTATTCCAAGCGATATTTCCTTTAGCATCTCCATACATAATATTTAATCCAGGAGCAGCAATCAGCGAAACTCCTTTTCTAAAATCGTCGAGATTCTCGGAATGTGAAAGCGCACAAACTGCTTCGAGAATTTGATTGTTTTGTTGGGTATAAATCCATGACATTGAAACAGGTTTTTTACCTTTAATTCCATCTAAAAATCCATTCATTACTGGTCCGTGTTCCGTTTCCTTTACTTCTAGAACTACATCAGCACTATCTTTTACCTTGATGATTTCTTTTCGAACTTTATAATCCTGAAATCCCGTGGCGGTTTTATATTGGTTTTTGTTGTTTGGATTGTCTTCTTCCTGAAACATATCGACATCATCGTTTTCGAACATTGTCAATCCATAAGCATAATTATGATTATGTCCCAAAAGCGGAAATGGGGTTCCAGCTAAATAATATCCGTAAATTTCGAAATTAGGCACAACGATATGAGCTTCATACCAAGTACAAGGTTGCGAAAAAACGATATGCGGATCATTGGCAAAAATGACTTTTCCGTTCTTGGTTTTCTTTGGAGCGATAACCCAACTGTTACTTCCTATAAAAGCTGGCACAGCTGAATTGTCAAGCAAACTGGCAACAGATTTTGAAATTTCAGCATATTCAATGGCTTTACCATCATAATTTTTAATTTGTGTGGTACCTAAAGAACCGTCTAAACCAAAATCTTTTAAATAATTGGCGCCCAAATTATCTCGAATATCGGTCATTAACGGGTCACTTTTTTGAGCCATTGCAAAACTGAACGACATATATCCAAAGATATTATAAACATCTTTCAAGGTAAATTTCTCTTTTTTTATTCCCAATATTTGGAATTCGATTGGAGTTTTTCCCTCTTCCATATATTGATTCACACCATCAAGATAAGCCATAGCAAGTTGATAGGCTTGTGAATTTTTGTCTAACTTGGCTATTGCTTTTTCAGAGTTTTCGTTGATGCCTAAACCTGCAAAAAACTTGTCGGTTTTAACTAATTTCGAACCAAAAATTTCCGATAATCTGCCAGGAGCAATGCGTCGCATCAATTCCATTTGCCATAAGCGGTCTTGGGCGTGAACATAACCCAATGCTACCATTGCATCTTTCTGTGAGTTGGCATAAATATGTGGCACACCAAAATCATCAAAATAAACAGTTGTTTCCTTTTGAATATTTTTAAGTTTTTGTTCGCCTTCATAAGTAGGCCTTAGGTAAAATCCGTAACTAACTAATGCAATTGCAAGAATTAAGAACAATGATAGAATAACAAGCAGGAATTTTTTTAGAATTTTCATATAAAAAATATTGTATTCACAAATATATAAGATATAAAAGTTATTTTAAACTATTTATATTCAATATTTTGAGAAGTACAAATAACAAAAATTGTTTAAACTATTTTTAATTTGATTAAACAAAAGTATATTTGCTCAAAATATAAAAAATGAAAGACCTATCCAAAGCCGAGATTTCTCAAATGGAAAAAATCGAACGATTGAATTTAATTAATTCTTGCACGGGATACAAATCGGCTAATTTAATCGCTACAAAATCTTTAGACGGAAACTCAAACGTCGCAATATTTAGTAGTGTTACTCACTTGGGAAGTGAACCTGCATTAATTGGATTTATTATGCGTCCTACTACAGTTCCGAGAGATACTTATAAAAACATTAAGGAAACTGAATTTTTTACTGTCAATCTCATTACGGTTGATATGATCGAAGATGCGCATCATACATCGGCAAATTATGAATTGGGAGTTTCTGAATTTGACAAAACAAAACTTGAAGAGGAATACAAAAAAGGCATACTAATTCCTTTCGTAAAAGGAAGCCCTGTTCAATTGTATTGTAAGTATCTAAATGAATATTACATCAAAGAAAACGACACCATTCACATAATAGCATCCATTGAAAAACTATATTTTGATGAAAATCTCCAACATGAAGATGGGTGGTTGCAAATTGACAAGGGAAATGTTATTGCACTAAACGGACTCGATGGCTATTGCTTGCCAAAGTTGGTCGATCGTTTTCAATATGCGAGAAAAGACGTGCCATCAAAATCATTTTTTAAATAGAAAAATCTCGTCATTGCTGACGAGATTTAGTGAATTAATAGTTGTAAACTTTTAGATGATCAACATTGCGTCACCATAAGAATAGAACTTGTATTGTTCTTTTATCGCTTCTTCATAAGCTCTTTTCATTAAATCGTGGCCACAAAAAGCAGAAATCATCATTAATAAAGTTGATTTTGG
>CAIOTL010000220.1 GCA_903861155.1 uncultured Bacteroidota bacterium
CGGAAATAAAGGTTTTTTTCAATCCAATTTTGTCCGCCAAAATTCCAATTGGGAAAGCGCATAAAGCATAAATTAAGTTGTAGAAAATGTAAATCCCAATGACGTAAGTATCACTTAAACCCGATTGTTTGGCTTTCAATAACAAGAAAACATCCGAGCTATTAAATAAGGCAAAAGCCAATAATCCAACAACAACTTTGCGATACAAAATCGGACTTTCTTTCCAATAGTTGAAGGAAGCCAGAAAGGAAGCGGACTTGTTTTCTTTTGGTTGTGCATTGTTTTTGTCTTTGAGTAGGAAGGAAGCCAAAATGGCCAAAATCCCCGGAAAAAAAGCAATGTAAAATAAGGTTTTATAATCCTTTGGATAATAATAGAGATAGACTAAGGCTAGTAATGGTCCCAAAACCGCACCCAAAGTATCCATAGAGCGATGAAAACCAAAAACCTTTCCTTTGGTTTCAGGAGTGGCTTCATCCGAAAGAATGGCGTCTCTGGCACCAGTTCGGATTCCTTTTCCAATACGATCCATCGTTCTTGCGAAGAATATCCAAAGCGGGTAGACGAAAAACGCCATCATAGGTTTCGAAAGAGCGCTGAAAGCATAACCAATTCGCACGAAAGGAACGCGTTTTCCTGAATTGTCGGAAAGTTTGCCGAAATAGCCTTTGCTGAGTCCAGCCACGGCTTCGGCAACGCCTTCAAGAATCCCGATAAGCACAATCGAAAAACCAATTGTTTTTAAATAAATTGGCATTATTGGATACAGCATTTCGCTTGCCATATCGGTAAACAAACTGACGAACGACAAAATCCAAACAGTGTGCGAGATTTTTTTCAAGGTGAATAGTAGTTTGTTATATTCTTCTCAAATATAAAAAAAATCCCCAACTACTTTCGCAATTGAGGATTGAATTATTTATTCCGTTTGTCGTCTGCAACCCAGACTGAAGTTCGAACAGGCGAAGCAAACTGAAATCTGTTTCCTAGTGAACCAAAACCCAAGTTCCGTTGGCTATCAAACTTTCGGCTTTCTTGTACTTCATTTCTTGTGTTTGTCCATTGGCCACATTTTGGATGGTTACCGTATCGTTACGATTGATTTTTGGTTGATCGCGAACAATGGTTTCCGTAACTTGTCGTTGTTGTGTTTGACCCGCTTCGTGATTCAATTTTTCACTATTTACAATTTCGTCTTTGCTGGTTTTATAATTTTCTTTCTGGCGAACCACTTTTGCTTCCTGAATTGCCGGCGCAGTTTGTTGCGGTAAATCACCTTTGAACAAGAACGAAATTACTTCTTTATTTACACCATTCAACATCGAACTAAACAATTTGAACGCTTCAAATTTATAGATGAGCAAAGGATCTTTTTGTTCATGAACCGCCAGCTGAACCGATTGTTTTAGCTCGTCCATCTTGCGTAAATGTTTTTTCCAAGCTTCATCCACGATGGCCAAAGTAATGTTCTTTTCGAAATCGGCAACGAGTTGATTCCCATTAGATTCATACGCTTTTTTCAAATCGGTAACCACGTTCAAGGATTTTATTCCGTCGGTAAACGGAACCACAATTCTTTCGAATTGGTTATTTTTATCCTCATACACATTTTTGATAATAGGAAATGCTTCTCTGGCGCTGCGTTCAGTTTTTTCAGAATAAAATGCCAAAGCTGCTTTATATACTTTACCGGTCAATTCTATCTCGGTCAATTTGTTGAAATCACTTTCGGTAACTGGCGAAGTGATTGCGAAATAACGAATCAGTTCGAATTCTAAATTCTTGAAGTCATTGGCCAATTTATTGTCAGTCACGATTAAATCGCAGGTATCATACAGCATATTGGCAATGTCCAGTTTCAATCTTTCTCCGTGCAAAGCGTGACGGCGGCGTTTGTAAACCACCTCACGTTGCGCATTCATCACGTCATCATATTCCAATAAACGTTTACGAACACCAAAATTGTTTTCTTCGACTTTTTTCTGGGCGCGTTCGATAGATTTGGTCATCATCGAATGCTGGATTACTTCGCCTTCCTGCAATCCCATTCTATCCATTACTTTGGCAACTCTTTCGGAACCAAATAAACGCATTAAATTATCCTCAAGCGAAACATAAAACTGCGAACTTCCTGGGTCACCTTGACGACCGGCACGGCCACGCAACTGACGATCCACACGACGCGAATCGTGACGTTCCGTACCCACAATTGCCAAACCGCCGGCAGCTTTTACTTCTGGTGTCAATTTGATGTCGGTTCCACGACCCGCCATATTGGTGGCTATGGTTACAATGCCTGGTTTCCCGGCTTCTTCAACAATTTGCGCCTCTTGTTTGTGCATTTTTGCATTCAAAACGTTGTGAGCAACGCCTCTCATTTTCAACATTCGACTCAATAATTCCGAAATCTCGACCGATGTTGTTCCAATCAAAACGGGTCTTCCAGCTTGGGATAATTGGGTTACATCTTCGATGACGGCATTGAATTTTTCGCGAGTAGTTTTGTAAATTAAATCCTCTTTGTCCTCACGTACCATCGGTCTGTTCGTAGGAATTTCTACAACATCCAATTTATATATTTGCCATAACTCGCCGGCTTCGGTAACGGCAGTTCCAGTCATACCCGCTAATTTGCTGTACATTCTGAAATAATTCTGTAAGGTAACCGTTGCGAAAGTTTGGGTGGCGTCTTCGATTTTCACGCTTTCCTTGGCTTCAATCGCTTGGTGTAAACCGTCAGAATAACGACGACCG
>CAIOTL010000221.1 GCA_903861155.1 uncultured Bacteroidota bacterium
ATTTCAGTGGAATTAAAGCTACTGGTTTTGACGGAAGAGGAAACTATAACCTTGGTGTTTTGGAGCAAATCATTTTCCCGGAAATTGATATTGACAAAGTAAATAAAATATCTGGAATGGACATCACTTTTGTAACTTCTGCTGCAACGGACAAAGAAGCAAAATCGTTATTGGCTGAACTAGGTTTACCCTTTAAAAAGAATTAAGACATGGCTAAAGAATCAATGAAAGCCCGTGAGGTTAAGAGAGAAAAAACGGTAGCAAAGTATGCTGAGAAAAGAAAAGCTTTGAAAAAAGCCGGAGATTTTGAAGGATTACAAAAATTGCCAAAAAATGCTTCACCAGTTCGTTTACACAATCGTTGTAAAATAACAGGTAGACCAAGAGGGTATATACGTCAGTTCGGTATTTCACGTGTAACATTTCGTGAAATGGCAAATAATGGATTGATACCAGGAGTTAAAAAAGCCAGCTGGTAATAAATAATTATAAATTGGTTTCAGGTTCATTGGAATAGTTTCATTGAAAACCAAAACCGCAAATTGATACATATGTATACAGATCCTATTGCAGATTATTTAACTAGAATTAGAAACGCCGTGGCTGCAAACCACAAAGTTGTCGAAATTCCAGCATCTAATCTAAAAAAAGAAATAACTAAGATCTTATTTGATCAAGGATATATCTTGAGTTATAAATTTGAAGACAACTCGGTTCAGGGTTCAATCAAAATTGCTTTAAAGTATGATAAAGATACTAAAGAGTCAGTAATTAAAGATATCCAAAGAATTAGTAAACCAGGTTTACGTAAGTATTCAGGTTCTTCAACCATCCCAAGAATCCTTAACGGATTAGGAATTGCAATTGTTTCAACTTCTAAAGGTCTTATGACTGGAAAAAAAGCAAGACAATTGAATGTAGGTGGTGAAGTAATTTGTTACGTATACTAATTAAAAGACTTATAAGAGATGTCAAGAATAGGTAAAAATCCCGTTGTAATCCCTGCCGGAGTAACTGTTGAAGTTGCAAATGGTGTCATTACTGTAAAAGGAAAAAATGGTCAACTAACACAGGAATATTCAGATGTTACTGTAACAGTTGAAGGAGATCATGTTCAAGTGGACAGATCATCTGATCACAAAGATCAAAGAGCAAAACACGGATTGTACAGATCTTTAATCAATAATATGATTATAGGTGTAACTGATGGTTTTACAAAATCGTTGGAATTAGTTGGAGTAGGTTATAGAGCTTCAAATCAAGGACAAAAATTAGATTTAGCTCTCGGATTTTCTCACAATATTATTTTAGAAATAGCTCCAGAAGTTGTTTTGGAAACTATATCTGAAAAAGGTAAAAACCCAATTGTGAAGTTAACATCATTAGACAAACAACTTTTAGGTCAAGTAGCTGCGAAAATCAGAGGTTTCCGCAAACCAGAGCCGTACAAAGGAAAAGGTGTTAAATTCGTAGGTGAAGTATTAAGAAGAAAAGCAGGTAAATCAGCGTAAAAAATAACATTATGTCATTAACAAAACCTGAAAGAAGACAGAGAATTAGATTCAGAATTAGAAAAACAATTAGTGGTACTGCTACTAATCCAAG
>CAIOTL010000222.1 GCA_903861155.1 uncultured Bacteroidota bacterium
CATATTTGGTAAACTCAACACTAACAATTTAGAATGAGCAAATCATCGTTACTATAGCAAGCCAATTCAGTTTGGAAGCTTGAACAACGAGTTAGCTCAAAACTTGTCTTTCCGAGTTTATTCAAGCAACCTAATGTAGGCTTTTTTATATATAAATTTTAAATAAACATGGACATTTTAACAATAATTATTTCAGGAATTGGAGGCATTGCGAGTGGTTTTGGCATTGCCAAAACTATAGAGAAAAGCAACATCTCTAATTTGATTAAAAGCGCGAAGAAAGAAGCATCCTCGATTTTAAAAGATGCCAACCTTGAAGCCGAAAACATCAAAAAAGATAAAATTCTTCAAGCGAAAGAAAAATTTATCGAATTGAAAGCGGAGCACGAACAAGTAATTCTTTCTCGTGACCAAAAAATGGCAGAAGTTGAAAAAAGAATTCGAGACAAAGAATCTCAAATTTCGAATGAACTGTCAAAAGCCAAGAAAGTTAATGACGATTTTGAAGCGAAGACTTTAGAATACACCAGTAAAGTAGAAATTTTAGACAAGAAACAAACCGAAGTTGAAAGATTGCAGAAAAGCCATCTACAACAACTCGAAGTTATTTCTGGCTTATCTACCGAGGATGCTAAAAATCAACTGATTGAAGGATTAAAAGCCGAAGCCAAAACCAAGGCGATGGCGCATATTCAAGACACTATTGAAGAAGCCAAATTGACGGCCCAACAAGAGGCCAAAAAAATCATCATCAACACCATTCAAAGAATTGGTACGGAAGAAGCAGTAGAAAACTGCGTATCGGTATTCAACATTGAATCTGATGATGTAAAAGGTAGAATTATTGGACGTGAGGGTAGAAATATTAGAGCGATCGAAGCGGCAACAGGAGTTGAAATTATTGTTGACGATACACCAGAAGCAATTATCCTTTCTTGTTTCGACCCAGTTCGAAGAGAAATAGCTAGGTTGTCTTTACACAAATTAGTTACTGACGGAAGGATCCATCCAGCTCGTATTGAAGAAGTAGTTGCCAAAACTACCAAGCAAATTGATGACGAAATTATAGAAGTTGGTAAACGTACCGTTATTGATTTAGGGATTCATGGTTTACATCCTGAATTAATAAAAGTTGTAGGTCGTATGAAATATCGCTCTTCCTACGGACAAAATTTATTACAACATTCCCGAGAAGTTTCTAAACTTTGCGGAATTATGGCAGCCGAATTAGGATTGAATGTGAAACTAGCCAAAAGAGCCGGTTTATTACACGATATTGGTAAAGTTCCAGATACCGAAAGTGACTTACCTCACGCATTATTAGGAATGCAGTGGGCTGAAAAATATGGTGAAAAAGAAGAAGTTTGCAATGCCATCGGGGCTCACCACGACGAAATTGAAATGAAATCTTTATTATCGCCAATTATTCAAGTTTGTGATGCTATTTCAGGCGCAAGACCAGGCGCAAGAAGACAAGTTTTGGATTCTTACATTCAACGTTTGAAAGATTTAGAAGAAGTCGCTTATGGATTTAGTGGTGTTAAAAACGCATACGCTATTCAGGCTGGTCGAGAACTTCGTGTAATTGTAGAAAGTGAAAAAGTTTCTGATGACCACGCTGCAACTTTATCTTTCGAGATTTCTCAAAAAATCCAGACAGAAATGACTTATCCAGGCCAAGTAAAAGTAACTGTCATTAGAGAAACTAGAGCTGTGAATATAGCAAAATAAGCATTTCTATCATTATAAAAAAAGCCTCTCATAGATATTTATAAGAGGCTTTTACATTTAAAATATCTTGCACAAATCCTCTGCTTTCATTGGTTTAAAAAAGAAATCTTTTATTTGATCTTGATATTCTTTTGCTTTATTAACATCAGAAATACTATCTGATGAACTCACTAAATAAATGGTGGTTTTTTCGGGAGTTACTTTTTTAGTTTTTTTATATTCATCTAAAAATTGCCATCCATCCATAATTGGCATATTTATATCTAACAAAATCAAATCGGGTAAATTTGTCCCTAATTTGATTTTATCTTTAATATCTTCAATAGCCTCAAGACCATTTAAATAAAAAGAAAGATTGATATTTATATTATTTTTTGCAAATAATTTCTTTATAATAAAATGATAAACTTTGTCATCATCAATTACAAAAACATTTTTAAATTTACTCATTGAAACATATTTTAAAAGTGGTTCCTACTCCTACTTCACTTTTTACGGATACGCTCCCACCCATTGCCTCTATTTGATTCTTGGTTATAAACAAACCAATTCCTCTTGAATCTTTATGATCATGAAATGTTTTATACATTCCGAATAGCTTTTTGCCGTGCTTTTCTAAATTAATTCCTAAACCATTATCGCTTATTTTTAATACTTTTTTAGCCTTATCATTTGTGACAGAATAGCTAATAATAGGCGTTCTATCCGGATGAGAATACTTAATTGCATTGGTAGTAAAATTTAATAAAATGCTTTCTAAATAGGCCGGATTACAAGCTATTGTTTCGTTTACCGAGATTGAATTATTTATTTCAACCTTGTTTTTAGAAATTTCCTCAGCTAAAATATCTAACGTTTTTGACAAAAAGTCATTCAGATTTAAGTTTTCTTTTTTATGAACCAATACCGTTTGTATTTCAACTAACTCTTTTAAATGATTAATTGTTTGACTCAATGCATCTGAAGAAGCTTTCAAATATGAGTAATATTCCGAAACATTTTCCGTTTCGTTTTCGTCTTCAATTAAATCTAGTAACATCCCTATATTGCCAGAATGAGACCTCAAATTGTGAGATACAATATGAGCAAAATTTAATAATCGGCTATTTTGCTCCTCTACAATCTGAAGGGTTCGTATTAGATTTTCTTCTTTTTCCTTTTGAATTGAAATATCAGTATGTGTACCAATAATTCGTAATGGGTTATTATTTACATCCCATTCGATGATTTTTCCTCGACTCAAAATCCATTTGTATTCTCCTGATTGCGTTAAAATGCGTTGCGCATTCTCATAATAAGGGGTATTATTGTTTATATGCAATTGAAAATCCTCAAGATATTTTTCTTTATCCTCAGGATGAACTCTATCGTCCCATTTAGAAATACAATCTATTGTGTCCTTAGCACCATATTCGAGCATTTTCATGGACTGTGAAGAATAAAATACTTTTTTAGCTCTTAAATCTAAATCCCAAATCCCTTCAGAGGAAGCCTCTAAGGCAAAAAGATAACGCTCTTCTGAAAGTTTTATTTTTAATTCCTGTTCTTTATAAATAGTAATATCTGTAATCTTACCGAAAAAAATTGTATCTCCATTTTCTTCTAATTCAACAGAAGCAATACCTTTATACCATCGCAACCCTTTCGAAGGAAGAATGGCTCGAAACTCATGTTCCCACGTTTTCAATTCTTTTTTAGATTTATAAACTGTTGCCATAAAAACCTTAAAGTCATCAGGTATAATTTTACTCTTTAGCATTTCAAATGCAGGCATGTTTTTTTCTTCTTCTTTTAAATCAAAATGGGTGGTGACCGACTTACTTAAATAAGGAAAAAAAACAGTTCCATCTTTAGTTAAGGTAAATTGAAAAATTAAGTCAGGAGATTGAAATAACAGTTTTTTATAAAAATTATTTTTCCTTTCCAGCATTTTTAAATCCGTGTTGGTATAGGTTTCCATAAGTGTAACAAATTTGTTTGGGGCAGAATTTAATTTACTTTATTGCTTCTTCTTTTTAATAGCAATTTCAAACGTACTTAAAAAAAATCGATTAAAATCAATTTTGTCAGTCAAATACAAACAATAATTATTTTTAATAAGTTTTAAGCTATACTTATTTGCCTTCAACACCTTGTTTTCTCGGATGAAAAGCATTCATAACTTCTGCCAAAAACCTTCTATCCAGATGCACGTAAATTTCCGTAGTAGTAATGGATTCGTGACCCAACATTAATTGAATGGAACGTAAATCGGCTCCATTTTCAAGAAGATGCGTGGCAAAAGAATGGCGCAAGGTATGTGGACTTATGCTTTTGTTCAATTCAATTTTAGTAGCCAAGTCCTTGATTACTGTAAAAATCATGGCTCTCGAAAGCTGCCTTCCTCGTCTATTTAAAAACAGAGTATCATCAAACCCTTTTTTAACATTCAAATGAATTCGAATGAAATCTCTATAAATCTGAATGTATTTTTGAGTTAGACTTCCAATGGGGACAAACCGTTGTTTATTTCCTTTACCGGTAATTTTGATAAATCCTTCATCAAAGAATAAATCAGAAATTTTCAGCGAAACCAATTCCGAAACTCGAAGTCCACAACCATACAAAGTTTCCAGCATTGCACGATTGCGCTCGCCTTCGTTTGTATTTAAATCAATAGCCAAAATAAGTTTATCAATTTCATCAACCGATAAAGTATCGGGGAGTTTCCTTCCTGTTTTTGGAGTTTCAATCAGTTCCAAAGGATTGTCAGCACGATAATCTTCGAATATCAAATAACTAAAAAAACTTTTTAAACCCGAAATAATACGGGCTTGCGAACGGGGATTTACTTCTTTTGAAACGCTATAAATAAATTGTTGAATGGTTTCTTCCCTAATTTTAATTGGCGAAACTACCATGGTATTTTCTTCCAAAAAAAGGCACAATCTCTCGATATCAAAAGAATAATTGTCTATCGTATTTTTCGACAAACCTCTTTCGATTCTCAGATAAGATTGATAACTTTTGATGTAGGTTTCCCATTTCATTTTACAAAGTAAAGCAATTTTCATTCATAAAAAAACCACGCAATTTGCGTGGTTTTGAATATTTACTTCGAAAGTATTAGAATTTATATCCTAAAGATATTTGAATAACCGAATTATGAGATGCAGATTCTCCAGAAGATAACGTTTTTTGAACTTGAGACAAACCTAAGTTATATCTAGCTCCAGCAGATAATTTTTTCGTGAATTCATATCCTACACCAAAGTTCAATCCGAAATCAACTGATTTAAACTGATCTTTGACATCAGCACTTCCAAGTCCATCAATTGATGCTTTTGCAGACATTAAAAAACCAATTTGAGGACCAGCTTCTAAACTAAAAGCATCTGCAACATAATATTTAGCCATAACAGGAATATTGATATAGCCCGTATTAATTTTTCCGCCAGTAGCTTTAGCACCTTGAGTTGAATACAATAATTCAGGTTGCACAGCAAATTTATCACTTACTTTAAATTCAGCAAATGCACCAATATGAAATCCAACTAGAGAACTTGTTCCTGGTTGATTTGTAACTGAAGCAATATTCAAACCTCCTTTAACTCCAAAAGCCATCCCGCTGTCAGAACTTCCTTTTTTGTCTTGGGCATTTACAAATCCAATTGCAAAAATTGCCGCTAATGTTAAAATAATTTTTTTCATAATTTGTTTTGGTTTATTGTTAATAATATCCTAAAATTAAGCATTAAAACCAAAATTATTTTAGTTAAACAAATAAGTTATTAACAAAATTAATAACAGTTATTATCA
>CAIOTL010000223.1 GCA_903861155.1 uncultured Bacteroidota bacterium
AAACTTATTCTTTTACAAATATACAAATAAACAATATTAATTGTAATAAAATTTATTACAACAGGTTTATGGATTTTAAAAATAAATTTAACCATGAATACTACTGATGAAAGATTGTTAGAACTAAGGTCTTTATTATTGTATGAAAAAAGGATAGCTTTTTTAAATGAATTTGATAAAGTAACAGGCATACAACGCCAAAACATTCAGAGAATAAAAAACGGAGAAGCTAGTTTTACGGCTAAACAAATTGAGATTATTTGTAAAACTTACGACATAAATGCGAACTGGGTATTCGGAACTCAAAAAAATGTATTTAATGATTAAAACAGTATTGAAATGTAATAATATTTATTACATAATTTAAAATTTATAGTATGAAATTTTATAAAACAACAATTCTATTTTTACTATTTACATTATTGAATACAGCAATATATGGGCAGAATAAAACGCCTATAATTCAAAATATATCTAAATATATTGTTATAGATAAAGACACGGTAAAAATACAGCGATTAAGTCCAGAAGAACGAGAAAAACTATTTCAAATTGGTTTAAATTCAAATCCATCATCCCAAGATCTTTTACTGTCCGTTCTTGATATACAAGAATATTTAAAAAGTAAAAGTATTGGAAAACAACCTCTAAATTCAGATTCGTTAGATATTTTATTTCTTAAATTAAATAAATACGCAAATGAATATCGAGTATATTTTAATTTAGAAAACTATAAAAAAGAAGCTGCCTATTACGTAAATCACCCTAGAGTAAATGATAGGTCAAAAAATATAGATGATATATTTAGAGAAATAGATTTACAAAATGAAATAAGAAATAAGAACTGGGTAATTAAAAAAAGAAATGATAGCATATCTACTTTACAAAAAACAATAAACGATTCAATAGAAATTATAAAACAAAAACAGGAATATAAAAGGCAAATTGCAGTAAGTGTAAAACAAAAAAAACACGAGATTAAATCGGATAAGAAATATAAATTAGATACTGAAAACAAAAAAAGTAAAAGAAAAGAATCTATTATAAATAAATACGGATTAGTAAATGGAGAAGCAATTTTAAATCATAAAGTTAAAATAGGATGGTCAAAATCAATGTGTATTTCTTCATGGGGAAAACCACGAACAATAAACCGAACTACTACTTTATACGGTATTCACGAACAATATGTTTATAGCATGAAAAAGTACTTATATTTTGAAAACAATATTTTAACTACTATTCAAGACTAAAAAAATAGTGTACAAATAGTGTACAAAACTAGTAATAAATCATTTTAACAATGCTTGTAAAGCCTTTAAAATCAGTCATAAAATAAAAATTTAGGCGTCAAAAAGATTTCGATTCCCGGCGACTCCACTGTAAACCGTTAAAAATCAACGGTTTAGAATTAAATTTAAAAAAAAGTGTACAAAAAGTGCATTATTTTGATTGGTTTTAAATATTCCGCAAGCATTTTAATTTACTAAAAACAAATTAAAATGAAACCAATCTTTACAATTCCAAAGGTTGTCAAATATGATGACCTTACTAAGCCGTGGTATGTATATTTTAGATACGATGGGAAATTAATTCGTAAAAAATACGGAATTAATTATATTGATAATTATGCGGCTAGAAGCCTTGAAGCAGATTTAATTTGCCAGGCTTTGCTTAAAAAATTAAAAGAAGACTGGAACCCACTACTTCCAGATTTATTCACGTACAATAATAAAATGAGTTTGATTGAAGCGATGGAATTTGCTTTAGCCAAAAAGAAACTTATTGTAGCTCCTAGAACTTTTGTTGGTTATAATTCCATAACTAATTTCTTTATAGATAGTGTAAAAAACTTACGCCTTGATAATCTTGCTATTTTAGATACAAAAAGGATTCATATTAAGTCTATTTTAGAAAACATAAAAGATAAACGGGAATGGTCCAACAAAGCATTTAATAAAAATCTTGGATATTTAAAAGCTATTCTTTCAGAGCTTTTACAATGGGATATAATTGAGAATAATCCAGCTCATGGAATCCGCTCTTTGAAGGTTGGCGAAATAATGGCTAATATCCCAGCAACTGATGATGAAATTAAATTAATAAAAGAAAAAATACTTTCTGAGTTCCCAAGTTTTTATACTTACATTATTTCTATTTTTCATACTGGAATCCGCCCTGAAGAACTACTACATATTCAATTGAAAATGGTTAATTTAAAAAAATCACAAATTATATTACCTCCTGAAATAACTAAAACAGGAATTGAGAGAATAGTTCCATTAAACCCATTTTTGAAGGCCTATTTTGAAGAAATGAATTTAAGTGAATATAATAGTAGTTTTTATCTATTTGGATCAAGACGGGAGTTCTCTAACCGTGGATTAAAAAAAGATTTAGATTTTATTCCGGCACCAAATCGATTAAATAGAGATTGTGCTTCAAAACTTTGGAGAAAGTTAATAAAGGACGGTTTAGGTATTGAAGCGACCATGTATTCATTGAAACATTTAGGAGCTGATAAAAAAATACTTGCTGGAGTAGAACTTGATGCTCTTCGTGAGTTATATGGACATACATCAAAAAGAATGACACTTAGATATGCCAAAGTAGTAAAAGAGGTAAATAGAAATCAAATTATAGAAAAATCACCTGATTTTTAAAATACATATTTCTTCAAAAATTATATACAATAAATTGTCAAAATTATATAAACAAAAAAAGCAGCCCATTACGAACTGCTCTTTCCAACTAACCAATGTAAAAAACTACCTTTTTATGTTGAATATTGAAAAATTATATCCTAAGTAGAAATTTTGTTTGTTATCGTAAGATATAGTTATTATATTTCCTTTTCTGTTTTGAAAGCCTAAATTCGCCTTAAAAAGTGGATTTGATAGTGTTTGATTATTTCCAATTTCAAGGCCGCCCAATAGCCTAAAAACCGTTTCTTTGGGTATGATTTGCGTTTCAACTGTTTTTTGTTTTATGGTATAAGTTGGTATAGTTTGAATGACTTGACCTCTTACCTTGCCATTTATGTCAATTTTTACTAAACTATCCTCAAAAGTGCTTGAAAAATTATTTATCTGGATTGCATTTGAATATTTTAGCTTTTTAATCGTGTCGCTAGCCTTGGCAAAATCAGTTTTTAGGCTTAAATTTTCCGCTAAAAGTTGTGCATTAATAGGATTTTCAATTTGCTTAATAATTGTCATATTTGCCGTTTTATTTGCACTTATGACAATTGGTACATTAACCGGCTTTTTAGCTTCGAAAATTCCATTTACTTCCGGAACATTTACTTTTACAATTTGTGTCGCTGGAGTACTATGTGAGCATCCATGGAACCATAAGCAAGCGAAAAGTAAAGCCCAACCAAGCCACTTGATCGCTTCTTTTAAAATTGGTGTAATCTGTATCATACTATTGAGTTTTTAAATTTTATTAGTAAATCCTTTCTATTAGCAAAACCATTTGCATCGCCAATTTTTACTGTTTGATGGCCAATATTAATAATGTCGCTAATTGCATCAAGATTATCTTTATCGGCAAGTTCATTTAGTCCATGAATTTTCCAAAACCAAAGAGCTGCGGTAATTGCATTTTCTTCAATTAAAATTAAATCAGGATTATTCACGAAATCAATTCCAGTAGCTTTACTTAAATTTGAATAAAAATCCTTACCCGTACCTTGAATATAGCCTCCGCCACGATATTTATAACCATCTTCACTATCTTGGTTCCCGTTACCCATTCGATCAGCATAAACATAATTTGCAGTTTTTATAGAATTACAAATAAACTGTCGAACGAAACTATCCGATTTATTTTTAAAAGGAGTTTCAAATGTATCTGATAGATCTTTAGCGGTTTTATAATACAAACTTTCTCTAACTAATTTTAAGCCTGATTCTGCCGTAATTTGAGCCATAAAATGCGCAATCCGTAACGGCGTATTTAAGGCATATTTATCGAAAATCGTTTTATATTTTTGGTAAAGTTCCATTAAATAAACAAAGATTTTACCGCATACATGTAAGAAGTTTCTAGTTGCGTATGAGCTAATACAATTTCACGCCCATTTTTGCTATTTCCTATAAATCCCACTTTGTCAATTAGTTTGGCATAGTCTTCTTTCAATTCCTCAATAGCCGAATTTGCTGATAGATTAAAATTTCTTTGAACTCTTTTTTGACCTAATGTAATATTTTCCATGTTTTTTATTTTAATGTTAATGTTTTATAATCAATTTTGAAACTCGAAATACTTCCTTTTGTCGTGGCTAAATTTGGCATTTTATAAGCTTCATAAACGCCATTGTAATGTAAAATTTTCCAATAGTACAAAGGCACGTTTGTTTTTCCATAAATGCAACCTGTCCATATCTCAACATTATAGTTTTCAGCTAATTTCCTAGCATAATTTTCGAGTGTATGCCATATCCCACGATTGAAACTTGAAGCTTGAGGAGCTTCATTTGTGTAAACCATGCTTTCGGCTTGTGTTATTGTGTCGGCTCGAAAATCATCGTCTGGTGATAAATGACCTTTGTCATATCCTGGTAATGATGATCCATTTTGCAAACTTTCTGAAATTGCAGAATCAAAATGAAAATCCGTTCTACTATTTTTCCCATTCAACATTGATTTTGTCAAAATATAGTGCGTATAAACCGGCTCATGCAATTTCGTATCAAAATGGATTTGATAGGCTTTGTGAGTTATTGTAATGACTTGCGAAAAGCATATTCCCGACGTTAGGAAAAAGGTAAGTAATATTAGTTTTTTCATTTATTTTTTTGTTAATAACCATTGAAATATCCAAAAAGCCACAGTAAAAAGTCCGCCGCCAACAACTCCTAAAAGCGTCATTCTACTTTCGTCTATTCTTTCTTTTGTGACTAAGTCTTGAACTTGTATTTTTAAATCAAAAACTTCCTCAACTAATCCTTTCCGATTTGTTTTATCATCGTTTTCTAAAATATATAATACTCGATCTAGTTTTTGGCTAATATTGGTTTCTTCTTGGATACTCATCTTATTGCGGGATAAAGAATTTAGGCGATATTGCTACCGCCTTTTTAATTAATATATAGGATTAGTTACAGCTGGTGCAACTTCTGCAATAGGAGCTGGCGCTTGTATTGGCTCGGCTACTGGTGAAGGAATTGGTGTTGGCGCCACTACCGGATTAGATGCCATAGCTTCAAAAACCTGATTTGTAACTGATTGAATGGTTACAGGTTCAGGAGTGAAAGGCACACCGTTACTATTAGTTACTAATGCGTGTCCTATTCCGGCAATTAGCCCCGTGATTGCAGTTTGCACAATTAACTGATAATCTATTGCAAAATTTCCCGCCTGAAAAGACTTGAAAATAATTGTAATTACGGGTAGAATTGCCGCTAAAAGTAAGGATTTTGAAACGTCAAGAAAATTCAATTTTCCGAGAGTACTTGTTGTGTTCATTTGTTTATTTATTTAAAGGTTAAAAATTAATTATAGAAGCGAAGCAATGGCCGCCATTATTCCATTGTGTAAAATCAACTGCATAAAGGAAATAATACCAGCACCAACCCCAAATATTAAGGGATTTTTCCACGCCCTTTTTCCCCAAGACACTTGAAATTGTTTCCTTTGGATTTCCGAAAGCATACCCGCCTTTTGATAGCCAAAAATTTAAAGAAATTTGGTAATTATGATTGGCGTAACAATCTCGACACACTGCATAATCTTGAAATTCATTATTGACAAATTGCCAAAACTGATTTTTTTCTCTATCCACAAAAAGCGTGGTAATGAAATTGCCTACCTCAAAAAAAGGGGTCAAAATCCAAGTCAATATCAATAAAATTACTCCCATATTTTTTAATTATCAATTATCCAATCGGTAATTTCTCCACCATAAATAGTTTTACCGTTATCGTTTAAATCATGCGTTGTTTGATAAAGTAAGGCGTTTTGGAGTAAACTATTCATTTCTATAGTATAACTTTCAGTTGTTAAAATTGGGCTTTGAAGCATTGTAAATAGTCCATCTATTTGCACTGAAACTAATACTGTTGATTTTTCAGCAATTTCTTTAAAACTATCGTTTTCTTTAATGTAGTCGATAGTCACAACCGAGTAGTTGGCATCTTTAGGGTTATAGATCCATTGGTTGATTGCTGTATAAATAGTGTCAGAAATCTGCTTTCTGCTATCATAAATAAGTGGTTTTGTTGATTTTATACGGATGTTTGAAACCGTAGTTTGAGCGAAATTTGTTGCTGTTAATAATATCAACAGAAGTAAAAATAATTTTTTCATTTTATTGTGGGTTTAATTCGTTAAAAAAATTTCAGGATAGTTATATCCTCCAACTCTACTAAAAAGCATCATATTGTTAGGTAGTGAGTATGAGTGTGAGTCTGTATTTTCCAGTGTTTTTTTAATACATTTTGATTCACAAAAATTAATCGTAACACAACTATTTAAAGTTATTGTTAGCGATAAAATAAATAATTTTTTCATTTGTTTAAGTTTTTATAATTGGGGTTAATAAACTCGATAGGTGATAAATGTGTTTGTAGCTGTTTTCACAGTTCTGAAAGTTGCTTGTCCATTAACGATTACGTTAGCTGATCCAACAAATGTATGATTAACACCTGCTTGTATTACAACTACACCAGAAGATGAACCAACATTTATAATAGTCCACTCAAAAGCGTTGTTTATTGGCATTGACCCGGCTAATATTCCCGCATCTGTTAGTGTACCTGTAGGAAGAGTTAATAACACTGCCACTCCACTTGTTACCGTAATCAATGAGGTAAGCATTTGTGCGATCGTAAGCGTACCCGTTGCAGTTAACGCAGTTGGTGTAGGTTGAGCAAAAAATAAGTTACCCATTTGTAAAGAATCTCCCGAAACTTGTAATTTTGCTCTATAGTCCGTTGAGCTTCCAATAAGTAAATTATTTAGCGATGAAGTTCGCATCGCTTCATCATTATTGGATTGAAATATGTGCTCTGTAATTGATGATGCTCCGTAAATTAAATATGCTCCTGATTTCTGAATAGCATTTACATTTCCAATAATTATACTATTAGTAAAAGAATTTAATTGAATACCCGTAGTTAATCCACCCACGGCTATATATCCACCTGTAAAAGTTGGGGTTACTAGATTTGCTTTCAATGCTAAATCCGTATTGTCTGCAATAGTTCCGTTACGGTCTTGAAAAGTATATGTTCGTGCTGCCGTGTTTGAATTTGTAAAGAAAGAACTAAATGTATTAGTTATATTCCTGAATATAGGATTAAATCCGCTCAAACCTACATAGCCGCTTGAAGCATTTTTATTTGCTGAATTCTCAGGTGTAAATCCTAAAGAAGCTTGTTTTCCTGCCAAATCAGTAGTTAAATTTGTGACCTGACTTTCTGCTATATTTGGAATATCTGAAGCTATTAAATTAGCACCCGCCGTAACCAAGCCATTCGCATCGTATGTGATTTTAGTTTTTACATTGGGAGTTATTGCGGCGTTTGGCGGGATTGCGTCATTGGTTGTAGCTAAGGTATAGTCTCCCGTTGGTTTATCAGGAAATCTTAAGTTGAAATAACCGCTACTTGCTCGATCAAATATAAAATCAATTCCATTTGATAAAGCGGTATTATTAAATGAAAATGCCCCCGCTCCAAAACTCGTAAAATAATTATTTACATGATCGTAAAAATTAAAAATACTACTTCCTAAGGTAAATGAAAATCTACCACCGTCAGAAACACTATTATAATACACGTTACTATCTGAATTAACAGAATTACCGTTGTCAATTACTTTCTGCAAATCGATACCATTCACCGCATCAACCGTGGGAATTTTAGTGCCTGTGCCGTCGGTGGCTAATGAGTTTTGTTTGTTTGAGGTGTCTTCTTTGCCCGATATATCCGTAACCGATAACTCCTGATAAAAAGTGCCATTCCATCGATACGACTTGTTTACATTTTTTACCACGTAGATCTTTCCATCTACTCCCGTTGTTGGTAAATCTCCAACGGTTGCGACAAAAACATTATCGATTAAATCAGTTTTATTGATATAATTCTGTACTCCACTAGAATTTTGGACGCTAACCTTGTTGGCTATTGTATCTAATGAGTTATTTGTAATCTGTAAATTTTCAAAACTTGAAGCGTCAGGAGGTACTGTTTGCGCTATTGCAAAGCTTGAAATTAATAAAAGTAAAATGTATTTTTTCATGTTTAATAAAAATTTATTTGAATTCGATTTCCTATTGTCATTGTTTTTGTTATTGTTAAAACATTACCTATCTGTGTCCATTCATCAGCCTCATAGAGTAAAGCACGGACTAGCATTACACTATTTACTATTGCACCATCAGGAATTGTAAATGTAGAAACGCCTGAATAAGTTGTAATTTGTGAAGGAGTTCTAGTATTTTTAACTACAATCACCTGCCAATCTATTAGTGTGTCTGGCTGACTATTTATACCTGTATTATTTTGATAACTTATACCTAAATAAGAAACTACTGCATTAATCTTATACCTCCTGTTAGGGTTCCAAATAAGATTTTCATTTATTAGAATTAGCCTATTTTTTGACATTTGGAGTGGTTTTAACAGGTTTTGGAATAACAGATTCGTTTGGTAATGGTTCTGCTGGCGCAAGTCTTATCCCTTGATTTGCAGCTATAGCCAATTCTTCTTTTGGAATAATATTGTTTTCTTCCATAAGCTTCATGAAGTTTTCATCCCATTGTCCAGCATTTAGCATTTCGGTAGCTTGTTCTCTTGAAATTAAAGGAATTGCACCATTCATACCTAACATTTCTCTTACTGCCTTAATTTCTTTTAATGGATCAATATGCGGCATGTTTTTACCTGTAAATCTGCATTGAGAATAACTTTCAGTTACCATGAAACTCTTTATATTTTCTAAATAACCCGGGGCTTTAATTTTGTTATTAAGAATTTCATACTCTAACCATAATTTATAAAACGGAATATAAAAGTTGTTGGCAAACTTATTTCTATTTACTACTATGATATATCCAAAACTATTAATTGCTGCTCTTGATGCTGAATAATTTGAGTTATATTGTTGCATAGCTACCTCGGGAGGAACATCCGCACCTGCACTTATTTGATTAAAAATTGTATCGTTAAATTCTGTAAATGAGGTTTCAATACTTGAATCAAAAGATTTTAATTGTGATCCTTGTGTCATATTAAAAGTCTGTCCGCCTGTAGTTTCTGCAATTCTATTAGCTAAACCATCTGCTAAAGCGATTACATTACTGTCAGTTGGTGTAGATTCACCTCTTTTTCTAGCTACAATTTGATCTAATGGACTTTCTCCAGTTGAAAATTCTTGATGTTCTATCGAGTAAACAATTTTAGCTGCTTGTTCTGCTTTTGTAACTGCTGCTTCGGTGTAACGATCAAGTTTATTTATTTTCTCTAATGATTGAGATAACGCAGGTACAGATCGTAAATGGTCTGGACTTATTTTTTTATCTGAAATTAACCAGGCTAATCTTTTTCCTGATTTATTCCCAACGGCAGGAATTCTTTCATATTCTACTATTCCTTGTTTTTTGGGTTTAGTATTCACATAATATGCAATGTGCTTTCCTTTTTCATCTACTTCTATTCCTTGATCTATGAAATTACCTTTACTTTTAGCATCTATTAAAAATTGTGAATCTAATTGTGGGTTACTTATATGCTCTCCAGATATAAATTGAACATTAGGCCCATTAGCATCAAATCTAACTACAGCTAAAACATCTCCACCTAAAAAAGCTCCTTGATAAAAATCTAACGCCAATTCATGTAATGACTTTTCTTTTAAGTAATCACATTCTTTTGAATTTGCATAAACCATAAATCTTGCTTCAACTATTTTTTGAAATTTAGTATATACTGCATCATCATTTTTTATTCCTTCTGAATCTAATACTACTCTATTTGGTTCAGACTGTAATTTTAGTCCGGATCCAATAGTCCAATAAAAAAATTTTGAAGCAATTATTTTAACAGTATCAATAGTAGCATAAGCATGATATGAACGTAATCTTAATTTTTGAAAATCTGGAATATCTCTAGTAACAACTCCAAGTTCTCCTAAGGTTTTTTCTCCATCCCATAATTTATTTAAAATAGGATAACTATAACCATAAGCAATATCATCTTGATAAGACATACTTTTTGGTTCTTCAATTTTTTTTGAAGCATTTCCTATTTTTAATTCAAAATTTCCTATTTTAATTTCCATTTTTATCTTTTAAAGATCACACCACCTCTTAAAACTGTTACTCTACCGTTATATCTATTAATATAGCGTTGTCTAATTCCTTCTAATCCGACTAGTGCTTTACTCATTTCATTAATGTTTCGGTATTGTGCTCGAACTACCATCTGTCCGTCATTCATTTCATATTGAGAAAGGTGTCCAGAAACTGTTGCTTCAAGAATTGCAGATTCCATACTTGAAATTATAGCATCATAAGCAGCAATCTTATCTGCTAAAGATGATTTACTTTCAATGTATTGAGTTATGGTACAATAATAAAAATTCATAATTTAATTTAGTTTACAAACAAAAAAGGAATACCTACGTAAACGCAAGTACTCCTTTTTCGTTAAATTTTACCACTGTTCTCACAACATTAGTATTTTTATATTCTTTACAAATGTAATAAATTTTATTACATAAAAATTATAGACAAAAAATTTATCCTAAAACCCTTTTGAAAAGGTATTGTCCATCATGGTGCCAATAATTGTATTTAGATAACTAACGTCTTTTAATCGCATATTATCTAAAAATTCTTCTGATACAAAATTATCATTAACTACTAATAATTCTAAAATTAAATATTTTATCATTAAACCAGTATCTCCTTTTGATTTTGATAGGGCTTTAAATAAATGAATTCCTAATCCTTCAATAATACTTACTTTTCCATAAATAGGAAGCTCTAATTCCATAAAAACTTCAAATTCCTTTACTTTTTTACCCATCTTTTTTTATAATTTTAATTAT
Source organism: uncultured Bacteroidota bacterium (assembly GCA_903861155.1). Classification (GTDB taxonomy): domain Bacteria; phylum Bacteroidota; class Bacteroidia; order Flavobacteriales; family Flavobacteriaceae; genus Flavobacterium. The sequence goes on from CAIOTL010000223.1 coordinate 11,058, forward strand.
TAATCATTTCGCAAAATCGTAACCAAGTCAAATCTCTATATTTTGAATCTTGTAGTTTTAAATCAGAAATATAAATTTCTTTTGCAGCCAGTCCATAAACTGAAATATCCCAAAAGTGATTTTCTTCCCGCTTTTTCTTCCACCCAAAACCTACCTCAACATCATTTTTAAGAACTGGAACCCGATGCTCACTTTCATAATGAGAAAAGTAATTATTCAAATTATACTTTCCTTCGGATGGTTGTGGAAAATTCATAAATCCATCTGGTTGCGTTCCGTCTGATCCTTCTTTTAGTAGCATATTACTTGATAGCTTATCTTTTATAATATTTACATCCAAAATATAAAGTAATCCTTTGTTTTCCCGTGAGTGGCTTATAATAGGACTGTTTTTATCTGTTTTTCTATTACTTTCTACCGTATCTCCTTTGATTCCAATTATAATTCGGTCTTTGATTCCAGTTATGAAATTATAAGATAGTTTTGTAAAATGTCCAGTATCTACAATTGTAATATCAATATCAAAAAACTTACCACTTTGTCCCTCCAAAGGTCGGTACATAATTTCTTTGAAAATATCCCAAACACTATTTTTTACACCATGGTTATACGTAAATCGTTCTCTATCTGAATCTTTATTTTTATCCTGTTTGTTCCGCCATTTACCCCTTTTAAACGTTCCTATACTTCCATGATTAATAGAATAAGTCTGTCCGTTTGACGTATGGGCTACAATTTCCCAATCCAAACGAACATCTTCATTATTGTTTACCATATCCATGATACCTCCTAAATCACAACAAAGAGTAATCAAAGCTATTTTTCCATTACCATCATTTTCGCAAAGAATATCAGGAATAATACCAACCTCATAATCTCTAATATTATTCATTAAGTCTAATACTCTTGGCGTAGTTCCTCGGTCTTCCCAAAGTTCTCCAAGTTGGGTATTAGTAAATGTCTTTAAAAGCCCAATATCAATAGTTTCATTTTTTGGACAAGCTTTAATAAATTGGTAAACTAAATCTGTCCAAGTATCAAATCCAGGAGGAATACAAAGTGCATTAAAATGATAACTTCTATATTGTGGTTTTTCGGGCTTTGCTGTTGGAATCCATTTTCCTCCAAGATTTAGATTATACTTCATAGAATAGTCAATATTACCTGAACACTTTTGACATTCGTAATGAACACTATTTTCGATTAGTTGATCGTTATTGTCTAGTTGCCATTTTATGCCGCCAAAAGTTCCGTCAGCACGCTCTACTTTCCATAAAGCAGGAATATACTCTTGACAATGCGGACAAACCCAATTCCATTGCCTTTTATCTCCCATTTCCCAAACTTCCTCTATATTAGAAATTCCTTTAGTCGTTGGCGATGATATATAAACAATCTTTTTAGTGTTACCGTATGACTTTGCTCTTGCTTCAACCAAGCTTCGAATAGAACCTTCTTTTTTATCAATCCTTGGCGCATCATCAAATTCATCCGCAAGGATAAACTTTGTAGAATAAAACCTCAACCTTCTTGGATTATATGGCATTGAAGTAAGACTTCCACCAGAAAACTCTTTTTTGAAATCTGTATCTCCGGTCTTTTGGTTTGCTTTCTTTATTACACTTGGCCTGATTAGATTTTGTAATCCCGAATTTTGTATAATTGGATCTAGCCTATCTCGAATAGTATCTTTTACTAAACTTTCTGAACCCGATAGAAACATTATGTTTGATGGACATTGTGAAATAATATAGGGAATAATTGGTACTACAACACCAGCGGTAAAACCCGATTGAGAGCATTTCATAACTGCCGAAATCTCTACTCCGGAATTTGGACTTAAATTATCTACAACCTCTCTCGTATATGGCGAACGATCATAATTGAAAAATCCTGAAAACCTAGATTCTGCTGAGGTAAGAAATATAGTTTTTTCAATCCAATCACTTGGTTCCAGACGAACACTATTAAAATTAAAAATGTTTTCCTGAATCCTAGCTATGTTTTTTTTAAATAAGTCGTAGATCATAGTCTATCTTTTGGAAATTCCGGTCTAATTATTTTGTGTTTTATTTTCCAAAAACCTACTTCAATATAAGTATCTGATATCCAAGCAAATTCTCCATTAATTATTTTTTCAGGTTGAATATCGGTTAATATGTTCTCAATATGAATTATACTTTCACTTGACAAATCATTATACACAAATATAAATTTAGGACGTACAGGATTCATTTCCATTTTACATTCATCTAATAATATAGCCCATATATTAGGCACATTTTCAACTTCAATATATGTTAGAGTTTCTATTTTCATAATTTATTAATTAGCGATGTAAATCCGAGTTGGTCTTTTATAATTTTTAACTTCTCCACATTCTAAAGAATAATCTTCTGTTTCATCAGCATAAGGTTTATTTTCACATCTAACTGAATAATGAATTTGACAACCAGCGACTATTACATGATTGTCTTCCGAACCAATCTTAGCAAACCAATTAGATGCATTTCTATTGGTTTTTATTCCAAGAAAAGAATCTTCTAGTATTTCAACCTCTCCCCAAACCGCACAGTATAATTTTCCATCTGGAGCAAAAAACCAATTATCAGTTGTTATTAAATATTTCCCCTGCATAGTTATTTATTTTTTAAATTATTATTTGCGTTCTCCTCTAGCGCGAACCTCTGAATATTCTTCTACAGCTCTGTTAATTTCAAAGTTTGCATTTGTCTTTGCCGTTTCAACTAATTTATTTAATATCACATTTTGTGAGTTTGTAATCCTGACAAGATCCTCACGACTTCCTCCAAGAATCTCAACTGAAATGGTAGCGATATTTTCTAACTCCGAACTAAACACTTTGAATATAGTTTGTAGATTTATAGTAAGTATCGTATCAACTAAATCTAACGGCAAGGTGTTTCCGGCAATTTTCTCTAATTGAATTTGTTTTAGTTCTGCTTCTCGCTCTTTGTATTCGGCATTAGCTGTTTTTTGCCGTAATTCTAACTCAAAAAGTACATGATTAGATTTGTTATTCGATTTAACTTCTCGCTTCTCTTCTAATGATAGTTTGGTTTGGTTTTCAATTTTAGGAAGTTGTTTTTTACCTCTTATATTTTCTGATGTAGGAGCAGCGACTAAATCTTTTTTAACATATTTTTTTCCATCAACTATTTTAGTTTTGTTTACTGTTGCTGATGTTGCTTTTGTTTTTACAGTATGCTTAATATTATAACTATCGAAAACACTTTGATCACCACCATTAACCTCTAATAAATAAATATAATTTGTTGGATTTTCAGTGTCAATTAACTTTAATTTGTTGCGTAATAATTGACCTCTGCTAATTTTACTTCTAATTGTTCCACCGCTTATTTTTAAAGCTTCCCCAAAGTTTTTTACATTTACTAAAGCCATTATTTTAATTCATTTTGTTGCAACAAATGTAATAAAATTTATTACATAATTTGTTGCAACACCGAAAAATGGTATAAGAGGGTACTCCTTGGAGTGCGCAACCTATTGCGCTATAGATTTTAAAGGCTTTACAGTACCTTTTTTGTCGTGATTAACACACGCAAAGCTATCATGGTGAGTAATATTATAAAAATTATTATCTTCTTAAATGAGTACTTATATAGCCATGAGTACATAGGCAGTTGTTTACTCACTTGTAACATATACACATTTACAACGGCAGTACGCATGTGAAGATCACAACTACTGATCACAGGACTACACACTAGACACATATACATACAGTAAGCATACATGTACATATATATCTATCTGATAGGACCATGTATGCTTACTACATGACTGCCAATACTTAGGCTGCAAGTGCAGATACATCCATACATCATTTACATTTATTTTATTTTGAATTCTGAATTATTGATAAACATCATGACTATAGTACATACGTTTTATGCGTTCGCTTTATCGCATAAAAAAGCCCTACCAAATAGGCAAGGGCAAAAGTAAAGGCGTAAAAAAACCCGCCTTTTATTTTGGCGGGTTTAAATATTCTTTTGTTTTTTGGTGAATTAAGATTTTAATATCTTTTTTAAGATCCTCGGCCAGTTCCTCCCTAACTTTAAATTGTAAAGATTTTGTTTTGTACGGCACTGGAGGCCGTCCGGATCCTTCCCGGTTTCCCCCTCTTTTTGGTTTTTCCATATTACAATGTCTTTAGGTAGTTTTCAAAAACTAACCATGATTTTTGCATTATTACGCTCTCGTTGTTTTCTGTAACCTCGCAATTATTTTGAACAAAAACGCCAAAATAATCTTTAAATTCTCCGTTTTTATTTTCAAATTCAAATCTAAATCTAGTGTCTGTAAATCCAAAATCTTTAAAATCGGTAACGTTTATAAATTCAATCAAGGAGAGTGATCCAGTACTATATATCCACTTTCGGGAATCATGAAACGTTTTGTTTTTTATGGGAATTTCACAAAGTAAAAATTCAGGTTTGAAAAAGTCTATTTTTTTCATATCTTTGCATGAATTTAATTTTTAAAATTGAGTTTCCTTTCGACAAAGGTAAAAGCGGCCACTTTAATAAGTAGCCGCTTTTTTTAGTTTATATTTTCAATTGAATATTCGTGCTCCCATTGCACGCCAGTTCTATTGTTGTTTTCAGCTTGTGCCTTACATTCTTTTTTTGTTTTTCCGTAATAGATATATGAACTATCACTTTTTCGACTACTTAATAATTTACCAAAATTTGATTTTGAATAAGTGCGGTGTAAGAATGTTACTTTTAATGAGATTTGATTTTCCATGATGTTTTAATTTTAAAAGAAGCTTCATTGCTTCCTTTCGACGTGTCAAAGATAGTACTGTTTTTGATATAAACAATACTTTAATCAAATTATTTTTAAATTATTTTACAAAAAAAAACGTGAACACCAATAAAATAAGGCGTTCACGTCGTAATTATTTTTTATAAAATTTATTTTAATTTGATCGTTTCGCTCTGGGAGGTGGAAAGATCAGCCGATACTTCGCCAGGAGTATATATACCGCCTAATGTACCAATAGATATAGATATTTTTGCAAATTCAGCATTTATCAGCTCATTTTGGGCATCAATTGCGGTTTTCAACTCTTCGAACCGTACCGCCGAAAATTCCGCCCCGTTTAGCTCAATTACCCCAGTGGTACGTAATACTACGGAGGAAGCCAAAAACCCACCACTATCTAGCGAAAATATGCGGGATTCCCCAGGGGTTGAGAGTTGATTTTTATTGATATACCCGATTATTACACTATCCCCCTTGTTGGAGGTTTCCGAGTAAATAGCTGTCCAATTTTCCAGCGGCGAACTATCAAAACCAAACGGTCCCGCTTCTTTAGCTGTCTTCACTCCAAATTGTAAAACTTTTAAAATCCGTTTACCTTGTTCTATTGTGCTGCTTCTTACTTTGGATAATGTTATCATGTGATTTGTTTTAAAAAAAATTTTTTTTTATTTTCCAACATTCCAAAAAAAAAATTTATTTTTCTTCAAAGTTTTTCAAAAAAAAAATTTTTTATTTTTTGGTTAATTTAGATTTGAGTTTAGTTTTCCTGTAAAAAAAATTTTTTATTTTTTAAAGAATAGTTTTGTCGTTTAAATATTCGTTTTTGTATTCGTTAAGATGTACGTTAGTGTGATCGTCTTCATCTAAATGATTAAACAAAATATTTCTAATTAATGGGCCGCCTGTAAATGCTTCCGGCACCAATAAATTTAAACTTGTAGCATCTTCCTTTTCGTTAAATTTCAAAGTGATCGATTCTACCATGAAACGATTGTAAGCATAGCAATATATATAGTGGTTGTGAACGTTTACAATTTCGCCCGGGTATATCTCGTCAAATAAGCCCTGTAGTTCAACGTTTAACGTGATTGCTTTAAGTTCGCTTGCTAATTCATTTTTCGCAGCATAGGTAGTGTCTGATTCCTCTCCACAAGTCAATACCTTTGTAGTGGCCCTATATTTATTTACTAAAGGATTAACTACTTTATCAGAAATTGAAATTCCTTCATTATCATCCGTAGGTTGTCTGATTATATTAATTTCAGAATGCAAAGCCTGTCCGTTAAAATCAGCGGACATACTTAAAGAATTTCCTTTGGTAAAAAAATATTTTGGTTTTTGGTCATAGTCTGGCTGGAATAAAAGTACCTCACCTTTTTCGTTATGAGATAAAATAATATTTTTCTGCCCAGCTAACTTTGCTAAATAGTCTTTTATTGATTCCGTAGGACTTGCCACGGTGCGCCCAAAAATAGCTTTCACTTTACTTTTCAAATGCTTGAAAGTAGATTTATCTGAATTTCGTTTGTCGAAAATCAATGCAGTATCTGAAATACTTTTTGATTGATCCGAAATAGCTAGTTTAATGCCGTATAGGTTACACAATTTAGTAGCAATATCCTCCAAGGATCTATTTGTACTTTCTAGTGGGTATGCACTTACGGGTATAGTGACATCTTCCAATATCCCACACTTTGAGTAACCGGATATTATTACAAGCTCCCGCCCCTTATTGCTCCTAAATCTATGGTTTAGTATTGTTCCTGTAAAAATTAATTTATTTTTTGCGTTGAATATTTCAACATCTTTATACTGCAAAGGTTTTAACATTACTTGGTGCTCTAAATTTTGAGCATTAAAACGTGCCGCAAATTCAAAGGTAGAGGCAATAGAATCCAACTTTAAATTAATACTGCCAGCGGTAAAAAATTCCACAAACTTTCCGTCAATTTTTATAGTCATAATTCATTTATTTTAAAAAAAAAATTTTTTTTATTTTGTATATCTTATTTCACGACCCTTGTCGATTGAAAACAACTCGTTTAATTTGATATTATTTGTTTTTCTAAAAATATCCATATTTACCCCTGCTTCATCTAATCCTAAATAACGGTGAACCAATAAAATTAAATTTGTTTTTTTGGTAGTGTAAATAATATATTCTTTTTTAGTTTCAAATGCAAGCTGTTGTAAGTTGGCAATAGTATAAATTATTAAAGAACTAATTTCAGATTGAGCCGTAGCATCAGGAGTAAAACTATTGTTTACGTTATAAACTGAAACCGCCAAACTATCCAATGTCAGTAAATAATCATCATAAATTAATTTTAATCTGGAAGCTTTGTTTTCTACATCAGAAATTAATACGTAATCCCCAACTACAGGTGTAACCAAAACTAAACTTATACAAGCCAAAACGGATCCCCCAATAGATTCAAAATATTTTTTATCCGCTAATGATTTTAATGATTTTATAGAGTTTTTTAAATTCCAATATACATTTTCATAACTACCTAACCGACCTTCAATTGCTTGAATATAAGTTGAAGGAAGATCTAAGAAATTTTGAACGCTTTGGATAGCGGTTAGCGCATCACTTGTCAAATTATCAATTGCTTTTAAGCCTGAATTTAAAGCATTTTGGAAGTCGGCATAAGTATTATTATCTTGAATGCTTTTCATAGAGCCTGCAATAGATTGAATACTATTAGCTGCGGTAGGTATAGCAGTAAAACTTACTTTAAGATTAGTTACAAATGAAGTAGAGCAGGCATATAAAACCGTTCTGTGTCTATCCATTGTATTGTCTTTAACTGAAAAATTAGATATAGGATAATCAGCGTCGATAGTTTCCCAAAATGGAATTGTAATTTCAGTAACATTTAATGAACTATCATCTCTTTTTATGCTAATTGGCTGCCCTAATATTGCACCATAAAATGGGTGTACCACATTCCATGCTCTTGAATCGTCACACGAAGCTTCGAACTCATCTGCTTGCTCCGTATTATTAGCACCCTGAAACCAAAAAACTAAAGGAAATTTACCTCCTTGCGGTTTTTTTCTATCAACCAAAGTTCCGTAAACATTAATAAATTCAAAAGATGAGGTATTGAATTCCTTTTCTTTTTCCCCTCCTTTCCATAAAGGAAAATATGTTTTTCCATCTCCAGTTTGAATGCTAAATGGAATACTATCAATTCTTTCCGTCCAATCCATAATTATTAATTAAATCGTTTTTCTTAATTCCTTTTCAAACTGAAATTCAGCATTCTTAATATAAAATCCTTCCATTTCCTTTGCGGTATTCAAGGCAGCTTGTCTATTAAAATGAGTTGCCTTGGCATGAGCTGCGTGATCTTTTCTTCCACGCATTAAGAAGTCTAATTTTATATCTGTTTTTTGCCCTTTTATACTTGATGACATACTTTTTACTTTTACCAAAAATCGTCCGTTTTTAGTATTTATAAAAACAGGCTTATTATCCATTAATGATGAAACCATTCGAAGCATATTAGAGCTTTTACCATTTTTCCAATTTTTATAACTTGTCGAAACATTAGCTTTATCGAATCTCGAATTTCTTTTAACCAGTCCACGGGATCCTCTTGACGCTCCAATATACATTCCCCCATCGCTATCTATACCCCCAACTTCATTAGATTCCATTCCTAGCAGGGCTTTCTTTTCTTTTTGTGCATTTGAATTTGAAAAACCTACTCCAGCTTCCATTGAATTAATATTGAATCCTGTAGCTCTCTGCACACCTGTAAACTTTCTGAAAAATGCATCGTTTCGAACGTGCATATTTAATTTAGCAGATGCAAGTATATTAGTTGTTTTCATGGCAAAAGCCGCATCATTCAATGTGGAACGTACGGCACTTGGAAAAGCAGATTTATTCAGCCGTTCTAATTTAGCCGTAAATGCTATCACAGCATCTGTATTTACTGAAAACTGTTGATTTGCCATGAAATTATTTTTAACAAAGATAAAAAATTTATAATGTGTAATAAAATTTATTACATTTACCAAATGAAATCTATTTCAATGTTCATTATGATGCTTATTTGTATGGTAAGTTTCACGGCCGGGGCAACTACTGCCAAGCTGGATCAAAAGAGAAAAACAGAATTAGTCAAGGAGTTTAAATTCCAAACTAACGCTGTAAGTGTAGTAAATAAAATTAAAGTAGTATCAGTATTAGCCTATGCAACAATCAAAAAAGAAATCAAAGTGAAATTCTTTGAAACAAAAGAAGTAACAAATGACGATGTAGGTTGGAATAGTTTAGGAATAAATTATACGAACTATCTAAAATCAAGTTTTTCCGAAAATAATCGAATACATTTTGCCGTTTTAATTAATAAAACAAAGGTAAAAATTAGGATCGACTGCTAAAATTAAATTCAATATATTAAAAGCTACTTATTAAATAAGTAGCTTTTTTTATTTTATAAACTCCATTTTCTTGCAACATCCCCGCTGCCAAAATAAACGTTTCCATTATATCCAAAAAGATTACCAACAATAGATGCATAATTACCTAAAGTAATAGATGCTCCTGTATTCAAATTGAAACTTTTTAAAACTCCAGCTACCATAGTGTATAATAAATTGTTTTTTACAACCGCATTAGAAGTTTTTATAAATGCCCCGTCAATATCAATTTCCATTGAATAGGTTAAATTAGCCGTTGTAGGCGCATAAATCCATTTAGATAGATAATAGTCATTTGTAGTTGTATTCATTGCGTTAGTGATATAAATCACCCCTTGGCTTGCATATATGTAAGGAGAGAAGTCTGAAGTATTAGAAAAAGAAGATCCTACCATTATAACTGCTTGCGATACACTTAAATCAGTTAATGTAAATTGTCTGAAAAAATAAGTATTAGTGCCTGGAATAAAACAAAAACATATTACAAATCCATTAGAAATAATAATATCATTTACAATCACTGTTCCATCGCTTATATCTACACGAATTATAGCTTCAAGATAATTAATACTTGGAGTGTCGCTTACTAAATTTCCTTCACTTTGGTAAAACATTTTATTACTATCATTAAACGCAATTGGCAATCCCATAACAGTAAATATCTCGTCCGAAATTGTTTCTAAAAAAGATAGTGAATAGGCACGAACACCTGAAGTATCAATGATAACTAAAACCTCATCGGAAGCCTTAAAACCTGCACTTGAAAAATTATAAACTGTATCTCCTGAACCTTTGAAAGTATAAATTCCCCCTGCGGCATAATTCTCCGCTGCACGAGCAACAAAAAAGTATTTATTAGGTAATAATTCAATAGCCAACGGAACACTCCAAACAGTGCCCGTAAGGGTTAAAATCTGCTCAATATCATTCAATTTATTGGGTAGATTTTGCAACGCTTGAAGAATTTGATATTGTGAAGTATCACTGTCTTGTGTTGCTGTTGGGGTGATTCCAACCGTTTGCAATAATTTGTAAATGTTTGTTAAAACATCCCCGTAAATTTCCTCAACTACTGGTGTTCCTTTTGCTATATCAGTTTCATTTAATATTGTTCCAAAAGGAAATTTAGGATCCGTATTTTGTGGAATTGCTAAATCTTTTATCGTTCTCATTGATTTTAATTTTTATAATTGAACTACTTCTACATGTACTTTTAAAGCTTGTGTACTTCCATCTAAATCTCTTATGGCAATATGAAATATAGTTGAGCTCATAGGCTTGAAAACAATATTTCCCACACTGCAATCTACAAGATTATCTGCAGACTGACCTTGGATGAATGAACGACAATAGTAGCCTTTTGTCATGTCCATAGCATTTGCCATGGTCACAGCTACATAACTCCTATTCCCATCAGTTGTTAAATGTGCTGATGTAAAATTTCCATCACAAGGAACATCTAAATTACCTCCAGAAGGATCAAAACTAACCGTTCCGTAATTCTTTACTGGGCTTGCTCCAATTCCAGCTACAATCGCAAAATGTTCTTTTGGATAAAGCCCGTTACGTAATAAAGTTGCTAAAAATACTCCCGAATCGGCACCAATAACTCTTCTTGTAAATGCGACTAAATTAACTAATGGAGTTGTTGCTACTGTATCAGTTGTTCCTGCATTTTCTTGGGCTTGAGTTGCTTTTTTTAAATAATTAAGATCACCTATCATAGCGTCTAAACTATTCCAATCTGCAACCCTAATAATAGAAATTCCAATATTTGTTTTAATCACTCTAACATATTCATTTGCTTTGAATACCCCTGAATAAGTAACTCCAAAAGTTCCTGCGCCTATACCTGTTATTTGGGTTTCTGTCCCTAAATTAGCACCTGCCAAACAAAGTATAAATTCATTTGTTTGCATATATGCAAATTTAATCCCAACGTTCAAAATAGTTCCGTTTGTAGTCAATGGATAAACATAGTCGTTTTTTGAAGCCAAAGCCTTAAACGCTTCGACTATTTGAAAACCGTTTGTTTCGTTATCTGGAAACCCTGTTGGAGCAATACCATATTGCCTCATTAACTTAGCTATTGCTTGGTGTAGATCGCCATAAACGTTTTCATTTACTCCCGTACCATTTCCAGTTCCTGTATTATCTTTTATTCTTCCATCTGGATAGTTTGGCAGGTCTGAATTATCAATATTTGGGTTTGAGTTTAATGCTCTCATATTTTTTTATTTATAAAGTTTTACTGAAAAGAAAGTTCCATTATTTCCTAAAAGAACATCATCAGATAATATCCCAGAAATATTATATGTATTAAAATGCCATTCTTTATAATTTGCAGATCCAACACCTCCTCCGCCATTACTACTAGAAACTATTCTAGCAACGGCATCTCCAAAAAATAATGCCAATTTATTTGGATCTGTATCTATATTTTTCCATTGAACTTTAATTCTAAACATTCCAACATCTATTCTATTAAAAACTACTTCTCTATAATTATCTCCAGAAAATAAAGAACCAACTTCTAATGTATTTATTTGTGGTGATTGAGGCTCTGGGGCTGCTGTTCCAGCTTGATATAGTTGAGCAACGTATTCTAATACTGAAACTCCTAAATTTGCAATTATTTCTTGGTCAACATAATCTACAACTGATTTTATATCTGTTCCAACATTAGTAGGCGTTACGCTTTTAGCTGTAGTCTTGTTGGTAATATCTACATCAATTTGCGCTTTTAATTCTATATTTGTCATAAGAAAGTATCATTAAAATTATCGTTAAAAACTTTTATTTGTTCATCATTAGTTATAAATGTAAATGCTACTGTATGCGCTGGCTTTAATGTCAAAACTAATTCTCTAAATTCCTCCATTCTATTTACTGGGATTACTGCAAAACTTCCTAACGTTTCACCTCCAATAAAGAAAGTTGCCCATAGACTTTCAGTTCCTACTGAAAACGATTCGTTTTGTTGAAAAGAATTAGCAATTACTTGCGCTCCACTTGCTCCATGTTCCGCCCCAATTCCATGTTGAAAACCATTACCATGTTGAACAATATTTGTTCCTCCTGCAGTTATTTCTTGAGGCGTTTTATAAATCCAAATACCTCCTTCAAGAAATATATTTTCATGTACATAAACATTAAATCCTGCAACTTGTAGTTGATATTGAATATAACTTGGAGATTGTCTTGCAGGAACATTTCTACCTCTACTTGTTTTTCTTAAAATAGCCGCTCTCCTATCTACAACACTTAAAGAGGTATTAGTTACTATTCCAAGACGATATTCCCATAAAGAGCAGTCATCTACATTAAAATTATCATTATCAGGAAATGTAGAGTCTATTGTAGATTTTGCGTCGTTTATTATTCGGATAAAACTTCGATTAATCGCAATGTGGATTAGGTCTTTTATTCCATTTTTCAATGTATAAAAAGCCCTGCCTGTTGGATAAAGTTGGATTGCTAAATCTGATAATATACCAACTAAGCTTAATTTACTTGAAACAGGCCATCGGTGAGGTGTATTTTTACCATGAGGTGTATTTCTGCTGTGAACAGTACTATTATCGGTTACTTGATACATAATTAAACTGTATAAGTTAAATTTCTTAAATAGGGAATATCTCCCAAAGTAAACTCATAAGAAACCTGTGCAACTCCATCTACATTTAAAACTAAAACATTAAAGAAATTGCCGTTTATTAATGAATCTGTAACTACAGATTGAACTTTGCCAGAATACAAAATATTATTCTTGTTTCTTTGTAAATCTGCCCCTGAAATAAAAGGTCTTACCTCATATAGAAAAGTATTTATACTACTTTCGATTGCATCTTTAACCGATTGCGAAGCATCATTTAACCCTGTGATAGTTATATCGACAGGAACTAAAGTAATTGCTGAAACTTGTACATTTGCCTGTATAGGTCTTCTACCTCTCTCATTAATCGGTTTAGTAATGTCGGGGTCTTGCTCTATGACTGCAGATACCTCTGTTAAAATAGGCGTTGTAGGCGTTCCTTTTCCGTCTGAACTATCAATTATTGTAGCTTCTACGAATACATCTACTATTCCCGCATCTACGTCCCGTACATAAGGGTAAACTAATCGGACACCTTGGGCATCACTGCTCCATTGTCGGTAATCCGATTTAGCTCCGCCTTGTGGTTCCAATTGGATAGCATTTAAAATTGCTTGTCGGTATAGCTCTAAAGTTTCTCCTGCTTCGGGCTGTGTTGTTATTGATGCAACCGTAACGGTTTTATTAACTCCGATAACTGGCTCTGTAATAGTCAAATTATCAGCTACATTCAAATTATACAAAACCCCTGCGCCTAAAGAACGTACCTCAATTATATCTGCAGTACCCGTCAAAGTATAGGTATAATCCAGTACATAAACTTGTCCAGGGTTTAAAGTTCCCTCATTTGATTTAAAAGTTAAATTTGCATTTAAAACTGATCCAGCAACTCCGACAACTGATAAATTAAAAACTCCTATAGAGTCAGGAAAAGGGTTTCTATTGAGGTAAATCCTGCCTAATCGTTCTAAAGTTCCTCCTTGGGTTTCGCTTGTAGCGGTATCTGGAAAAATATTATCTTGAATATCACTTAAATATAAATAAACCAAGTAAAATTGAGCTGAAAGCACTAAAGCAAAAGCATTTAATGTCTTTTTTAAATAAGTAATAGCAAGCCCTAATTTGCTTTGAAAATCATTTGAAATATTGGTGTTAATATCACTTAATAATGGTATTGGCTTCATCTAAATTATTTTTTCTATTATTACTTCTTGTTTGGCATTATCATAAACCATTTGTAAAACCTTGTCTTGTTGATTTGTTTTTGCTCCAAAACTTACAATTATACCTAATCTATTTACACTTAAAATAGAAACATCTACCTTAAAATTAATTACATTATTCAAGTAGTTTAGATCTTTATTTGCTGCCTGAATAATCGCTAAACGCCCCGAACTATTCAAAGCGTTATTTTGTATCGCTCTTTCGGTATCTGAATTGAATTGTTTAGTTTGAGCATCTTTCCAAATCAGAGAATTGCCCCAATAATCAAAACGTTCCTCTCCGGCAAGATAACTTCCCTTGGTGCTGGCTTCGATATTACCCCCAAATAATGCTAAATAGATTTGTTGGTATAAAGATTCCCCCATTAGTAAATCATCGTTTAAAATGGCAAAATCACCACCACTGCCACTTTCGAATAAGGATATATCAGTTGTATTCATTTAATTACCATGTTTTGTTGATGATAAACGAGGCGTAATCCCCCCGACAACCGAAGCTCCTTTTACCCCTGAAACCATGTCAGTATCTCCTTTTAAGTAAACCTCAACTTGCTGTTTAGTCATGTTTTTTAATAATTCATTTGTAGTTCCCTGTGAAGATCCTGCTAAATTTTTAGGCTTATCAGTATCGCCTGATAATGGCATACCTCCTGAAATACTCATTACTCCGTTTACGTTTGTCATTTGAAGTGCAGGAGCATTTTGTGATAACTTATCTCTTTGTTTAACTTGCCAGGCATTATTAATATCCGTATTCGTTTTATTTTGATGTAGTCTCCCCAAAAGAGCAATCATAGGTTTATCAGTAGTGCCTCTAGCGGAAATAACATTTGGATTATGGGTTTCCATTAATGCTTTTTGTTTTATTAACTCTCCATTCATTACATTAGTAGAGTTTTTCCATGCCCCATTACTCTTTTCTAATGCAGAAATTTGTTTAGATGCCATACTTTCTGTGGCGTCACTTGTTCCAAATAAAATATAAGCTAATCCCCCTAAAGCTGCTACTATTAATATTACAGGCAAATAAACTGCAAGCATAGAAACCGCAAGTCCTCCCATGACTGTAGTTAGTGCAGCTCCTGAAAAAGCTTGTGCTAGTAATGCAGCTTCGTATAGTGAAGATATTGCCACGTAGGCTTCGGAAATCCAAGTAACAAATGCAATAGATTTAGATAATCCATAAAATAAAAACGCTCCTACTTTTGCGATTACCCCTAATTTTAATAAAATAAGCGCAACACTAAAAATTGTTGATGCTAGCCATTTATTATTTTTAGCCCATTCCATTACGCCACGAATAGTGCTCATTGTGCTGCTTATCAACTCATTTATTTTTGGCAACAAAGCATCTCCTAATCGGATTGCTAATTCTTTCGCTTCATTTTTTAAAATATTAAACTTAAATTGGGTAGTATGTTTCACCTTGTACATCGCATCGGCTACATTCAACCCTTTTTGCGCCAAATAATCCATTTCTATTCCATATTCTTTGAAGGCTGTGCCTGTTAATATAGCATTAGCTACAATAGCCCCTTTTCTTCCAAAAACTGACGAAATAGGAATACCTAGTTTTTTTGCTTGTGCGGTCAAAGCAAGCATGGCTGGAACCATCCCCCCCATTTTTTTAATTATATCTTCTCCGCTTTTCATCCCCATTCCTTTCATTAACCCTTGTTGGGCTGCTTGAAGTTTAACTATTTCTGCCGGATTTACATTCATTGAATCTGCAACCTTTTTAACTTTTGGACCCATTTTTAAAAATGATAAAGCTGCTAGTCCTAGCGCATTTTGAGATTGAGAAATTGGCATACCTGCTGTAGTCATCGCTGCTTGCATTGCTAGATATTCATCAAGTTTTACCCCAGCCAATCCTACTACTACTCCATTTTCGGCAAATGACTGATTCATATCAGAAACTTTTAATTTTCCTTTTTGAACCGCTCTGGCAATTTTTTCAGTTACATCTACAGCTGATAATCCCTCTTTTTTAAATCCATTCAATACAGAAATCATAATATTGGTAGATTGCGTCATATCTCCTAATCCCAATACTGATAATCTTGCTGATTGTCGTAAAGCTTCATTTGCTTTTGCTCCGTAAATTTGAGCAGAAGACAACTCATAAAAGTTACTTACTAAATCGCTCAAAGGAACTCCTGTTTCTTTTCCGACTTTGAATATTGATTCTTTTATGTCATTTAACTTACCTGGAGTTACGTTTAAAATGGTATTGATATTTGCCATTTTATCTTCAAATTTCATGGCTTCATTAGCTACATATCCAATACCAGCTGCCATAACTACACCAGCGGTTAACATACTTGTACCAGCTGAATTAAAACGTCTTGAAGACCTCATTGCTGCCGCTTCTGCTGTTTTTCCAAAAGCCGAAGTACTCATTGCCATTTTACTAACAACTGCGCTGAACTTGTCTACAGCGGTAAAAATGGTAGGAACACGCATAGCTGCTATTGCCATAACTTTTTATCTTTTAGAAAAAAACCCCAATCGCCTTTTTACAACTATGGGGTTAATTAAGTTAATTGTGTTTTGATTGTTTATTCTGTTTTGATTGTTTATGAATTCGATTTAATTCATCGTACCAATAAAGCAATCCGTTATAGTCCCAATCATCAACATACATTTTACTAATTATTTTTGGTGTCCAATGAAATTCATAAACTAGGCTTTTTATGACCGAATCTAAACCATCGGCACACCAATTACGAAAAAACGCTTGAAATCTGATTAATCACATCGTAGTCGTAACGGCTAAATTTATCCAGCATCGCCACTGGCTGATCAATTACATAAGCTGTCATTCTTAATTGAAGTGTAAAAACTTGCGTTTGTGGGTGTAATCCTTTTGCTAAATCGGCCAAGGTTGTAGGTTTTATTCTTGTCCTAAAATTGATTTCAGAAAGAGAAATATCTCCAGCATCATTTTTAATTGGATCTTTCAAAATAAATACTGGAACACCATCTTCTTTGAAAGATATGAAACCATCCATAATTGCATCTAATACATCAGGGTAGGTGTCTTCCATATTCTCTTTAAGACATGGCTTTTTTACGAATTTATTAATGAATGATTCCAATTCATCCAATGCAACTTCTTTACTAATAACTGTATTCATTTTACTTTTTTTTAAGAAATTGTTTCTAAACCTCCTGCGCCACTAATTTTTAAAGAAAGTGTTCCAGCGTTTGAATCACATTTAATGTCTCCTACAGGACTTCCTTTGCCTTTAAAAATAGCACCTGAAATATGGGTAATTTGCCAAATACCCTCAATTGGAGAGCCTGACATTAATCGTAATGAATCTTCTTCATAACCTGATAATAAATCTACCGCTATAGGTCCATCAACTGACCATCTCGTATTGTTGATAGCTCTAATATTTTGATCATTTGAAGTTACGTCTCCATTTTCATCTTTGGTTCTACGTCCCCCTTTATCTATGTTGAATGTTTCTCCTGCTTTTGGAGAATAGCGATAAGTGATCCCTAAGTGATTACACGTAATATCTTCTACATCGCCTGCTAAAAAATTTGACATATCTTTTTATTTTTTAAAATTAAAATCCTGCGCTTGCCGTTGTACTTTCGGTTCTTGCAATTCCAGTTGTTTTATATTTGAAAGCTGTTTCAAATCGGTTAGGATTTGTAGAGCTAATTTGTACTTGCAAACTTGATTTTGAGAATGCAGGATCCTTAATTAATGCTTTTTCTGCTGCTTCATCAAATAAACTATAAATAGTTCCTTTCCACTCGCTTGGCTTAACACAATTATCAACACTCACTATTTGACCGTCTGCAACTAAAACCTTATCTCTAAGATAAAGTTTTTCCAAGGTATAATAAGCATCTTTCATGTTCCAATGAATATTCAACGTTCTTGGATAAGAATATAATAAAGGAACTTCTCCATCAGGATGATAAGTAGTT
>CAIOTL010000224.1 GCA_903861155.1 uncultured Bacteroidota bacterium
TATATAACTCATAAAACTCATAAAACTCATAAAACTCATAAAACTCATAAAACTCATAAAACTCATAAAACTCATAAAACTCATAAAACTCATAAAACTCATAAAACTGACTTCAAATAATACTGTTTCATATGAATCAACAAAATCGTATGTTTGGGTAAAAAGCGGAGACACATTAACCGAAAAGCAAATCACTACAGGCATAAACGACGATACCAATGCGAGGGTTATTGACGGATTATCGATGAATGACGAATTGATAATCAATATTTTAGCAGAGGCTAAAGGCAGTGACACAAAAGCAGAACAAAGTCCTTTTATACCGAAAATGTCGCAAAGACCAACCAACACAAGCAAACAAAAATGAGTTCAATAATTGTAGATATCAAACATTTATCAAGGGAATTCACAATTGGCGATCAAACGGTCAAAGCGCTGAACGCCGTCAGTTTTACCATAAACGCTGGCGAATTCATCACCATTATGGGAAGCAGCGGTTCGGGAAAAACAACTTTGTTGAATATTTTGGGTTGTCTCGAAATCCCGACACTAGGCGATTATATACTTGACGGCATCAATGTAAACCAATTATCAAAAAACGAATTGGCGGGTTTGCGCAACAAAAAACTGGGTTTCGTTTTCCAATCCTATAATCTTTTGGCAAGGACCTCGGCGATGGAAAATGTAGAATTGCCATTATTATACAACAATACTTTTTCGGCAAGCGAGCGAAAAGAAAAAGCCATTAAAGTGCTCGAAGCCGTCAAGCTTTCTGACCGGATGTATCATTTGCCAAGTCAAATGTCAGGCGGACAACAGCAAAGAGTTGCCATCGCAAGAGCATTAATAAATGATCCCATAATGATTTTGGCCGACGAAGCCACCGGAAATTTGGATTCAAGAACTTCTTATGAAATTATGATGCTCCTGCAAGACTTGAATAATAACCATGGTAAAACCATTGTCTTTGTAACCCACGAACCCGATATAGCCGCCTTTAGCAAACGAACCATAACCCTGAAAGATGGCTATATTTTGAAAGATACCATTAATCAAAATGTGCTTAGCGCAAAAAATATATTGGAAAGTTTGCCACCTATTAATGTACCCGCAAATCCGTAATTATGAAAATAGACAATCTTTTTAGAATTGCCTGGAGAGCGATCAACCGCAATAGATTACGCACTTTTCTTACGATGTTGGGAATCATCATTGGAGTTGCGGCAGTGATTGCAATGTTGGCCATTGGTGAAGGTTCCAAGCAAAGCATTCAAAGCCAAATTACGGCTATGGGAAGCAACTTGATTATGGTTCGAGCGCAAAGCAATGTCCAGGGCGGAATGCGGTTAGATAACACCAGTGTTCTGTCTCTTACCAAAAAAGACGTGGAAGCCCTGAAAAAAAATCCTCAATACATCAATGCTATTTCACCATCAGTTTCGACAAAAGGACAAGCCATTAACGGAACTTACAATTATTCAACCACATTGCAGGGGGTTACTCCCGAATTTTTGAGTATTCGAAGTTGGTCCTTGCAAGATGGAATTCCTTTTTCTAATCAGGACGTAAAACGTGCCGCCAAAGTTTGTTTGATTGGGCAAACCGTCATTAATACTATTTTTCCAAATGAAAAAAATGTAATTGGAAAATTTTTTAGATTTAAAAAAATACCTTTCAAAATAATAGGAATATTAGCCGTAAAAGGAACGAATACTTTTGGACAAGATCAAGACGATGTCATCCTGACACCAATAACCACGGTGCAACAGCGGATTTTATCATCGACCTATTACCAAAATATTTTTGCTTCTGCCATTGATCAAAAATCAACCGAAAATGCTTCCGATGAAATTGAAAAAGTGCTTCGAACCAGTCATAAATTACAAAATGGAACCGACAACGATTTTACCGTAAGAACTCAAGCCGAATTGATCAGTACTTTTAGTTCAACCAGCCAGATATTGACCATCCTGTTGACCGTTATTGCCGGCATATCGCTCATCGTGGGCGGAATTGGCATAATGAACATTATGTATGTTTCCGTAACCGAACGCACCAAGGAAATTGGATTGCGAATGGCCATTGGAGCAAGAGGAAAAGATATTTTGATTCAATTCTTGATTGAAGCCATTATGATTAGCATTACTGGCGGGATTTTAGGCGTTATAGTAGGAGTAACAGCCACAAAACTGGTCACCTATTTTGTTCATTGGCCCACGTTGATAACCGAAACTTCGGTTTTGCTTTCTTTCCTTGTTTGCTTTGTGACGGGGGTCTTCTTTGGCTATTATCCAGCTCAAAAAGCTTCGCGACTTGACCCTATTGAAGCGTTGAGATATGAGTAAATTATTTAGCGCTTCACTTTTAAAGGAAAATATTTTAAAAAAAAACTCACAAGTACACAGAATTAGGTAAAAATGCAAACCTTAGAATCCTCTTGACTCAATTATGGTTTCTTATGAAGCAGCTTGCTAGGCTTATTATCACTATTGCGTTTAAAAATAATAGAAATTTTAATGACGGACTATGCCTACATAAAAATATTTTTCAATGAGAGGTACTATCGTCAGCAATTTTTTAAATTAAATTTTTCTTAATTTTGTTTGAAACAGCACGTTATGGAAATCCGAATCGAAGCCTTATAGATTGCCGAATTCTTCAATATCAAAAGATTTCGTGGCGCTTTTCATGCTGAAGTATATTCTGGATCTACTTCCGAGGTTTTTTATGCCCTGACAGAAACGAACCGCTATTTGTATGTGTTTGATTATGGAGTTGTGGTTTTTGCCAATTATGACGCTTTCGCCAAGAGTGAATTTGTGCAATTTGTAAAAAATTACGCTACCACTTTGGTAAACCTGGATTCCTCTGAGGAATATCGTATCATCACCGATGAAAGATTAAACAATTTTTTGGTCAAAAACGACTATGTCACCGTTCCCAGGATTGACTCTTCCCTATTGCGAATCGTGATGCTCAACATTGGACAATCTGTCGCACTTGAATATTATGAAGTTTTGACTGATCAACTCATTACATCTTCAAAGCATTATATTTTAGAACTGGAAAATCGTGGAAAACTGAGTATTTCAAAAACCGATTTGCTCAAATACATTGGCAAAGTACTGAATGTCAAAAACAGCATTGTCGATAATTTGTATATTCTGGATGATCCCAATTTAGTTTGGGATAATGAAGAGCTCAACTTTCTTAACCGCAACCTCAAAACCAATTTTGACATCAATCCTAGATTCAAAGACCTCGATTATCGGCTCCAAATCGTCGAAAACAATCTCAAGTTATTTACAGATGTTTCGAATGTTCGAGAAAGTAACCGATTGGAATGGATTATCATCGTCTTAATCCTTATCGAAATAGTGATAGCCTTTTTTTTCATTGAAAACTATTTTCCTATTTCCTCCAAAGTCAAATTGGAAATAACGGATTTATTTTTGAGTAAAACATTAGTATTACTAATATATTCATCCCTTTTTTTCATCAAAAGCCATGCATTTTTCTGCTTGATTTTTAATCGTACCAAGACAAATTCTCCTTTTAATTTTTTGCCGTTCAAGCTAAAACTAAGATGACCATTTTTAATGCTTTCTTTAACATTATCATTGTCTAAAGTATAAGTTCCATTATCCCATACTAAGACCGTTCCCGCCCCATAATTTCCTTCGGGAATGGTTCCTTCAAAATCCTTGTATGCATAAGGATGATCTTCCACTAGAATTGCCAATCTTCTCTCCTCAGGATTCATCGACGGCCCTTTTGGGATGGCCCAACTTTTTAAAACTCCATCTATTTCGAGACGAAAATCGTAGTGTAAATGGGATGCCGCATGTTTTTGGACTACAAAAATTATTTCGTTATTTGATTTTTTAATCTCCCCCTTAGGCTCGGTGGTAGAATCAAAATTGCGTTTTCGATTGTATTTGCTTAAATCCATTGCGAATAGGGATTACAATTATACTGGATTAAAGTTACAATTTTAAAATTAATTTTCTGTAAGAAACCTATATAGTTTAAACACAATAACGAGAATGCCTTTAAGAGCATCCTCGTATTGTAAAGTTAGTCAGGATATTTTAATCAATCCTTTACCCCAAATTTCGTCAAAACATCTCCCATTAAACACCATTTGGTAAAGGACGATTGTAATAAATTAGCACCTACAAAAGCAGTGAACCACAACCAGTCTTGGTTGACATAAATCGACAATAATATACTCGCTAGTATAAAAACACCTGCAAAGGCGTGAATGATTCTGTTTTTCATAATGTCATTGTTGTGAGGAGTTGCGAGACACGAAGCAAAGCAATCTCTTCCTCTTTTTTAGATTAGTAAATTAATTAGACCTTTCGATGTTGAGCATTGCCAAGTGAATATGGGACAACGATTCTTGTTTTTTATTAAATTCGTCAACAAAATCGAATACTTTATCCACGCTTTCTTTTTCAACAAAAGCATAGAAAAATACGGATTCGCTTTCATTCAATTCGCTGGCAAACCAGTTGTTTTGTAATGATAAATCGGAAATATCTTTATATCCCATAACACTTTTATGGGAATACACTTTAACTCCAGATTTTTTTAGAATCTGTTTGATTTCTTTTTCAAATTCTTTTACTGCGGTAATGAGTAATAGTTTCATATTTTTAGATATTAGGTTCTTCGTTTGGGTTATTAGGCAAATCAGTATCTGAATCACTTTCCCATTTTTTTCTTTCCGTAATGTAATAAATAATTGGTACCACAAGCAATGTTAATACTGTAGAAACAATGGCTCCAAAAACCAATGAGATTGCTAATCCTTGGAAAATTGGGTCGAATAATATAATCGAAGCTCCAATAACCACGGCTCCAGTTGTCAATAAAATAGGTGTTGTTCGCACCGCTCCAGCTTCGATAATGGCGCGTTTTAATGGAACGCCATCGTTGAGTCGGATTTCTATAAAGTCAATCAGCAAGACCGAATTTCGAACCATAACTCCAGCCAAAGCAATCATTCCGATGAAAGAAGTTGCAGTGAAAAATGCACCCAATAACCAGTGACCAAACACAATTCCGATTAACGAAAGTGGGATTGCAAGCATCATTACCATTGGTGTTTTAAAGTTTTGGAACCATCCTACAATCAGCATATAAATGATGACAATGACCACCATAAAAGCAACTCCTAAATCACGGAAAACTTCCAAAGTAATTTGCCATTCTCCATCCCATTTTACAGTAAAATCACTTTCATCTGTAGGTTGCTCCATATACAATTCATTGACTTTATAACCTTTTGGCACTTTAATTTTTTGCAATTTTTCAGTCATTCCTAAAATAGCATACACAGGACTTTCTAATGCTCCAGCCATATCGGCCGTTACATAAACCACACGTTTTTGATCTTTGCGGTAAATCGTTTTTTGCAAAGTGTCAAGTTTTACTTTCACTAAATCACTTACGGGAATCATATTACCTTGACTTCCTTTAATTTTTAAGTTTTCGATGTCTTGCAAACTCGTTTTGTCTTTGTCGTCAAGCGAAAGTACAATGCCCACATTGTCGTTAGAATTTTCGTCATACAAGTTCGAAACGGGATATTCTTTTAGCAAATAGGTCAAATTACCCACCACTTGTTGCGGAGCAATTCCGTTAAGCATTGCTTTTTCTTTATCAACTTCCAGTTTGTATTCCACTTGATTGTCTTCAACTGTCCAATCAATATCTACAATATCCGAAGTTTTTTGCAAAATAGTTTTTACTTGTTTGGCCACTTTTATCTGGTCTTTATAATTAGGACCATAGATTTCAGCAACCAAAGTGGACAAAACTGGAGGTCCTGGTGGCACTTCAATCAGCTTAACATTTGCCCCATATTTTTTGGCAATCTTCTGAATCTCGGGACGCATTTCTTTAGCAATATCGTGACTTTGCAGTTTTCTGTCTTCTTTATGAAGCAAATTCACTTGAATATCAGCCATATTACTACCGCCGCGTAAATCATAATGTCGAACCAATCCGTTGAAGGTTATCGGTGCCGATGTTCCAATGTAATTTTGGTAATTTACTACTTCGGGTTTGGTTGAAAGATACTGAGCAATTTCTTTGGTTACTGCTGCAGTTCGTTCCAATGTGGTTCCTTCGGGCATATCAATCACCACTTGAAATTCGTTTTTATTATCGAAAGGCAACATTTTTACCACTACCGATTTGGTGAAAAACATAGTCACCGAACCAATTAATAATACGACTGTAACGAGCAAAAGAATTCGTCTTTTTGAACTACTTTCCAATAAAGGACGCTCCAGTTTGTTGTATATTTTATAAACAAAGCTGGTTTCTAATCCTTCAGCTTCTTTGTGTTCTTGCGTTTCTTTTTCTTGCAATAAATGATAACCCAAATAAGGTGTCACGGTCAAAGCCACGAACAAAGATAAAATCATCGCAATCGAAGCACCAATTGGCATTGGACTCATATAAGGTCCCATCATTCCTGACACAAAAGCCATTGGCAATATCGCCGCAATAACGGTAAATGTTGCTAAAATCGTTGGATTTCCGACTTCGTTAATTGCATAAATGGCTGCTTGCTTTAAAGGCAGTCGCTTCATCTTGAAATGCCTATGCATATTTTCGGCAATGATAATACTGTCATCGACGACAATTCCTACCACGAAAACTAGAGCAAAAAGCGTAATTCTATTCAAGGTGTAACCTAGTAAATAATAGGCAAACAAGGTCAAGGCAAACGTAAGCGGAACTGAGAAAAACACAACTAATCCACCTCTCCAACCCATGGCTAAAATCACCAAAAAGGTTACAGCAATAATCGCAATTCCTAAGTGCATCAACAACTCGCCTACTTTATCCGAAGCTGTTTCTCCATAATTTCGAGTCACTTCAACATGAACATCATTAGGAATTAAATTTTTCTTCAAAAGTTCTACTCTTGCAATGATTTTCTCCGAAATTTTCATCGCATCCGCTCCTTTTACTTTTCCAACAGAAATGGTAACAGCAGGATATTCCGATTTGTCATTTTTGTATTTTTCGTTCGCTTTTCCGTAACCAAAAGATACATAACTATGCGCTGTTGATGGTCCATCTTCTATCGTTGCTACTTGTTTTAAGTAAACAGGTCTGTTTTTATTTACACCCACAACCAAACTTTCTACATCTTCAGCACTCGAAAGAAATTTTCCTGTCGTAACTAAATATTCTTGATCATTATTAACAAAACTTCCCGACTGTGAGCTTCCATTATTGGCTTGAATCATTCCCATAATTCCCAAAGCATCCACGCCATTTTCGGCCATTTTATCTTTATCGAGAACTACTTTTAGTTGATGACTTCTACCTCCAATCTCTTTGGTAATCGCCACATCTTTCACTTTTTCAATTTCCGAAGTTACTTCCTCAGCAATCTGACGCAACTGAAAATCATCTTCTTTTTCGCTCCAAAGCGTTAGTCCCAAAATAGGAACATCGTCAATAGAACGCGTTTTTACCATGGGTTTATAAACGCCTTTCGGAAACATATCTTCGTGTTTCGCTAACTCGTCATACAATTTTACATAGGAACGCTCTACATCTTGACCTACATAAAACTGTACAATCAACATTGCTTGGCCATTCATCGCCATCGTATGCACGTGTTCGACACCTTTGATGTTCGAAATAATTTTCTCTAAAGGTTTCGCTACGCGGCTTTCCACTTCCGTGGGACTTGCTCCAGGATAACCCACCATTACGTCGGCCATAGGAACATTAATTTGCGGTTCTTCTTCCCTTGGAATCAGAAACGAACTGTATATACCAATAATCATCAAACCGACCATCAACAAAATGGTTAGTTTCGAATTGATGAAAAAATTGGCTATTTTACCTGAAATACCTTCTTGCATACTCTTAAAATTTGAAAATTTATTAATTTGTATATTTGAAAATGATGACAATAAGTCAAATTCATTTCCAAATTTTCAAATTATCTAATTATTGAATTGATACTTTCGCTCCGTTATACAACTTCCCATCTGCTGAAACAATGTATTGCTCACTTGCAGATAATCCTGATAAAACTTCTACTTGATTACCAAAAGTTTTTCCTGTTCTCAACCATCTTAAAATGGCAACATTACCTGTTCCAATAGTGTAAATTCCAGTTAATTGTCCTTGTTTTACTAAAGCACTTTCTGGTACTAAAAGCACTTCACTTTTGGTGATTTTTACCTTGTTTTCAACAGGAAACTGAACATTGACAAACATTCCTGATAATATGGATTTATCTGTTTTATCTAAATTAATTTTCACCAAATATTGTCCTCCCGTATTCGTTGCTGACAAACTCACTTCACTTACTTTCCCAGTAAGAGTTACATCCGATGATTTTACCAAGACTTTCACTGCCATTCCTTTTTTAATGGCATTAATGTCATTTTCCGAAACCATGGCAGTTACTTGCAATTTCGAAACTCCTTCAACACTTACTAAAGGCATTCCCGGATTGGCCATATCGCCTTCTTTTACGAAAGTACTAGTCACCGTTCCTGAAAATGGAGCCGTAATATTCGAATACGAAAACTGCGCCATCACTTCATTTCGCATTTGTTTCGCTCCTTCTAATCCTGCTTTTGCCATTTCGTAACGAGCGGTCATATCGTCTAGTTCTTTTTGAGAAGCACTTTGCTGTTTGAACAAAGCCACAAAACGATCGTAATCTTTTTTGGCATTGTTGTAGCCCGCTGTAGCTTGCAAAATACTAGCATCTACTTGTGCTTTTTTAGCTTGTAAGTCCGTATTATTGATGCTAACCAATAATTGTCCAGCTGCCACTTTTTGTCCCACAATTACATGAACTTTGGTTACATAACCCATCATTCTGGTACTTAAATTGGCACTGTTTTCGGCTTCAATTTTTCCGCTTGCAGTTATAAAAGCTCCTTTGATATTTTCAGAAACTCCGCTTACTTTTACGGCAATTGCTGGTTCTTCTTTAATTGGTTCTTTTTTGTCTTTTCCACAAGAAGTCAATAAAACTGCGGATATTGAAAGGATTGCTATTATTTTTTTACTCATTTTCATATTTTTAAAAATTTGGATTTCGTGAATCTTCGATTTCATATTGTTTTTCATTTTTTGTCGATTATCTTTCCTTCTATTTTGTACTTGGTTAAATATTTTTAATTTCCCCAGAGGGGTAATATGTTTCTAGAAAAACGTATTTTGATTTTTTGGTTCGACCCCGGCTGGGGTCGCATAACAAACCTCTATTTTTCCTAGAAATATTGGAACTCGCTGGGTTCATTGTTTCCCTACCCGTCAGGTATAAATTATTATTTCGTTAAAAATTGTAAATATTCTTGGGTGAAATTATATTCAAAAACTGCTTGCTGTAATTCTAATTCTTTTTGGAACATTTGTGTTTCGGCTTGCAATAAATCAGTTGTTTTTTCGAGTCCTTGAGTAAAACGATTGCTTCGAATTCTGTAGGCTTCTTGCGATTGTTCCAAGGCTAATTTTTCTAAATTCACTTTGTTCTCGGCATCTTTCAACTGGCGATTCGTTTTGTTCAATTCCAATTGGCTTTGTGCTTTATATTGTTGTGTTTCTACTTCTGATTTTTGGAATTCAGCTTTGGCTTTTTCCATTTTTCCAATCGATTTATAACCGTCAAAAACACTCCATGAAAGTTGCGCTCCTACTAAATACCCTTTGGCAGTTGTACCAAATAATTTATCATCATACATTTCGTAACTTCCAAAAGCGTTTAATCTTGGCAAGAAATTCATCTTGCTGGATTGCAACATTTTCGCATAGGCTTCAGACGATTTTCCCATCGCTTGAATATCTTTTCGATTATCGGATAATTGGGTGTTAATACTTACGATGGCAATCGTATTATCCAATTCCTCCAAAGGTTTGTATACTTTATTCGTATTGTCTTCATTCAATAAAAAAGCCAAATAATCCGAAGCATTTTGCACATTACTTTTAGCATATTGCAACTGATTTTTCACCTCGTTGACACGAACTTCAACGGAAAGCAAATCGGTTTTTTGAAGAATTCACTGTTTGAAATAATTTTCTACGAGTTTCAAATTGGCATCAGCCGTAGTATTTGCTTTTTCTAAAACCGCAACTGCTTTATAAGCCAATTGCAATTGCATAAAGGATTTGTTGACTTCGAGTTCCAAATATTCCTTGGTACGTTCAGTTTGCAGTTGATACGCTTGCATTTTCGATTGGGCAGCTTGTCGTCCATAAAATCCATCGACATTGATTAAGGGTTGCAGAACCTCAATTTTAGTAGCAAAATTTTGAGTCTTTGCCGGATTATTCAATAATACCGGATTAAAATCCGAAGCTGTTAAAATTTCCTGATTCAATTTAGAACCAAAAGCCATTAACGGATTTGTTGTCAAAATCGCGGTGTGCGAAGCCGTAATACTCGGCAAGAAAAGCGCATTCGATTGTCTGTAATCGGCTTGAGCTGATTTCACATCTTGGTTGGCAATCTTGATTTGCAGGTTTTTATCGGATGCTTTTTGCCAAATATCCTTTTTGGAAATGGTCAACGTGTCCTGACTATACCCTAAAGTAGAAATGAAAATTGTCCCAAATAATAATAGTAAATTGATGTTCCTCATAATTGATTGTTCTGAATTATGGGGCAAATATAGAGTCGCGAAAAAGGATGCTCGGTAACAAGTGTTACATACAATGGCACAAAATAAAAAAACATCCCAGAAAGGAGATGTTTCTGATTTTATTTGCCAATTATGACAAAAGACGGTAAATAAAAAAATCCGTTAATTCCGCTTTGCGAAGCATCAGTTCTGTCATCTCAAGCGAAGTCGAGAAATGCGTCCCATTTCCTCAACTTTTGCGTTCTCCAAACCACCATTTGGCTTTGTATTGCTTCCTCTTCAAACCAAACTTTTCAATAGAATATTTCTTGATATGCGCCACCAAATCTTCAACGGAATCCGTCACGAAAAGCAATTCTAAATCTTCTTTACTAATCGTTTCATGCTTGATCATTGTTTCTATGTGTTCACATAAATCTTTATGATATTCGGTGTCAAAAATCACTATTGGGAAACTGCCTATTGTTTTTGTTTGAATTAATGTTAATGATTCGAACAATTCGTCCAGAGTACCCATCCCACCTGGCATCACAATAAAAGCATACGAATATTTCACAAGAATCACTTTCCTGACAAAAAAGTAAGGAATATAAATCCATTTATGAAGATACGGATTTGGTTTTTGCTCCACGGGAAGCACAATATTACAACCTACAGAATATCCCCCAGCTTCATAAGCACCTTTATTGGCAGCTTCCATAATTCCGGGACCGCCGCCTGTCATAACGGTGAAACCTAGTTTTGCCATTGCCGCACCAATTTTTTCGGCATCCTGGTAATGATCCATTTCCGGACCAAAACGCGCCGAACCAAAAACCGTAACACAAGGCCCGATAAAGTGCATTTTCCGGAAAGCTTTTATAAAGCTAAATAACACTTTAAAAACAAAAACCAATTCCCGAAACCGGGACAAAGGCCCTTGTACAAATCGAGATTCCTCTTTTAAAAGTCTGAAGTGTGGAGTCTTTTTCATAATCTCCATAAAGATACAAAATAGTTTTTTTTGTAAGACCAAACTGCGATTTCATTTAATGCAAAAGTTTCGTTCCTGTTCTTGAAATTAAAATTGTAGAATTAATTGTTGTGGAAATAAAAATGGTATATTTGGTTTTCAATAAAGGATGATGGCTGTCAGTAGTATATACCCTCCGCTCCCGAATCCTTTCGTGTGGTACTCGGGTCAAAGGCATCTGTCTTGTCCTAAAATAGCTATACACTAACAAAGTGTATATGGAACACCAAGAACAAAGAATTTTATGCTCCTCGCGAGAATAAACAAAGTCGTTATGACAAACGTCTGATTTTAAAAATTGTCAGAGAAGTTGAAGCTGGTTTGCCTCGTAAGGAAGCAAATCGAATTTATGAACTAGGAAAAGCTTCATTAGATGGTTGGATGAAGCAATATGGTTCGCCTGAGTATAAAGAGAATATGAGGCGAAAAAACTATACTAATCTTCAAAAACTGACAGTTGTAACAGCTATAGAGCAAGGTAGAATGAGTATTAAAGAGGCGCAAACTGCCTATGGTGTTAAAACGGAAAAAATAATCCGGAACTGGCTGGCGCAATACAAAAAAGAAAAAGTCGAAATTTGTATTATAACAGAACCTGTAATGGCGAAAAAATCAAAACCAATCAGTGCTGCACAAGCTGAAGCTTTACAAAAGGCATTGGAAGAAGCAGAACTGAAGATCAAGGCGCTTAATACGCTTATTGATGTGGCCGAAGAACAGCTTAAAATTGACATCAGAAAAAAGTCTGGTGCCAAGCAGTTCTCAAAATGAAACACGATTATCCCAGGTCAGGGATAGGGGTGTTATGTAGACTGTTTGGCAAAACAAGGCACGCTTATTATGATGCTTTATGGCGAAAGGAAAATAGTTTGGTCAGAGAAGATGTTGTTCTTCAGGAAGTTATTGCAATCCGGAATGATCTTCCTAGGGTTGGTACACGTAAACTGCACTATCTTCTGCAAACCTCATTGGAATCACACCAGATAAAAATAGGCAGAGATTATCTTTTTGATTTGCTTTCGGAGCATAAGTTATTGGTGCGGCAACGCAAAAGAAAAGCCATCACAACGGACTCAAGGCATTGGATGCGTAAATACAGTAATCTAATCAGAGATATGCCAGTGACCAGGCCTGAACAGGTTTGGGTAAGCGATATAACTTACATTAGACTAACAAATCAGTGGGGTTATTTAAGTTTAATCACCGATGCTTATTCCAGAAAGATTATAGGATATTGTTTTCGTAATGATCTGATGGCCGAAGGATGTATTGAAGCATTGCAGATGGCTTTGAAAAACAGAATGTACCACGAACCAATCATTCATCATTCAGATAGAGGTTCACAGTATTGCTCACACCAATATGTAAATCTGTTAAATCAAAACACTATTGGGATTAGTATGACTGAAAATGGAGATCCTTATGAAAATGCATTGGCGGAACGTGTAAACGGAATCATTAAAACAGAATTTAATCTTCATAGTAGTCAATTAGGTTTTGAACAAACCTATAACCAGATAAAGAGAAGTATTAAAGTCTATAATGAAATAAGGCCGCATTCTAGTTGTCATTACCTAACCCAAAATCAAGCTCATCTACAATCAGAGAACTTGAAGAAAAGATGGAAGAATTATAATAAAAACTTTAACTGTGAAAAAGCAGGTGCATAGTAAGTTTAGGATTAATAATTATATTTGTATAGCTAAAGTAGGATTTATTTAATAACCTGTATAGTGATTTTAGGACGATTCAAGTACCCACTCAAAGCCATACATAAGCCATACATAAGCCAAGGTTGTGGTACCCTAAAGTAGACTGATAAATAGTGTCAATTCACTTTCTTATAACTCCAAACCGCGATTCCATTCAGTGCAATAGCATAAAAAAGAATCATAAAAAACGGTTTTGAAATATCCGAGAACGTGGCGCCTTTCAGCATTACCATCCTGATAATCTCCACAAAATAGCGAATAGGATTGAGCAACGTAATATTTTGCGCCCAAACTGGCATGCTTTCAATTGGGGTGAATAATCCGCTCATTAAGATGAAAATCACAGAGAAAAACCAAGCAATAAACATGGCTTGTTGCTGCGTATCAGAAAGATTGGAAATGATTAATCCAATACCCAAAATAACTAACAAATAAACCGAAGTAAAGAAATAAATCAATCCAATGTTTCCTAAAATGGGAACATTAAAAACAACTTTGGCAATGGTCAAACCAACGGTCAAAATCATCAATCCCAAAACCCAAAAAGGAAATAATTTACCAATTACAAATTGGTATTTTTTGATGGGAGTTACATTGATTTGTTCTAATATTCCAATTTCTTTTTCGCGAACAATGTTCATTGACGATAAAAATAGCGTAAGCATGGTAACTAATAATACCAAAATTCCAGGAACCATAAAGGTTTTATAGTTCAACGTGTTGTTGTACCAAAACGAAGGAATCGTAACGATATTAACCGGTTGTACATAATTCGCCTCATTGTATTGAAAAAGTTGAGTTTGGATTTTTTGGTTGAAACCCGTTATGATTTGCGAAATATAAACATTCTCCACACCTGCTGCAGCTCCATCAATGGCATTAATACTAACCGACAAATTAGTGCCATTTTCCTTGATTAAATCGCGTTCGAAATGATTGGGAATTTCGAGAATGACATCGACTTTTCCAGTTTCCATTTGAAAATCAGCTTCTTTTTTAGATGGAAAACTTTCGATAATATTGAAATAACTGGAAGCCTGAAATTTGGAAATCAATTCTCTTGAAGCCGCAGAATGGTCGTTATCGATATACGAAAACTTGATATTCTTGATTTCAAAACTAGCTGCATTCGATAAAATAAGCAATTGTACCAGAGGTAAAACAAATATAATGGGAAGCATTCCTTTATTTCTAAAGATTTGTCGGAATTCCTTTTGTATTATGAATAGTATTGTTTTCATATAGGGGCCACGGATGACGCGGATTTTAACTGATTAACATATTTTATTTATTTTCACTTCTCACTATTCACTTCTCACTATTCCAATCTTATTTTATATTTCTTAACGCTCACTGCAATAAAGAAAACGGTCATTCCAATAAGAATTAACGTTTCTTTCCAAATAACATTTAGTGTTGCCCCTTTGAGTAAGATGGCTTTTATAATGATGATAAACCACTTGGCAGGTATGATATTACTGATAATTTGCAATGGCAATGGCATACTTGTAACTGGGAAAATAAAACCCGAAAGTATGATTACAGGTAACATTAATCCCATCAAGGACATCATCATTGCGGTTTGTTGGGATTGTGCCACTGTTGAAATTAATATGCCTAAAGAAAGTGCTGTGGTGATAAATAAAATACTTTCGAAAGCCAACAAAAACAAGTTTCCTTCGACAGGCATTTTGAATACAAAAAATCCTAAAACTAGGATAATTGTAGCGTTAATTATCGACAAGAAAATGTATGGAAAAACTTTACCAATAATAACCTGAAAAGGTTTTAACGGCGAAACCAATAACACTTCCATGGTACCCAATTCCTTTTCACGAGTAATCGAAATAGAAGTCATCATTGCTGAAACCAACATTAAAATAATCGTCATAACTCCAGGAACAAAAGTGAAAACACTTTTTAATTCGGGGTTGTAATACAATCGAGTTTGAGTTTGTATTTGGTGACTTGGCAGGTTGTTTTTATTGATTTCTTGGGTGTAATTCTGCAAAATAGCATTCACATAATTCGTGATGGTATTAGCAACATTCGGATCTGTTGCATCCGTAATCACTTGAACTTTGGCTTGTTTGAGTGTTTGCAGATTTTTGATGAAATCTTTTTCGAATACTAAAACTGCTTTTACTTTTCCTTTCTTGAAAACACTTTCGATTTGGTTTTCATTGGTGATTTCCTGATTGATATTAAAATAGCTAGAAGCACTTATTTTATTGATTATTTTTTGGGTTTCAGTATCTTTTGATTTATCCAAAATAGCAATATTAACATTGTTGATTTCGTTGGTAATGGCGAAACCAAACAACATAATTTGGGCAATTGGCATCCCAAAAAGGATGAACATAGTTCGTATATCACGAAATATGTGATAGAATTCTTTTGTTACAAAACCGATGAATCTTTTCATTTTTTAATAAGGCATTAGTCATTAGCCATTAACCATTCGTTGAGAAACTCTTGGCTTATGCCTATTGACTTATTACTATTCTACATTTCGAGCTAATTTCAAAAAAACATCATTCATTGTGGCCACGTTGTACTTACTTTTCAG
This sequence comes from uncultured Bacteroidota bacterium, assembly GCA_903861155.1. Classification (GTDB taxonomy): domain Bacteria; phylum Bacteroidota; class Bacteroidia; order Flavobacteriales; family Flavobacteriaceae; genus Flavobacterium. The sequence continues at coordinate 15,937 of CAIOTL010000224.1, forward strand.
ATTTTTGGGTGTGTCGAGCGCTTCAATAACTCCTTCGACCATAATGGAAACTCGATCGCAATATTCAGCTTCATCCATGTAATGCGTTGTTACAAAAATCGTCGTTCCTTTATTGGCTTCGGCATAAATCATTTCCCAAAATTGTCTTCTAGTTATTGGATCTACTCCGCCTGTTGGTTCATCAAGAAAAACGATTTTTGGTTCATGCAATAAAGCAACCGAAAAAGATAATTTCTGTTTCCATCCCAAAGGTAATGAACCGACTAATTTATCAATTGAATCTTCAAGTTCTAATTCTTTGACGAATTTCTCCGTTTTTTCTTTGATTTGGATTCTGGATAAACCGTAAATTCCACCAAAAAAAGTGATGTTTTCCTTAATAGTCAAATCGTCATACATCGAGAATTTTTGACTCATGTATCCAATGCTTCTTTTGACCATTTCGGTATTGGTTTTCACGTCAAATCCTGCAACAAGTACTTCGCCAGAAGTGGGTTTTGAAATCCCGATAAGCATTTTCATAGCTGTAGTTTTTCCGGCTCCATTAGCACCCAGAAATCCAAATATTTCTCCTTTATACACATCGAAAGAAATACTTTTGACCGCTGTAAAGTTGTCAAATTGTTTGGTTAAATTTTCTACTTGTATAATTTTTTCTTTGTTCATATTGTATGATACTATTTCTTTTAGCCAATGATTACGCAGATTATCACTGATTATTATTAAAATTCATAATTGATTACAAGTCCATAAAAACATCTTCTATTGTTGGATTCGAAACACGAATTTCTATTTCCTCATGCTTCTGTTTTTTAAGAAAATTTTGCAAATCCGTTGGATTAAAAGTTGCGTTTTTATCAATATAATGAATGTAATCTCCAAAAGCATATACACTGTATTGACTTGGATAACTTTTCAAATCCAGAATCAATTGGTGCATATTTTGAGCTTTTACATCATAAATAATTTTGTCATATTTCTTGTTAATGTTTTCTGGCGAATCTATTTTCAAAATACTCCCTTTTTGTATTAAAGCAATTCGGTCACAAAGTGCTGCTTCGTCCATATAAGGCGTAGAAACTAAAATCGTAATACCTTTTTGTTGCAATCGCTTGAGCATTTGCCAAAATTCCTTTCGAGAAACGGGATCAACTCCGGTTGTGGGTTCATCGAGAAACAAAACTTTGGGTTTATGAATCAGGGCGCAGCACAAAGCCAATTTTTGTTTCATTCCTCCCGAAAGTGCTCCTGCCCTTCTGGTTTTGAAAGGCTCAATTTGAATGTAAATATCTTTGATTAATTCATAGTTTTCTTCAATTGTAGTTCCGAAAATCGTTGCGAAAAACTTCAAATTCTCTTCCACAGATAAATCTTGATACAAAGAAAATTTTCCAGGCATATAACCCACGGAATTCCTAATGAATTTATACTCTTTCACCACATCGAAACCGGCTACAGTTGCTGAACCTTCATTGGCTAATAAAAGTGTAGTTAATATTCTAAAAATAGTGGTCTTCCCTGCGCCATCAGGTCCAATTAATCCAAATAATTCCCCTTCTTTTACATCAAAAGAAATCGCATCAATGGCTTTGATTTTGTTGTAGGATTTGGAAATATTTTGGACTTGTATGCTCATTTTTAAAGTAATTAATGATAAGTAAAAAGTCAATAGTTTTAACTCGTTTTTACTCTTGACTATTGGCCATTTGGCTATTGTCTTATGCCTATTTAATCCACATTTCTGCTGGCATTCCTATTTTTAAAGTTCCATCATTTTTTACTTTCACTTTCACAGCATAAACTAAATTTACGCGCTCTTCCTTGGTTTGAATGACTTTTGGAGTAAATTCTGCAGAGGATGAAATCCAATAAATTTCACCTTGATAGGATTTCATTTCTTTTCCTGAATCAATTTTTATTGTAACATTTTGACCGATTTTAATTTTTGATAATTGTGTTTCATCTACATACACTCGTAATGTCATTTCAGAAACATCGGCAATTTTATAAAGCGGTTTTCCAAAAGCAGTTACTTCATTTGGTTCTGCATATTTGGCTAGAACTGTTCCTTTAATTGGATTGATAATTTTGCTTTTCTCAATCTGGTCGTTGATTTTTTCTATTTGCACATCAATCGATTTTACATCGTCTACAATTGGAGCATTTTGAGTTTCAACACTTCGTATTTGCTCGTTTAATACGTTTACTTTACCCACAATTTCATCAACCTGACGTTTGGTTGCTGCATTTTCAGCAAACATATTTTCAATTCTCTTTTTTTCAATCAAGGTCGTTTTGAGTTGTTCTTCCAACACACTTCTTTGTGACAATACATTTTTTGATTTAGAAAAAGTAGTATTTTTTGAAGCAATCAATTGTTGCTTATTAAAATACAATTGGGTTGTGTCGACCAAACCAACTTGAGTTTTAGGTTCTAAAATATCGCCTTCTTCGAGTTTTAAATATTGTACATTTCCATTAGCTTCTGCCGAAATCGTAACTTCAGTTGACTCGAAATTACCATAACCATCAGCTTTGTCGTTGTTTTTAGTACAAGAAACAAGACTTGTTAGAATTAAGAATGTGATTGTTTTTTTCATTTTACTATATTTTTTATTTCCAAATTTTTAAATTTATTCATCTTCAAATTAGTAAAGGCTACTAAATTGATAATTCGCTTTTAAAAAGATAAATTTTCAAGCTAGTAGCCTTTACTAACTTGATAATTCGCCTTCGACAAATCCAATTGAATTTCGTGGATTTTCTGGTTCGTTTTGGCTTCATATAAATTAGTGAATTCTACTACATATTCTGAAGCGGTAATAACTCCATTTTTCAATTGCGCATCCGAGGATTGAACCACTTCTTCTCGCAAGGCTACAATTTGGGAATCCGATTTTATGACTTCTTCAGTTTTCAATATTTCATTTTCCATTTCTTGCAATTGCAACTTGTTATTGAGCAAAAAAGTTTCTTTTTCAGTCGAAACAATATTTTTTGAGACTGAAAGCGCTTGCTTTTCAGTTTTTGATTTATTCCAATCGAATACATTCCAATTCGCTTTTAAACCCACCATATAAAAAGTTTGAAAGGAATTATCTAACATATTCAATCCAGGATTTCCATAGCCTGCTTGACCAAAAGCATTAATTCTGGGTAGATTATTTTTAGAAATTATATTTTTTGATTCCTCAATTTGCTCGTTTTGCAGATCGAATAATTTCAATTCTGGTCGATTATTTTCGTGAGTAAAATCATTGGAAATTATCGGTTGAACTAACACTATGTTTTCGTCAATTGTTGAAAAAGTAAGAGAAGATATTTTTTTTAACAACCGCTTTTTATCAAACTGAATTCCGACAAGTTGCTGATTTATTTTTAAATTCTCGGCTTCCAAAACTTTCTCCGAAGCAGGAAGGATGGCGCCAAATTTAACTCCAGTTTTCACTTCATTTATTTTAGAAACGAGTTGGTTTTGTTTTGAAAGCAAAATTGATTTTTGTTCCTGAAGCAATAAAACCGAAAAATACAATTGATTAACCTGAGCTTTGAGTTGGTATAAATTAACAACCACTTGCTGTTGCTGAATTTTGGTTTGAGCATCTTTTAATTTTGCATTCGCATCAATTAAACCGCCATTATACAACAATTGATTTACATCTAAAGTAGCTCGATATTGATCTTTATTCAACGGATTTACCGTCACATTTGGCAGATGGATGGGTAATTCAGTAACTGCAGATTGATAAGTTCCTTGCGCATTTAAGTCGATTTTTGGAAGTTTCCCTTTATGGAGCACATCAATATCTAAAGCTGATTTTTGTTGTAAAAAATCCGTTTGTTTAGCTAAAGGATAATTTTTATTGACTAAGGTATAACAATCTTCCAAGGTTAATTTTTGTTGCGCCGTTGCAAAAAAAGGCAACAGTAATACTGCAAAAGCTATCTTTAAATAGTGTTTCATTTTTTTATGGAATTAATTATTTGTTCGGCAATACCAGTTTTTCGTTCTTCCATCATTTGATTGAATTCGGAATCAGAAATTTGAATTATTCCTTTCACCATCATTTTAGCAGCAAAAGGAAAAACGGTCATAGAAAATATATCCAACAAAAGTTGTTTTGGATTGATGGGTTTTATGATTCCATCAGCTATTTCTTTTTCGATTTGAGCAATCAAAATGGCAGGATTGGGTCTGTTTCCATGATTTAAAAACGTCATTACAAAATCTGGATTATTATTCATTTCCTGAATTACAAATTGTGGCAAATAGGGATTGAGAATCACAAACGAGATGTAACTATGCGTAAACTTCGTTATTTTATTAAAAACTGTGTCTTGAGAATTGAAAATCTCATTGATTTGTGGCGCTAATTGACCAAAAGCATTCATGAAAATTGCCTTAAAAAGCAATTCTTTGCTTTTAAAACAATAATGCAACATGGCCTTATTAATTCCTGCTTCATCCGCTATTTCCTGCATTCGCGCTCCAGAAAATCCTTTTTTTTGGAATACGGTTCGCGCTGCATTAAATATCTTTCCTTCTGTTGTCATTTTGATTTAACTATATGGTTTAACCATTTGGTTAGCAAAGATAAATAAAAAAAGTATTCCACAATGAAATACTTTAAAAAAATGATAAAATTATAATTTTGGAAAAAAACGTCCTGTTTTCAATTTGTATTCCAAGTAATTTGAATAATTAATTTCCAATTGTTTTTCTTCAAACTGAGTTTTTAAAAAAAACAAAATGAGTAAAATAAAACTCAATATCAATTTATAACTTGAATCCAAATAAAATGCAATTCCAAAGGTTAGCAAAATAATTCCCAAATAAATAGGATGTCGGATAAATTTGTATAATCCTGTCTCTATTAAAGTTGCGCTCTCTTTTTGTGTGGGAAAAGGAGAAAGATTTTTATTGAGTTGCAACAAGGCTAATAGGATGATTATTCCGCCTAAAATGGCAATAAAAAGTCCTGTTATTTGAATCCAAAAAAACAATTTCAATGACCAATTTAGATCAAAAATAAAACAGAAAAACAAGACGAATTGAATGGTGACAAATAAATAATCTTTTCGTTTTACTTTCATTGCTATTATTTTTTAGTGCCTACAAACCTGACAACTGAAGATTTTCCTTGATGAAAAGGGCCTTCGTCTAAAGTAACCTCAACCGTTTCTAAAAAAGTAAAATTAATTCCAGGAAATTCAGTTTTAATCTCCTCTTCAGAAAACAACATGGCTATATTTGTAGGTCCACCTGATGTATTATGAATTTGCTCTTTACTAAAAGCTTCAAAAATAACAAATCCATTTGGCTTCAAAAAAGTCAATAATTTTTGATGGTATTCCTTTCTAAGTTGAGCAGGAAAATGAGCGAAAATTAAAACAATACCATCAAAAAAATCTTGTGGATAGTTTATGGCTTCAATGGAAGAAATTGAATATTGAAATGAAACCTTTTTATGATTGGCTAAATTTTTAGCTTTGATTTTCCCTTCCTCACTGCTATCAAACGCAAAAACTTCAAAGCCTTGTTGAGCTGCATAAACCGCATTTCTTCCCCTTCTGCGGGAAATAAAATTTTCCCCATCGAGAAAAATTCTAATTGTGTTTTAAAAAAAACATTAGGTTCAATTCCGTATGCATAATCTTTGGCTGCATAACGTTCATTCCAGAAATCTTTCATTTATTTTGTTTTTAGGCTTGATTGTTTTTTTTATCAAACGAAACAGCTTTTTGAAGTTCAATAAACAATTCTGTGTTTGCTCTAGGAGCTATTGAATTAGAACACAAATCCATTTTAAAATAGTAAAATCGGATGTAAATAGCTGTTCATATTCCTCTTTGTTTCCTCCAAAAGGCGGATCTGTTTCAAATATTCTATTAAACAGTAAACCAACTAATTTGCCATTATTGGATAAAAGTTGATGCATTTTCGATACATAATTTTCACGTATCGCTGGTGGCAAAGCACAGAAAAAAGTTTGCTCAAAAATCAAATCATATTTTCCTTGATGCTCAAAAAAATCGCCTAAAATTATTTTAATCGTAGGGTTGTTTTTAAATTTTAGCTGAAGATTTTTTACTAATGTTGGCGCAATATCAATAACACTAACATTAGTAAAACCTTGCTTCAACAGATATTCAGCTTCATACGAATTACCGCAGCCTGGAAATAAAATACTTTGATTTTTATCTTCTAAAGTATCAATATAAGTTTTTATTGGAGGCGAAACTTTGCCCAAATCCCATCCAGTAGCATTGTTTTTATATTTAGCATCCCAATACTCTTGATCCAATATATTTTCACACAAACCAATAGAGTATTTTTTTTTGCCAAAATTATTCTTTCTTACGGGTTGACAAACCAAATGGCAAATACAATGGACAAAAACTAATAAAACTTGTAAGCACAAAAATAATGGCTAAAACACCTAAAACTAATACTACTGTGCCATCAATAGTTTTGGTGTAATACAAAACTCCAATTACAATTACAATTGCAATTAGAATACGAATAATTTTGTCTGTGGAACCCATGTTTTTTTTCATGATTTTTTAATTTAATTGGTTAAAAATATTAAGATTTTTTTGGTGATTTTATAAACATATTAAAAATTAATCCTCCCATTACTGCCCCATACAAAGTTGAATTTAATGGTTTGGAAGTTATAGCACAAGTACCAGTAGCACAGCCTACATAAAAATAATAAAGATAACCAGCAATAGCGCCAACAACGATTCCTATTCCAGTAATTATAATTGCTTTTTTGGTCATTAGTTCGTTTTATCTATAATAGTTTTAATAATTTGTTCTTTGGTTAAAACTCCTGATTGTCTCCAGAGTTGTTTTCCGTTTTGATACAAAATCATTGTGGGAACACCACGAACTTGGTATTTTGAAGCCAATGCTTGATTTTTGTCTACATCAATTTTTAGTATTGTAATTCGTTCTCCCAGACTGTCTTTCACCTGTTTTAAAATTGGCGCAAGCATCTTGCAAGGACCACACCAATCTGCAGAAAAATCAATCAACACCGGCTTTTCTGATTTAATAATATTTTCGAAACTAGTGCTCATCTTTTTGAATATTTATTGTTTGGAACTGAACAACCATTTGGCCCACAGCCTAAATTAAAAATAACCTGAAACAAGAAAAATAAACCAAAAGCTATGAAAAACCACTCTTGATTCGTAAAAGCCTGAACGAACAAAAACAAGGCAAATGCTAATCGCACCAACCGTATTATATGCCAATTCGAAAAAATCATTTCTTTCATCTTATTTTAATGTTGACGGACAAACATAATTAGTTGTTTTAATTCCCGTTTTTTTAATGGCTGCAAAACCGCCCAAAACGTTCACTAAATTGTGATATCCACGCGCTTTCAAAATAGAAGCCGCTATCACGGAACGATAACCACCGGCGCAATGTAAATAAAATTCTCCTTCTTTCGGGAATTCGGCTAGATGTTCATTCAGAAAATCCAGCGGAGTCGAATGAACGCCAACTATGTGCTCAGATGCATATTCATTAGACTTTCTAACGTCAAAAACAGGAATTTCTTTGTCTTCTTCCATAATTTCTTCCAGCGTTTCGGCCGAAACAGAATTCACGGTATCATATTGCATTCCAGAATTTTTCCACGTTTCAAATCCATCCTTCAAATAGCCTATCGTGTTGTCATAACCCACTCTCGCCAAACGGATTATTGATTCCTCTTCCCTACCTTTTGGCGTCACCAAAAGTAGTGGTTGCTTGATGTCTAAAATCAAGGCACCAACCCAAGGTGCAAATGCGCCATCTATACCAATAAAAACAGATTTTGGAATATGACCTTTGGCAAATTCATCTTGATTTCGAACATCTAATATCAATGCATCGGTTCCATTGGCGACAAATTCGAACGTGAATGCGTCGTATGCCGAAGCTTCTTTCACGATGTCTTCGACATTTTCGTAACCTTCTTTATTGAGTTGTACATTCATCGGGAAATAAGCCGGCGGAGGCAACAATCCATCGGTAACTTCATCTATAAATTCTTCTTTGGTCATATTGGCTCGAAGCGCATAATTGATTTGTTTTTGTTCGCCAATGGTACCCACAGTTTCATTACTCAAATTTTTTCCGCAAGCGCTACCGGCACCGTGAGCAGGATAAACGATGACATCATCGGCCAAGGTCGTTATCTTGTTTCTCAAACTTTCGAATAAAATTCCGGCCAACTGCTCTTGGGTCATATTGGCGGCTTTTTGGGCCAAATCAGGTCTTCCCACATCGCCTAAAAACAAGGTGTCACCACTAAAGAGCGCATAATCTTTGCCAGTTTCATCTTTCAAAAGATAACACGAACTTTCCATTGTATGTCCGGGCGTGTACAACAAAGTGATGGTAATATCTCCCAATTGAAAAACTTCACCTTCTTTTGCAATATGCGCCTCAAAACTAGGATTGGCAGTCGGCCCAAATATTATTGGAGCGCCAGTTTTTTCGGCCAAAGTCACATGTCCGCTTACAAAATCGGCGTGAAAATGGGTCTCGAAAATGTATTTTATTTTTGCGATATCCAAAGTGGCTTTGTCAATATAAGGCTGCACTTCGCGCAATGGATCAATAATGGCGACTTCGCCATTGCTCTCGATATAGTAAGCACCTTGCGCTAAACATCCAGTGTAAATTTGTTCTATTTTCATTTTTTTGAGCGAATTATAATGTAAATTTATCTAATTTTATTTCAAAGACGGTATCAAAATTACATTTAATAAAACATTAGGGCAAGAAAATCTCTTTAATGATAATGTAAATACCCATTGTGAGAACAAACCAACCAAATCCTGTTTTGAGTTTTTCTTCTTCAACTTTTCTGGAAATAAAATTTCCGATAAAAATTCCGACTATCGAAGCCAAAGTAAAGATTTTCAACAATTCCCAATCAATGATTTGGTTGCCCATAATATCACCCGTAAATCCAATTAATGATTGCAAGGAAACTATAAAAAGCGATGTACCAACTGCCATTTTCATTGGAGTTTTTACAAAAAATAATAAAGTTGGAACAATCAAAAATCCACCACCGGCACCAACAAATCCAGAAATAAGTCCAATGAGAATTCCCATTGTGGCTATTTTATAATAATTGAGTTTTTCGCCATCCGAAATAATTCTTTCCTTCAAAGGTTTTATCATTCGAACCGATGCAAAAATCATCACAAAGGCAAAAACCACCATAATTAGTATTGACTTGCTCAAAGTGAAATTTTCAATCGAAAAAACAATATTCGGGATTCTGGGAACGATAATTTTTCGGGTAATAAAAACCGAAATCACTGCGGGAATTCCAAACAAACCGACTTTATTGAAATCGACCAATTTTTGTTTGGCCTTGTGAACTCCACCAACCAGTGAGGTCGTTCCAATCACAAAAAGTGAATAAGCCGTCGCCAATGTAGGTTCGATACCCATAACATAAACCAAAATTGGAACCGAAAGTATAGAACCTCCGCTGCCCAACATACCAAGCGTCATTCCCACAAAGACAGCCAAAATATAACCTATGATATCAGAAATTTCCATTTGTTGAGTTTTTCAATACAAAAGTAAATTTTTAAGAAACCAATTCTGTAACAAATGTTACCTCTAATTCCCCATCACAATCGAAGCTCGATTCAATTTAATTTTTCCTTTGTTTTCCAATGCTTTCAATAATCGAGAAACGACAACTCTTGAAGTGTGCAAGTCATAAGCAATTTCCTGGTGTGTGGCATTGATTTCATTGGAATTATTGATTTTGGATTTGTCATGAAGATAATTCAACAACCGTTCGTCCATATTCATAAACGCCAAGTTGTCTATTGCCGCCAACATTTCCTTCAAGCGATTGTTGTAACTGTTAAAAACGTAGTTTCTCCAGCTTTTGTATTTCCCCAGCCACTCCTCCATTTTGATTACAGGAATCATAATAACCGTTCCGTTTGTCTCGGCCACAGCCCTAATTTCACTCTTGGTTTCCCCCATACAACACGCCATTGTCATCGCACAGGTATCTCCTTTTTCGATAAAATACAACAACAATTCGCCTTCATCAAAATCTTCTCGTAATATCTTGATGGCTCCCGTTATCAACAGCGGCATTTTCCGGATGGAATCACCAAAATCAATGAGAATATCGCCTTCCTTGAAATCTCTCAATAAGGAAACCTGGGCAATTTCGTCGATTAATTTATCTTCAAATATATATCCGTAAGTCTGTTTGAGTACGTCTTTCATTATTGCTTTTTCTTTTTATGACGGTAAATTTCGTTAAAAAAATTTACTTTAAGAGCAAAACAAAAACACTTTGTCTTTTATTTTGATGCTGAAGGTTTTTAAAATAAATTTTTCTGCCTTTTGCAAATTTTGATTTTAATTTCAAACATTTCGTTTTATGTAACAAAAGCTACAAACCTTTATATTATGTTTCCCGAAATTTGCATCAGAATTAAACACAAATTAATAATAAGCAGATGAAAATACTCATTATAGGCGGAGTTGCCGGTGGAGCGACTGCGGCAGCAAGATTAAGAAGATTGAGCGAAGAAAATGAAATTATAATTTTCGAAAAAGGAGAACACGTCAGTTTTGCAAACTGCGGTCTACCCTATCATATTGGTGGTGTAATCGTGGAGCGTTCCAAATTATTGTTGCACACACCCACTTCTTTAAAAACAAGATATAATTTAGATGTTCGCATTTTTAACGAAGTTTTGAAAATAAACAAGGAAGATAAAACAGTCGAAGTCAGAAACTTAATTACAAAAGAAATTTATACTGAATCCTACGATAAATTATTGCTTTCTCCCGGCGCAGAACCTTTTAGACCCAACATTCCCGGAATTGATTCAGATAAAATAATGACCCTTCGAAATGTTGCCGATATGGACCGGATTATTGCCAAAACCAAAGATTTGAAAAACATTGCTGTCGTAGGTGGTGGTTTCATTGGTTTGGAAGTTGCTGAAAATTTGATTGATATTGGAATCAACGTAACTGTTATCGAGTTAGGAAACCAAGTTATGGCTCCAGTTGATTATGAATTTGCCAAAATGGTAGAGCATCACGCTGCGGCTAAAAACCTAAATATTCTTATAAACACTGGCGTTGATGCTTTTGAAAATAAAGGCAATGAAATTGAATTGAAACTCAATAATGGCAAAACCATTCTGGCCGATGGGGTAGTTTTCGCCATTGGAGTAAAACCGGAAAATCGTTTGGCAAAAGTTGCCGGACTGGAATTAGGCGTTACTGGCGGAATTGCTGTGAACGAATTTATGCAAACTTCCGATCCAGCTATTTATGCCGTGGGCGATGCCGTGGAAGTTTCACATTATATCAATCAGGCCAAAGTGATGATTCCGCTTGCTTGGCCGGCGAACAGACAAGGCAGAATCGTTGCCGACAATATCACCAGAGGAAACAAAATTTCGTATAAAGGAACTTTGGGAACTTCGATTATAAAATTCTTCGACTTGACCGTTGGCGCAACCGGACTCAACGAAAAACTATTGAAACGTTACAATATTCCGTATCGAACCGTTACCGTAACCAGATCGAATCACGCCAGTTATTATCCCAGCGCCACAAATATTGTCTTGAAAATGAATTTTGGCAAAGATGGAACAATCTATGGTACCCAAGCCTTGGGGCAGGAAGGAGTTGACAAGCGCATCGATATTATTGCCACGGCCATAAAAGGAAATTTGACTATTTATGATTTGCAGGAAATCGAAATTGCTTACGCTCCGCCATATAATTCTGCCAAAGATCCCGTAAATATTCTGGGTTACGTTGCTGAGAATGTGTTGAACGACGATGTGAGATTCATCAATTATGACCAATTGGGCGAGTATATTTCGTCCGAAAATGCAATCCTGATTGACGTAAGAACCAAAACAGAATTCGAAAACGGAGCGATTCCCAATGCCATCAATATGGATGTAGATACTTTAAGGGAAAATCTAGATTTCTTTGACAAAAACAAAAAATATGTGATTTATTGCCAAGTGGGTTTACGAGGTTATCTAGCACAACGAATTTTGAGAAATAACAACATCAATTCTGTGAATCTCAATGGCGGTTATGGAGTTTGGAAACCGGTAAATAGTTAATAATTATATTGTCATTTGAACTATAAAAAGTGCCTATCAATATTCGTTTATCGAACTATTTGATGGGCATTATTCTGCATTGTCACAAAGTGTGAATTATATAATTCTTTTCATAAATTTCGCAAGCCTTTCCATAATTCAATGCCTAAGTTTGCTAGTGTGGTAAAACACTGATTGACAACTAAAAAATCTGATTAGAGACTATTAAAACACTCCTAAACAAAACGCTATGAAAACTACTACTATTAAAGGCTACAATTTAAAAGTCAATGTAAACAACTTTACTATATCTTATGATGATATAGGAGAGGGAGGCATTCCAATTATATTCCTGCATGGTTATCCTTTTGATAAAACAATGTGGCATGGTCAAATTGATTTTTTAAAAACTTCTCATCGAGCAATCGCTTGCGATATTAGGGGATTTGGAAAATCAAAAGACGAGGAATCAACTCTAAGTATTGATTTGTTTGGTGATGATTTAATGCAGTTTATGGACCAGCTCAATATTGACAAAGCCATTATTTGCGGATTGTCTATGGGCGGTTACTTGGCACTTAATGTAATGAAAAGATTTCCAAGTCACTTTGAGGCATTGATTTTATGTGATACACAATGTATTGCCGACACAACTGAAGGCAAGGAAAAACGGTATAAAACTATTGAAGAAATAGAAGCTGAAGGAGTAACTAATTTTAACGAGGGTTTCATAAAAAAAGTATTTCACAAAGATTCAATAAAAAATAAAACGAAATTGGTCGAGCAATTGAGAAATGTTGTTTTTACTAACTCTAAAAATATTATTACTAAGGGATTTGCAGCACTTGCTGAACATTCAGAAACCTGTTCTTCTTTGAGTAAAATAAGTATTCCTACATTGATTATTTGCGGAAGAGAAGACCAAGTTACCCCATTGGCACAATCTGAGTTTATGAATAAAAATATTAAAGGGTCAATTCTTCACATTATTGATAATGCGGGTCACGTATCCAACCTGGAACAACCCAAAGAATTTAATAAATATCTTGGCGATTTCTTGACTGATTTAAGTGGTTTTGATGTATTAAATAATTGATTGTTAAATATGTAATTAGGTTTTTTAATGATATTTAAAAAGATAAATCCCTTAATATTAGCAATAGTCATTGCTTTATCGATAATTGTTACGTACTTCATTACTTATGTTTCATTGGGAGATGTAAATAGTTTGCAGGAAAGCAATGGATCTAATGCCAATAACGAACTCATAAATCCAATTACAACTAATGATTCCTTGAGGGATAGTATTGTGAACTTTGGAAAGGGATTATTAGGAAAACCCTATGTTGAAGCTTCCTGCAGCTTAGATGGGTTTGATTGTTCAGGATTTGTTTACTATGTTTTCCAACATTATAAAATCCAGGTACCACGAAGTTCTTCACAATTCAGTAATTTTGGCAAAGAAATTCCCATTGAAAGTGTAAAAAAAGGAGATATTCTGGTATTTCTCAGTCCTACCAGAAATGTGATTGGCCACGTAGGTATTGTTACAAATCCAAAATGAATGGAAAGCGATTTTATTCACGCCTCCTCAGGTAGTGATATGAAAGTCATTATTTCAAGTCTAAAACAGAAAGGCTATACTCGTAGATTTGTAAAAGCTGTGGATGTTTTATCGGATTAATGATGTAAAGAAATATAGATCTAAGATTCTAGCTCACTGTAACCCAAAAATATTGATGTTGTTTGTTGGTGTGACCATACGTTCACTCAGATGAGATTAATTTTTAATTTTCTTTCTAGTCCAAATAGTAGAAGCTATTATTGAAATTATGAAACCAAAAATAAAGAATCCAATCAAACTTGACTTCGGCATATTTGGCTCATTTGTAATGATATTGAATAAATAGTTATGCATACTAAATAATGGTCCAGTAATAAATAGAATCATTATGAAAGTCCCATAAGCAAATGAACAAAGTTTAATCCATTTTCCTCTTTTTAAACTTGGTGAAATAATTGAAAAAACTATCCAGTCATTAAAGATTATTAATAAAATAAACATTATTAACCTTAAAAATCCTGGAAATGATGGAATTAGGTTCCCTAACAAGATAATTAAATATAGTAAAATGCCTTTAGAATGTGAACTTAGTATAAATGTTATTATTAGTTTCTTCATTTTTTTTAGCGTACAGCTCTGTATATGATTGTCGATATTGAATCGAAAATTACCTTTCAAATATATAAAAATTATCCTATAAATTATAAAAGAGGTTTCTTATTCTCTCGGCAAAATAACAGTAGCTGTTATGTGTTCCAAAACTTCAAAAGCCGTTTCTGCCATTTTATTTCCTTTGTTATCCAAAAGTGGGTTTATCTCAACAAATTCAATGCAAACTACCTTATTGGTTTCGATAATTTGATCTACAATGGCAATGATTTCATATTGGTCAAAACCTCTGGGAACTGGTGTTCCGGTTCCGTAGGAAATCAAGTCACAATCCATTGAATCCACATCAAAAGAAATATACAAAATATCGCAATTGGAGAGTTTGTCCAATGCTTCTTTGACACAAGTCTTGAGACCGCGATAGCGAACTTCAGCAACTTTATAATTCCGGATTTTTAGTTTTTCAATTTGCTTATTTTCGGCTTCTTCCGTATCACGAACACCAAAATAAACCAAATTTTCAGCCAATACTTTAGCTCCTTTGCATCCAATATTTTTCATTTCTTCCCAAGAGTGTTGGGTTTCAGGAGCCAATTCGTTTATTTGACAATCCAAATTATCATCGGCAATAGCAGCAGCCAAAGGCATTCCGTGAATATTTCCGGAGGGTGAAGTATAAGGCGAATGCAAATCGGCATGAGCATCAATCCAAATAACGCCTAATTTTTGTTCCGGATAAACAGCTTTAATTCCGCTTATCGTTCCCAATGCCGATGAATGGTCACCGGACAAAACAATGGGAAAAAAATTAGCTTCCAGATTTTTCTTTACCGAAGCACAAACTCTAGTACATTGTTCTGCAACATGTTCTATTCTTTTAGCAAACGTGCTTCTGTTTTTGTCATAAACCGATTCGTTGTGGGTTTTGACATCCTCAAAAGGAAATTGGTTAAAATAATCGCTATTTTGATTAATTGCGGCAATTTCAATAGCATCAACTCCCATATCAGAACCTCTGGTTCCAGCTCCAATATCAGATCGATTCTTTATTAATTTTATCACTGGTTCCATATAATTCTATTATCTAAAATCGTTCAATGCCTTTTCAATAATGGCTAAACACTCATGAATTTGACTTTCGGTAATCACTAATGGTGGTGCCAATCTGATTTTGTTGCCGTGTGTTGGTTTTGCCAATAAGCCATATTCGCTAAATTTCATGCAAATATCCCAAGCCAGATCAGAGTCTTCACCACAATTAATAACAATCGCATTCAGCAAACCTTTACCTCGAACTAAGGTAATCAAAGAATTTCTTTCGGCAATATCGTTGAGTCCTTTTCTTAAAATAATTCCCAAACGATCCGCATTTTCAGATAATTTTTCTTCACGAATTACTTCAAGCGCAGCAATGGCAACGGCAGCAGCTATTGGGTTTCCACCAAAAGTTGAACCGTGTTGTCCCGGTTGAATCACGTTCATAATAGGATTGTTTGCTAAGACTGCCGAAACTGGATAAACACCTCCTGAAATTGCTTTTCCTAGAATTAGAATGTCTGGTTTTACTTCAGGTTTATTTTCGCATCCATTTTCACAAGAGCAATTGCCACAAGTTGCCAGTAATCTTCCTGTTCTTGCAATTCCGGTTTGTACTTCGTCTGCGATGAATAAAACATTGTGTTGTTCGCAAAGCGCTTTGGCTTTCGCCAAATATCCTTCGGCAGGTACGTATACTCCCGCTTCTCCCTGAATAGGTTCTACCAGGAATCCAGCGATATTGGTCGTTGATTTCAATACGTTTTCTAATGCTTCAATATCATCATAAGGAATTTTGATAAATCCGGCTGTGAATGGTCCAAAGCTTTTACGAGCAGCTTCATCGTTCGAAAAGGAAATAATAGTCGTTGTTCGACCGTGGAAATTGTTTTCGCAAACAATAATTTGTGCTTGGTTTTCAGGAATTCCTTTTACTTCATACGCCCATTTTCGGCATAATTTAAGAGCCGTTTCTACTGCTTCGGCACCAGTATTCATTGGCAACACTTTGTCAAAACTAAAATATTTGGTTACATATTCTTCATAATTACCCAATTGGTCATTATAAAAAGCTCGTGAGGTCAAAGTCAGTGTTTGCGCCTGTTTAATCATTGCATTCACAATTTTCGGGTGGCAATGACCTTGGTTTACCGCTGAATAGGCAGAGAGAAAATCGAAATATTTCTTTCCGTCCATATCCCAAACAAAAACACCTTCACCTCTTTCGAGAACGACAGGTAATGGATGGTAATTGTGAGCACCATATTTATTTTCTTTTCCTATCATTTCTTCAGCTTTAGAAGAAAGAGTTTGATGTATTTGTTCCATTGTGGACAGTTTTTAAAATTTTCGAATACAAAAATAATAAAATATTTTATTTTACAATAAAAAATAATAATTTTGACTTACATTTGTTTAAAATAAGTCATATTAACTTTTAAATTAAATAATTAAGTCATTTTAATTTTAATAACTATGGAAATACTAGACAAATTTGATGTTTTTATTATCAAAGAATTGGAGAAAGACGGGCGAATGGCTTA
This sequence comes from uncultured Bacteroidota bacterium, assembly GCA_903861155.1. Taxonomy (GTDB): domain Bacteria; phylum Bacteroidota; class Bacteroidia; order Flavobacteriales; family Flavobacteriaceae; genus Flavobacterium. Next base: position 32,818 of record CAIOTL010000224.1, read on the forward strand.
TTCAACAATCGCTGCCAATCTGAAAATTTCAAACACAATGGTGCACCAACGAGTGAATCGACTAATACAACAAGGAATTCTTCTTGGAATAAAACCGGTAATCAACGAGAAAAAAGTAGGTTATGATTGGGGTGCTTTCACCGGAATCACGCTGAATAAAGATCAGGATTCATCCAGAATTATCGAAGAGTTAAAAAAAATTCCCGAAATCACGGAATGCTATTATATCTCCGGTTTATACACGCTTTACATCAAAATCATTGCCCGAAATCACGAACATATGCGAAAAGTGCTTTATGAAAAAATCGATAACATCCCCGGCATTTCAAAAACAGATTCTATAATGGAATTGGGTTGTGCTTTCAAGCGAAATGTAACTTTGTAAGAATCAATATTTAATCTTTCAAAACTCATCAAAATTAACAGTCGTTTAAATTCAAAATTGCTGTTTATTTTAGATATTTGTAAAAAACAATTTCATTATGAAAAATAGTCCCTACTTATTTTTAGCAATTATTATAATCTCTAATGTTTCTTTTGCACAATTGAAACCCGTAAAATACAAAGAGGGAACTCATATTTTAAACGGTTTTGGCATTCAGCCAGAAACAAAAAGCCAACAAAAACCTGGAATTTTAATACTACCAGCTTGGATGGGAATTGACAAACTTTCGAAAGACACTGCCGAAAACTTGTCGAAATTAGGCTATTATGCTTTTGTAGCTGATATTTATGGCGAAGGAAATTACCCAAAAGACTATTCTGAAGCGGGAAAAAATGCTGGTTATTACAAAACCAATTATACTGAATATCAAAAACGCATTTCATTAGCATTGAATCAATTAATTCTTTCGGGAGCAAATCCGGATAATATTGTTATCATAGGCTACTGTTTCGGAGGGACTGGTGTTCTTGAAGCTGCTAGATCACACATGAACGTAAAAGGGGTTGCATCCTTTCATGGAGGATTAGGACGAGATGCAAAACGAACAATAGAACCAATCACAACTAAAATATTAGTTTGCCACGGAGCGGATGATCCTTATGAATCAAAGGAAGAAGTTGCCGCTTTTCAACAAGAAATGAAAGACGCAAAAGCCGATTGGCAATTGATTTATTATGCCAATGCGGTTCACTCTTTTACCAATCCTGAAGCTGGAAATGACAATTCCAAGGGCGCAGCTTACAACGAAAAAGCAGCAAAAAGATCTTGGGAACATTTAATGCTTTTCTTAAACGAAGTCTTAAAAAAATAGAATCTTCCTAAAATTAAAAAATTAAACACAGAGGTCAGTTTTTCAGCAGGTCTATATGTTTAATTTTTTAATTTTAGGAAGATTCTAAATAAAAATAAACATCGCTTTAACTATCAAGACCAAAACTTACCAAAATATATTCTATGAAAAAATCCCTCCTCCTTTTTGTATTTATTACAACAATTTCAAGCTTTTCACAAAAAGCAACTATAGATTTAAGCCCCACAAAATACATCAATACTATCTCTTCGAAAGATTTAATAAAGCATCTTTATACCGTCGCTTCAGATTCGATGGAGGGTCGTGATACAGGCTCCAAAGGACAAGAAAAAGCTGGAGAATATCTCATAAGCCAATATAAAGTGAACAAAATTCCTTTCCCAAAAGGGGCAACAGATTATTATCAAAGAATTCCTGCCGCCTTCCTAAATGCCAAACGGAATGATAACCTACCTGATTCTGAGAACATCTGGGCCTACATCGAAGGTTCCGAAAAACCAAACGAAATCATCGTGATTTCGGCACATTATGACCATGTTGGTATAAAAAATGGTGAAGTTTACAATGGTGCCGATGATGATGGTTCGGGAACTGTGGCTTTGCTAGAAATCGCACAAGCATTCGAAATTGCAAAAAAAGAAGGTCACGGCCCAAAACGTTCCATCTTATTTCTCCATATGACGGGAGAAGAACATGGTCTGTTAGGTTCCAGTTTTTATTCGGAACATCCATTGTTCCCGTTAGCAAACACCATAACCGATATTAATATTGATATGATTGGTCGCCATGATGAATTCCATAAAGATTCAAGCAATTACGTCTACCTTATTGGCTCTGATTATCTTTCAACCGATTTATACAACATTTGTGAAGATGCCAATAAAAACTATGTGCACTTGACAATAGATTACAAATTCAATGATCGTAAAGACCCAAACCGTTTTTATTACCGCTCGGATCATTACAATTTTGCCAAAAACGGAATCCCTTCGGTTTTCCTCTTCAATGGTGTTCATGTTGATTACCACAAACCCACGGATAAAGTCAATAAAATTGAGTTTGGTGCATTGACAAAAAGAGCTCAACTGGCTTTTGCCATTGCTTGGGAATTGGCAAACAGGGAAAATCGTCCCGTGGTGAATAAATCCGGCAATTAATTTTCATTAAAATGTTTATAAAAAAAGAGCTTTGAGTAAACTCAAAGCTCTTTTTTTTTGAATTCACACGAAAGAAAACTCCAAAATTCTCTACTAAAAAGTGAAAATGTTTTTTTTCAAAGAAAGTAAATTCCACAAAAAAAGCCTCGAATTTCTTCGAAGCTTTTGCCTTTTGGGTGGCTGACCGGGTTCGAACCGGCGACCCTCGGCACCACAAACCAATACTCTAACCAACTGAGCTACAACCACCATTTTTAACGTGTGCAAATATAGTATTAAAGTTTTCTTTTGCAAAGAAAATAATTAAAAAATTATATCAAGTCTCCTAAACTATTGACTGCCAAATATCTTTCGACAGTAAATCCTTCGGCATAATCGCTGCCTACCAATCTTCCCAGATCCTGGGCACGATAACTGAGGCTTTCCAAGAAGTTTTTTGATGCAATAGGAGTTTCCGGTTCATTCGAATTTGCATTGTAAAACTGTGAACTGTAAGCTAAAATCGCTTCAACTTTTTTGTCGTTATAACTAGAAATATCAACAACAAAATCTGGTGTTATGTTTTTCCATTGAATATAATGATAGACTAATTTTGGTCGCCAAGCTTCTTGCCTTTCTGCGTTAATTTCGGTTTCAATTTTCATCAAACCAGACAAAAAACAAGCGTCAGAGACCAATTGACTTCCTTTTCCGTGATCGATATGGCGATCGTCAATGGCATTGCACAAAACGATTTCGGGCTTGTATTTCCGAATCATTTTGATGATTTTCAATTGATGTTTTTCGTCATTGACAAAAAAACCGTCGCGCATATCCAGGTTTTCACGAACGGAAACTCCCAGTATTTTTGCGGCATTTGCCGATTCCTGATTCCTGATTTCAACCGAACCCCGCGTTCCGAGTTCACCTCGAGTCAAATCGATAATCCCCACTTTTTTACCCAATGAGATTTCTTTGGCAATTGTTCCGCCGCAACCCAATTCTACATCATCTGGATGCGCACCGAACGCTAATATATCTAGTTTCATATAATTTTAGTTTAAATATTAAGGTTATTACCCAATTTCTATTCCATTTTCTGTATCTAATATTTTTTTCATTGTAACCGATTTATTAATGCTTTCCTCCCACTCTTTTTGGGGAACACTATCCTTTGTGATGCCACAGCCAATATACAAATTAGCCTGAGAATCGCAAATCTGCATGCATCTCAAATTGACAAACAAATCAGAACTTACATTATCTATTGCAAAACTGCTATTTAATTCTCCCAAATAACCAGTATAAAAAGTACGATCATAGTTTTCATTGTCCAAAATAAATGACTTCGCCTTTTCTTTTGGATAACCACAAACGGCAGGCGTTGGATGCAATAATTGAATCACCTCTTGCAAACTTGAATTCAAATTAAAAATACCCGAAATATCGGTTTTAATATGCCAAATACTTCCCGCCTTGACGCTATAAGGCTTTGATATTGTTACTTTAGAAGCAACTTTTTCAAGCTTTTCAACAATATAATCAACCACAAACTGCTGTTCTACTTTTTCTTTGGTTTGCCAAATAACTTCTTTTGAACCAGTTCCTTTTTGAGTTCCTGCCAAGGCTATGGTTTCAAATGAATTAGCTTTTACTTTCAATAATTGTTCTGGAGTTGCACCCAGCCAAATACCAACATTTGGATGAAAAAAGCAATAGACAAAAGTCGAAGGATAGGACTGAACTAATTTTTCGAAAGCGTCAACCAAATCAAAATCAATCAAATTAATAGATTCTTTTCGGGACAAAACTACTTTCTTGAATTCGTTGTTTTCAATGGCATGAATTCCTTTGGCAACTAAATTTTCAAAATTGTGCTTGTCCATTTCATCTATGAATCCCGTTGATATTCCCTGTAAATAAGTTTCATTTTCAATAAAAGGAACTTGGATTATTTCAGATTGATTTTCAGGAATTAAGACTGTTTTACTTCCATCGAAAGAGGCAAAAACAAAACCGCTTTCAATGAAATCATTTACTGAAAACAAGAGGTCGTTTTTTTGAAAAAGGCCAATAACATGATTTGCGTAAGGCTTTTTATAAATCACAAAAGGAAGATGCTGCACCAATTGTTTCGTGGCTTTCTCTAATATTTTTTTCATTATGAATCTTGGCTTTTTCTTTTTGGTATAACCATATTGGTCAATTTACAAAGCGAGATTAGATTATCATTTTCATCAGTGATTCGAATTTCCCAAAGATGAATGCTTCTTCCTTTATGAACAATCCGGGCGGTTCCATAAACAATCCCATCCCGTTTGGCTTTCAAATGATTTGCCGAAATTTCGATACCGCGAACTTCACTAAGGGCTGAATTGACATACAACATCGATGCTGCACTGCCAACACTTTCAGCTAAGGCCACCGAGGCCCCGCCATGTAATAAACCCATAGGTTGATGAACGGATGAATTTACGGGCATTTTTGCCACTAAAAAATCAAAACCAGCATCAATATATTCAATATTTAGCGTGTCCATCAAGGTGTTTTTTGAAATTTGATTACAGTATTCTAGTATTTTATCTTTATCGAATGTCATATGTTGAATTTAAAAATGTAAATTTATGCAAAACATAAGACACTATAGAGTAAAACAAATGTTATTGTACATTCAAAATTGAAAAACGTTTCCCAATCCTATTTGTTTTTTACTATTTTTACAAAAAATATATTGAAATGCGTCAAATATCTTTTCTGTTTTTTATTGGAATAATTATTTTTCTTTCCTCCTGCCGAACCGATTTTGCAAGCGTACCAAGCTCTGGCAAGCTGGCATTTTCAAAAGATACTATCTATTTAGATACCGTTTTTACTAACATCGGCTCAAGTACTTATACCTTAAAGGTATATAATCACAGCAAAAGTAATATCATAATTCCGAGTATAAAATTGGCCAAAGGTCTAAATTCAAAATATAGAATGACGGTTGATGGGATGCAAGGAAATCAAGGAAAATCTTTCGATAATGTAAATATTTTGGCTAAAGATAGTATGTATATTTTTATCGAAACCACCGCAAGTATTGCCGACGCCAACCCAACCGATTTTCTTTACACCGACCAAGTTCAATTTGACGGCGGAGCAAATCTTCAAAAAGTGGAATTGGTGACGCTTATACAGGATGCTGTTTTTCTTTATCCAAAACGGTTTAGCGACGGGACAACCGAAACACTTCCTATTGATAATCAAAAAATTTATGGTTTCTATTTGAATCCAAACGACCCTATGAACGGCAATGAATTGCAATTTACCAAGAAAAAACCTTATATTATATATGGTTATGCGGCTGTTCCATCAGGGAAAACGGCAATTTTTGATGCTGGTGCAAGAGTTTATTTTCACGCCAATTCTGGAATAGTTTTGGCAACAAATGCATCTATCAATGTGAATGGAACAACTTCTAGCACCAAAAGTTTGGAAAACGAAGTGATTTTTGAAGGTGACAGATTAGAACCCGACTTCTCAGATATTCCAGGTCAATGGGGTGCAATTTGGCTTACCGATGGCAGCACAAACAACAAATTCAACCATTTGACAATTAAAAATGCAACTATTGGAATGTTAATCCAAAATAATGATGGAACGACAGTACAAATTAAAAATACTCAAATATTTAACTGTACCAATTACGGTATTTTGGCGCAAACTGCAAAAATAAGCGGAGAGAATATTGTAATCAATAATGCTGGATTAGCCGGTTTAGCTTGTACTTATGGTGGCGATTATACCTTTACGCATTGCACTTTCAATAATAATTGGAACAGTTCTAGCCAAGTTTCGGTTTTGGTTAATAATTATTATTTAGGCGCTGTCCCCGAAGATAAAAATCTTGTTACAGCATCGTTCAACAACTGCATTATCTATGGTTCATATTCCAACGAAATGATTATAGATAAAAAACCAGGGACCACCTTCGAGTATAAATTCACTAATTGTCTTTTAAAGTTTGATAATGTAGCTAATCAATTTACCTATGATCCCAATTACCAGTTCAATACTGACGCTGTACATTATAATTCAATCCTCCTTAATAAGGATCCTAAATTCTTTAATATTAATCTGAATAAACTTAACATTGACGGTACTTCAGCAGCTTTCGCTAAAGGTAATTCAGATTATCTGATTCCTTTCGATATTTCGGGAAACACAAGGACTTTGCCACCAGATTTGGGTGCTTACCAAGATATGCCGTTCCCTAAATAATTTTTAAGGTCTTTGATATTATTTCTTTTGCTCTTGCTAATTTTTTAAACTAAATTTGCAAAACAACGATAACTACACCATTCCAATGATTCATTTCTTTGAAAACCAAAGCAAGACCGTTTTTGCAGTACTGACAAAAGACCAACTTTCAACAGAAGACATTTCAAAACTCAACTGGCTTTTCGCCGACTCCTATAAAATAGAAAAATCCGTACTGACGGATTTTTTCGTTGGACCTCGCGCCACAATGGTTACACCATGGAGTACAAATGCTGTCGAGATTACCCAAAATATGGGGGTTTCAGGAATTATTCGAATTGAAGAATTTCATAAAGCTTCAGATGCTTTTTTTGATTTTGACCCAATGCTTTCGCAAAAATATTCCGAATTAAATCAGGAAATTTTCACCATTAATATCAAACCTGAACCTATTCTTGACATAGATGATATTTCCGCTTATAACAAATCCGAAGGATTATCATTAAGTCCTGACGAAGTGGAATACTTGGATAATTTATCAATTAAATTAGGTAGAAAATTAACCGATTCAGAAATTTTCGCTTTCTCGCAAGCTAATTCGGAACATTGACGTCACAAAATTTTCAACGGAAGATTCGTAATTGATGGTAAAGAA
>CAIOTL010000225.1 GCA_903861155.1 uncultured Bacteroidota bacterium
ATCATTAATAAAGTTGATTTCGGAGTGTGAAAATTAGTAATCATACAAGTTGCCAAGCTGAAATCATGAGGAGGAAAAACAAATTTATTCGTCCAACCTTCAAAAGGATTCAGCGTTCTTTGGGAAGAAACAGAGCTTTCAATGGCGCGCATAGAAGTGGTTCCAACGGCACAAATACGTTTTTTGTTCAATTTGGCATTGTTTACAATATCACAGGCTTCTTGGGTAATTTTTAACTCTTCAGAATCCATTTTGTGTTTCGATAAATCTTCAACCTCAACAGGGTTGAAAGTTCCCAAACCAACGTGAAGGGTAACTTCGGCAAATTTAACTCCCTTGATTTCTAATTTTTTCATTAAATGCTTCGAAAAATGCAATCCTGCAGTTGGTGCTGCAACAGCTCCTTCTTCTTTGGCATAAATAGTTTGGTAACGATCCGCATCTTCTGGAGTTACGTCTCTATTAATGTATTTTGGAATTGGAGTTTCTCCCAATTCTGTCAATTTATTTCTAAATTCTTCATACGAACCATCGTAAAGAAAACGAAGTGTTCTACCTCTTGATGTTGTATTATCGATAACTTCTGCTACCAATGAATCATCATCACCAAAATATAATTTGTTACCAATACGTATTTTTCGGGCTGGATCAACTAATACATCCCAAAGACGTTGTTCAGCATTTAGTTCTCTCAATAAAAAAACTTCAATTCTTGCTCCTGTTTTTTCTTTGTTTCCGTATAAACGCGCTGGAAAAACTTTGGTATTATTCAAAATTAGGACATCACCTTCGTCAAAATAATCGATAACATCCTTAAAGGTTTTATGTTCAATAGTTTGTTTTTTACGATCAATAACCATTAGACGCGCTTCATCCCTGTTTTCAGATGGATATTCTGCAAGAAGTTCTTTTGGTAAATTGAATTGAAAATGTGATAATTTCATATTAGAAAGTTATGAGTTAGGATTTATAAATTATGCGTTTTCTCTTTCATAATTTTAAATCGTGCGCAAATATACGATTGTGAGATAGGCGTTGTCAAGTGTTTCGATGTTTATTTTTCTTTTTGCCACAAAGACGCCAAGTCACAAAGTTTATATTTCAGATATTTGGAATCCAATATTTTTTAAATCATTCCAAAAATCAGGATAGGATTTCGAAACTACTTCGGCATTTTCGATAATAATCGATACTTTTAATGCCAAAGGCGCAAATGCCATTGCCATTCGGTGGTCGTTATAAGTGGCAATTTTCACATTGGATTTGATAGAATTTGAAGATTCCAAAGTCAGACTATTATTGGTAACGGATATTTTTGCCCCCAGTTTTGTCAATTCCGTTTTTAAGGCTTCCAGCCTATCCGTTTCTTTTATTTTTAAAGTATGCAAACCTGTTAAATGGCACCCAATTCCTAAACCTAAACAAGTCACAACAATGGTTTGAGCAATGTCTGGCGTATTGTTTAAATCGAAATTAACTGCATCAAAATCGAAATTTAGCTTCTTTGAAAGTGTCATTTTATTACCATCAAAATGAGTTTTCACACCCATTTTTTTATAAATTCCAACTAATGCTGCGTCTCCTTGTAAACTATTTTCTTTGTAACTTGATAATATAATTTCTGTTCCCTCATTGGCCAAAGCCACGATGGAATAAAAATAGGAAGCCGAAGACCAATCACTTTCCACTGTCAAAATTTGGGATTCTATATTTTGGGTTAAGGATTTTACAGTGATTTTATTTCCAACAAACGAAGTTTCAACACCAATTTCATTCAGCAAAGCCAAAGTCATTTTGATATAGGGAACCGAAGTGATTTCGCCTTCCAATATCAATTCAATGCCGTTTTCAAGTTTTGAAGCAATCAATAAAAGTGCCGAAATATATTGGCTGCTCACGCTTGCCGGTAGTGAAACTTTATTTTTGGAGAGTTTTTGCCCCGTGATTTTTATTGGCGGGAAACCTTCGCTTTCCAAATATTCAATTTTAGCTCCCAATTGTCGCAAAGCATCCACCAGAATTTTTATCGGTCGTTCTTTCATTCTTGGCGAACCCGTCAAAGTCACGGTTCTGCCTTCTTGGACGGCAAAAAAAGCGGTCAAAAATCGCATTGCCGTTCCGGCGTGATGAATGTCGATGATTTCTGCGCCGCCTTTCAAAGCCAATTGCATTACTTCGCTATCATCCGAATTCGAGATGTTTTCTATTGCAATATTGGGAAACAAAGCTTGCAACAATAATAATCTATTGGTTTCGGATTTTGAGCCCGTTATTGAAATGGAAGATTTCGAATTAGAGGTTACAGGTTGTAGTAATAAATTCATTTTTTAAATTATGAGTTATGAATTTTGGCTTTTGGCTTCTGGCTTTTGGCTCAAATAATTTAGGGGCGCAATTTACTATTACTCCTTTACAATTCATAATTTACAATTCATAATTATTTAAGTTTCTCGTTGTTTTTGTGCCTGTCTTTATCTCGCACCGATTTCAAATCCATTTTCTTGTCGAAAGCGGCTTGCAAATCGATTCCGGTTTGATTGGCGAGACATAAAACTACAAAAACCACATCGGCCAATTCTTCACCAAGATCTTTGTTTTTATCTGATTCTTTTTCGGATTGTTCGCCGTAGCGTCGGGCAATAATTCGGGCGACTTCGCCAACTTCTTCGGTAAGTTGCGCCATATTGGTCAATTCGTTAAAGTAACGAACGCCGTGTTCTTTGATCCAATTGTCTACTTCGAGTTGGGAGTTTTTTAGGTTCATGTCATTGCGTTTATTCCGTCATTGCGAGGAACGAAGCAATCTGTTGTTGAGATTGCTTCGTTCCTCGCAATGACAGGATGTTAAATTATCATTATATCTTTTATTTCTTCATACAAATCATTCCAATCAGGATTGATGCTGTTGATTAAATTTTCTTTTGTGGTTCTATTTCCTGCCTTTAATTGTTTTTCTCTTCCAATGGCATCACCAATCATTTGGAACTGTTCAAAGTAAATCAATTTATCTAAATTATAACGTGCCGAAAACGAATTTTGATGCCGTTTTTCTTTGTGTTCTAAGATTCTATTGGGCAAATTTGATGTTACACCAATGTATAAAGTGGTGTTGTTTTTATTGGTTATGATGTATATAAATCCTGGTTTCATAGTCTGTCATTGCGAGTGCAACGCAGTGAAACGAAGCAATCTGTTTGTCATTAAATCCGGTCCCTCATGCGAGATTGCGAAGCAATCTGTTGAAGTTAGCAGCGTTATTATTGAGATTGCTTCGTTCCTCGCAATGACTAGTTTTAAAAAACCAAATATAAATAATTGAGAATTGGGAATGGTAAATTGGGAGTGATTTTTGCTAAAAACGCCATGCATGGGGTTGTTTACACCAAATTTGACGTCAGGAACGTCAAACTTGACGTCGCTGGTGCCAAATTTGACGTTGCCGATGCCAAACTTGGGGTTATTTGAACCCTGACAGCACTTAAAACCCTGACAGGGCTAGAATCCGTTTAAACAAGATCCCATAAAAAAACCTTTTAGAGATTTATTCCTAAAAGGCTTTGAATTTGTCCTGCTTTATTTATGGGGTTGGCAGTGGCGTATCAGTGGCAGTAGTTGTAGTGCCTGTTCTATTAAAAAACTGCGACAATTCGCTTACTTTGGTTTCATAGCCTGGCGTTTTTGTTCCTGCCTTGTATTGGCTGTAGCCATAATCGGTAAGTGAGGCTTGATAATTGTCATAATCATGCAAAATCTTGTTGTTGTCAAGACCGTCAAGCATAGCTTGCAATCGCGCCATGGCTGCTTGAATAAAATCTCTGGAATCGAAATCATTTTGAAATTCTACCCAATCCACGTCGGGGCTGCTCAAACTGGGTTGGTTGTTTCTATAATCATGGGTTTTGTTTACAATCAACTTGTTTTGCTCGTTGATGCTCCCATATTTTTTGCGTTCATCGGGAGAGAGGTTTCTCAGTTTGGCAATCAACGTAGTTTCTAGTGAAGCCAAACCTGTGCTAACGGCTGTTTTTTCGGCTGCCGTGTAATGAATGTTGTTTAAATTGTCTAATGGCATAAGATTTTTATTTTATTGGTTAGAAAATATTAATTATCCAAATGTAAGAAAAATAAATAATAACTCATTGATTTTCAATAAAATAAAAAAGAATATTGTTCGTTGAATCCTGACAGGGTTGTTGGAAACCCAATCTTACTCCCGATTTTTAGAATCAATTAAAATCGTCACTGGTCCATCATTGAGTAAGGCTATTTTCATGTCGGCACCAAAAATGCCGGTCTGCACTTTTTTACCCAATTCATTTTCTAATTGATGCACGAAATTCTCATAAAGAGGAATGGCAATTTCGGGTTTTGCCGCTTTAATATAGGACGGACGATTGCCTTTTTTTGTCAAGGCATGGAGAGTGAATTGAGAAACAACAATTATATCGCCATTAATTTCTTTGACTGACAGGTTCATCACCTCATTTTCATCTCCAAAAATTCGAATGTTGGCGATTTTTGAAGCCAACCAATCGATGTCTTCTTGAGTATCGGCATCTTCAATTCCAAGCAGAACGAGTAATCCTCTTTGAATTTCGGCTACGATTTTTCCGTCGATGGTTACGGAAGCGGAAGAAACTCTTTGGATTACTGCTTTCACTTTTGGCTAATTTACTATTGGCTTTTGCCTAAATTATTTCCTAGTTTCATCACTGGCTTTTCGGTCTTCATCATAAGAATCAGTTCGATAATTTTCATCATCTCCTTCCAGAATTTTAAGATAACTATTATAGCGTGACCAAGCGATTTCGTCGTTTTCCAATGCTTTTTTTATGGCGCAATGTGGTTCATCTTTGTGCAAACAATTATTGAATTTGCATTGCTCTTTCAACTTAAAAAACTCAGGGAAATAACCGCTAATTTCTTCCTTTTCCATATCGACAATCCCGAAACCTTTGATTCCCGGCGTGTCAATTATTCGAGCATTAAAAGACAAATCATACATTTCGGCAAAAGTGGTTGTGTGCTGTCCTTGCTTGCTTGCTTCGGAAATCGTTTTTGTTTTTAAATCTAAAGAAGGTTCCAAGGCATTGACCAAAGTCGATTTCCCCACGCCAGAATGACCGGAAAACATACTCACTTTGTCCATCATCATTTCCTTCAATTTGTCGATTCCTTTACTTTCTTTGGCAGAAACACGAAGGCATTTGTATCCAATGTTTTCGTATATATGCTGCAAATACAATTGTTCGTCCAAAGTTGGATCATCAAAAGTGTCAATTTTATTGAAAACCAAAACAGTTTCTATTCCGTAAGCTTCGGCAGTTACCAGAAAACGGTCTATAAAATTGGGAGTCGTTGGCGGATTATTAATGGTGACCAAAAGAAAAACGCGGTCTATATTCGAAGCAATAATGTGCATTTGATGCGATAAATTCACCGATTTCCGAACGATATAATTCTTTCTTTCGTGAATTTTGTGAATCGTTCCCGTAACGGTATCCGAAGTTTCTTCAAGTTCATAATCCACGACATCGCCCACAGCTATTGGGTTGGTGCTTTTAATTCCTTTAATTCGGAACTTCCCTTTCATTCGACATTCGATAAAATCGCCTTGTTCAGATTTTACGGTGTACCAACTTCCTGTAGATTTATAAACGGTTCCTGTCATTGAAATTTTAGATTTCTGAATTCAGATTTTAGATTTGTTGCAAAGATAATTGATTGTTTTTCTTTTAAAGTTTAAAGTGTGAAGTTTTTGTCAAATCCTAACTTCCAAAAACAAAAAATCCCCACAATATATTATAAATGTGGAGATTAATTTTATAAAAAATAGGACTTATGCGTTCAATATTTTCTCTTGGTGTTCAATGCTTTCTTGGTGAATATCTTTAAATAACCTAACGATAAACTCTTCGGTCAATCCTTTTTTGGCACCTTCAGCAATCATTTTTTCCTGGATTTCATTCCAACGATTACTTTGTAAAACAGCCACGTTATTGTCTTTTTTAACTTGACCAATTTCGTCAGCCACTTTCATACGTTTTCCTAACAAATCCAATAAATTAGCATCCAAAACATCGATGTTCGCTCTCAATTTTGTCATTTTTTGATCAAAATCAGGAGTGTCTCCGCTCACTTTCCTTACTTTCAAATCTTTGAAAATTTGAAGCAAAGCTTCAGGAGTTACTTGTTGTGTAGCATCGCTCCAAGCATTGTCCGGATCATTGTGTGTTTCGATAATCATACCGTCATAATTCAAATCCAAAGCTTCCTGAGTAACTTCAAGAATCATATCACGGTTTCCTGTAATGTGAGATGGATCGATAATCAAAGGCAAATCAGGGAATTTGTTTTGCAATTCGATAGCAATTTGCCATTCTGGAATGTTTCTGTATTTTGTTTTTTCGTAAGTAGAAAAACCTCTGTGAATAACTCCTAAATTTTTGATTCCGGCAGCATACAAACGTTCTACACCACCCAACCACAAAGCCATGTCTGGATTCACCGGATTTTTAATCAATACAATTTTATCAGTTCCTTTTAAAGTATCGGCAATTTCCTGAACCGCAAACGGATTTGCAGTTGTACGAGCACCAACCCATAAAACATCAATATCATTTTCCAAGGCCAATTTACAGTGTGCAGCGGTGGCAACTTCTGTTCCCATTAGCAATCCTGTTTCAGCTTTTGCTTTTTTCAACCATTTCAAACCAATTTCGCCAACACCTTCAAATCCTCCCGGACGCGTTCTTGGTTTCCAGATTCCAGCTCTAAAAACGCTAACATCTGAATCTTTCAATGCGTGCGCAATTTTCAAAACTTGTTCTTCTGTTTCAGCACTACAAGGTCCTGCGATCACAAATGGATGAGTCAAATTGAATTCGTTCAACCAATTTCTCATTTCTTTCTTGTTTTCCATCTTTTCTAATTATTTATTTTTTTATTGTATTATTATTTGATTGTTTTTTTTAACTGCAAAATTATTATAGAATACTACTTACTTTTTAACGTTCATTCCGTTTAATATTTCTCTAATTTTGTTTACACTTTGCATTTCGTTGAAAATGGCATCGTAATCTTCATTCTCCAATAACTCTTTGAAATTGGTCAAATTGGAAATATATTCCTCCAATGTTTTCACAACCTCTTTGTTGTTTTGTTTGAAAATAGGCGTCCACATTGCTGGGGAACTTTTCGCCAAACGAACCGTACTTTCAAATCCAGAACCTGCCATATCAAAAATATCCTGCTCGTCTTTTTCTTTATTGATAACCGTTTTTCCAAGCATAAACGAACTAATGTGCGACAAATGCGATACATAAGCAATGTGCTTATCGTGCGATTTTGGATCCATATAACGGATTCTCATTCCCATACTTTTGAATAATTCCAAGGCTTTTTCCTGTAATTTGAAAGTCGTTTTTTCCACCTCACAAATGATATTCGTTTTACCTTGAAATAATCCTTTTATCGCTGCCGAAGGTCCAGAAAACTCGGTTCCGGCAATTGGATGCGTAGCAATATAATTTCTTCTTCTTGGATGTTTGGCTACCGCTTCACAAATTGGAGTTTTGGTAGAACCAACGTCAAAAACGATAGTATTCTTACCAATAGAATCCAAAGTTTTTGGCAAAACTATAAGTGCAATATCTACAGGAACCGAAACGATTACAAAATCTGCATCGACCAAATCATCATAAGTTGCCGCAGCATCAATAACTTCCAAAGCTAAGGCTTCCGCCAAATGACTTTCGTTGCTGTCAATCCCATAAATAGTAGCTTCTGGATGCAGTGATTTGATGTCCAATGCCATCGAACCGCCAATTAATCCTATACCTATTACGTGTACTTTCATTTTTTAAAATCTATCTATTGCCTCTTGAACTTTTTCTTCTTTTACACATAATGCAAATCGGATGTAACCTTCTCCATTTGAACCAAAAATAGTTCCTGGTGTAATGAATATTGATTTATCGTATAATATTTTATCGATAAAATCTTCCGATGATGTGATTCCATCTGGCAATTTAGCCCAAACAAATAACCCAACACCTTCTTTGTATACTTCGCAACCTAATTTCTCGGCCAATTGTTCTGTGAGAATTCTTCTTTTTTTGTAAACTGCATTCATCGAATCGAACCAAGATTGATCACTTTTCAAAGCTGCAATCGCTCCTTTTTGAATCCCGTAGAACATTCCGCTGTCCATATTGCTTTTTACTTTCAAAACTGCATCGATACAAGCCGCATTTCCTAAAACCATTCCTACGCGCCAACCTGCCATATTGAAAGTTTTTGATAGCGAATTCAGTTCCAACGCCACTTCTTTGGCACCTTCAACTTGCAACAAACTCATTGGTTTCTCATTCAAGACAAAACTGTACGGATTGTCATTGATTAATAATATGTTATGCTTTTTGGCGAAAGCCACTAACTTTTCGAACAATTCCAAACTTCCTCTTGCTCCTGTTGGCATATGAGGATAACCCATCCACATCAGTTTTACTTTCGATAAATCTAATTTTTCTAAAGCTTCAAAATCAGGTTCCCAATTAGCAGCTTCTTTCAAATCATAATAAACCGGAACAGCTCCCACTAAATTCGTCACCGAAGTATAGGTTGGATATCCTGGATTTGGAATCAAAACTTGGTCTCCTTCGTTCAAAAAAGCCAGTGAAATATGCATAATTCCTTCTTTGGAACCCATCAATGGCAAAATTTCAGTATTCGGATTTAAGGCAACGCCGAAGTTGTTTTGATAAAAATCAGCCATTCCTTTTCTCAATTCCGGCAATCCTTGGTAACTTTGATATTGATGCGCATTTTCCTCCTGCATTGCCAAAGTAACTGCATCGATTACCGTTTGTGATGGACGCAAATCCGGGCTGCCAATTCCCATATTGATAATCGGTTTCCCTTCGGAAGCTAATTGTCTTACTTCACGAAGTTTTGAAGAAAAATAATATTCTTCAACTATTTCTAATCGCTTTGCTGTTTTGATCATGGTTTCGTGTTTTTATATTC
>CAIOTL010000226.1 GCA_903861155.1 uncultured Bacteroidota bacterium
AAAAAACAAAATTTCAAATGAATATTCCCTTCCAAACCATCGACTGGAGTAATATAGAAAAAAAGAACATAAAGACACTGCTTTTTTTAATCATTGAGAACTATTTTTTGAAATAAAGCAAAGCTTAAAAAAGGGTTAAAATCTGATTCTTATAAAAAAATAGTTACTATATTTACTTCATCAAAATACAAAAATTAACCTTTAAAAACACATAAAAATGGCAAAAAGTCAAGACGCAAAGAAAACGGTAAAAAAAGAACCTCTTAAAACCGCCAAGGAAAAGAAAGAGGAAAAAAGAGAAAAGAAAAACAGCCCAAAGAGAGACTGAAATTAGTGTTCAGATTATAGTGTTCAGTAGTTGTACTGAACACTATTTTTTTTTTACCTGAACACTGAATACTGCAAACTGAACACTAGCTCAAAGGAATATTCTCCAGGATTTCCAATACAAATTTCCAGAATTTCTTGGAAGATTGTATCGAAGCTCTTTCGTCAGGTGAATGCGCTCCTTGAATCGTTGGTCCAAAAGAAATCATGTCCATATCCGGATAATTCGTTCCTAGAATTCCACATTCCAAGCCAGCGTGACAAGCCACCACTTTTGGTTTTTTGTTGTTTTGTTTCTCATAGATTTTTACCAATAAATCTAAGATTTCCGATTTCACGTTGGGTGTCCAACCCGGATAAGAACCTGATAATTCCACTTCGCAACCACTTAATTCAAAAGCAGAACGCAAGGCATTTGCCAAATCAAACTTAGAAGTTTCTACCGAAGAACGTGTCAAACATCCAATAGAAATTTCACCATCTTTGATGATTACTCGCGCCACATTATTAGAAGTTTCTACTAAATCTTCCATATCAGCCGACATTCTGTAAACTCCATTATGCGCTGCATAAATCGAACGAAGTATTCCTTCTTGCACGCCTAAATCCATTACTTTTTTCGGCAAATCACATTTCACGATTTCGATTGTCAAGTTGGGTTCAGTAGTCTTGAATTCGGTTTTGATGTCGTTGATGATTTCCTGCATATCAAAAACATAAGCCTCGTCATACATTCCAGCAACAATCACTTTCGCTACACTTTCTCTCGGAATCGCATTACGCAAACTACCTCCGTTGATTTCAGCAACTTGAAGACCAAAATTCTCGAAAGCGTCGAACAATAATCGATTCATTATTTTATTGGCATTACCCAAACCTTTGTGAATATCAATTCCTGAATGACCACCATTTAAGCCTTTAACAGTGATGGTATACCCCACAGAATCTTCTGGAGTTTCCTCTTCGTGATATTCTCGAGTAGCCGTAACATCAATTCCTCCAGCGCAACCAATGTCGATTTCGTCATCTTCCTCGGTATCCAAATTCAAAAGGATTTCGCCTTTCAGAATTCCACCTTTTAGATTTAAAGCGCCTGTCATTCCAGTTTCTTCGTCAATGGTAAACAAAGCTTCAATCGCTGGATGTTTGATAGTTTTTGATTCTAAAATCGCCATAATCATGGCTACTCCCAAACCATTATCAGCGCCAAGCGTGGTTCCACGAGCTCGAACCCAGTCGCCATCCACATACATATCTATTCCTTGTGTATCAAAATCAAAAACAGTGTCCGAGTTTTTTTGATGCACCATATCCAAATGCCCTTGAAGGACGATTGGTTTGCGATTTTCCATTCCTGCAGGTGCCGGTTTTCGGATAATCACGTTACGAATTTCATCTTCAAAGGTCTCTAATCCTAATGAATTTCCGAAGTTCTTCATAAATTCGATGACACGTTCTTCTTTTTTAGATGGACGAGGAACAGCATTCAAATCAGCGAATTTATTCCAAAGCGCTTTGGGTTCCAGATTTCTTATTTCTTGGCTCATTATATATTTTTTTTGTTATTTTGGATGTTTCGAAGGATTCAAATTGGTATTGAAAACAGACATAATATAGAGGATTGCTAGCTTTTCATCTATATAATAAAGAAGAATAAAAGGAAATTTACGGATTGGGAAACCGTAATAATCTTTGTATCGAATTTGAAAAAAAGGACTTTTAGACAACGTTTCTACATGCTCTTGAACTACTTGGTAAAAATAAGTACCCAACCCATTCTGTTTGGAATCATAATAGTCAATTGCTTGCTGGATGTCAAAAATTGCTCTTGATTCAATTACAACTTTATAAATCATTTTTCAGATTTAAAACGCAATTGCTTTTTTGCTTGGCTCCAAGGAATAAAATCATCAGTTTTTGATGTTGCTCTCCTTTCATCCAACAAATTTTTCATTTCTTGAGTTACAGAAAATTCATTAATCACGGTTTCGTAATTAAACTTTTCTATCAATTTCATAAAGAAACTCAATTCACCGTCTGGAATATTTAAAGTAATTTGTGTCATTCTTCCTTTTATTGAAAAACAAATTTACAAAAAAAGAAAGCGAACTAGCATATTAATTGTTATTTTTATGCCAAAAGTAAAACTGTGCGACGCAAATACATCCTTCCATTATTTCTCCTGATTCAAATCCTGATTTTACAAATCGTTCCGTTTTTTCCTGAACTTGTAGAACGTTTTTACAGCAATGGTTTGTATATCATTATTTCAAAGATTTCTCGAGTAACATTAGGAAAAATTCCTTTTTCTGTTGGTGATGTCATTTACGGAATCGTGATTATTTATGTTTTGAAAGCAATTTGGAAAGCAAGAAAAACTTGGAAACTAGAATGGAAAAATAATGTTTTAAAAATTTTAAGTGTCCTTTCGGTGGCCTATTTCGTTTTTCACT
>CAIOTL010000227.1 GCA_903861155.1 uncultured Bacteroidota bacterium
AGTGAGAAGTGAATAGTGAGAAGTGAATAGAAAAGTAGTTACGACTCACCATTCGCTATTCACCCTTTACCCTTTACCCTTTACCCTTTACCCTTTACCCTTCACTATTCACTTCTCACCATTCACCACTCACCATTCACCATTCACTACTCACTAAAAATGAAAGACATCATTCTTAAAGCCGAAAACATCTCTAAGCAATACCGCCTCGGGCAGGTAGGCACGGGTACACTCAGCCACGACCTGAACCGCTGGTGGCACCAAGTGCGGGGTAAGGAAAACCCCTATCTCAAAATAGGCGACACCAATGACCGGGCGACTAAAGGGACGAGTGACTATGTTTGGGCCCTGCAGGACATTAATTTTGAGGTGGAACGAGGAGAAGTCTTGGGCATCATAGGCAAAAACGGCGCGGGAAAATCGACACTCTTAAAAATATTATCTAAGGTTACCGCACCCACTACAGGAAGTATCAAGTCCCGAGGCCGCATTGCTTCTTTGCTCGAAGTAGGCACGGGATTTAACCCGGAACTGACTGGCAAGGAAAACATTTACCTGAACGGTGCTATTTTGGGAATGACCAAGAAAGAAATCGCCAGCAAGATTGACGAAATCATTGCGTTTTCGGGTTGTGATCGCTACATTGATACGCCGGTGAAGCGCTATAGCAGCGGGATGACGGTGCGGTTGGCTTTTGCTGTTGCCGCTTTTCTTGAACCCGAGATTTTGGTCATTGATGAGGTACTGGCCGTGGGCGATGCCGAGTTTCAGAAAAAAGCCATTGGCAAGATGCAGGATATTTCGCGTCAAGGCGGCAGGACGGTGTTGTTTGTGAGTCATAATATGGAGGCAGTTAAACAATTGTGTACTAGAGGATTGATAATGCGGAATGGGACGATATCATATGTAGGGGAAATTAATGATATAGTTAATAAGTACCTCGCAGATAGTACTAATTATGAGGTTTCAAAAATATATAGAAATATAAAGGTTAATACTATAAATAGTATTAGAAAGGTTGAGATTATTGGAGATGAACCTTTTCATAATCATAATGAAACAGTTAAGATTGTTATAGATTTTAATGAACAGATAACGAATTGTAATGTTGGAATTGCATTATTGAACATTAATAAAAATAAAATTTTTACAACTATAAATTCAATTGATGAAGCTGTTAACCAATTAGTTTGTGAAATACCATCTGGATTGTTGCTAAAGGGGTCTTATAGTTTAGATATTGCAACATTTAAAAATGAAACAGTATATGAGTATTTAAATGATATTTGTTCATTTCAAGTATTAGATTTTGTGAACGATTACAAGATTTATGGTGGTAATGTAGGAGATTTAAAAATTGATTGCAAATGGTATTAAAAATTATAAAAAAAAATAAAATCATTTTTTAAGATTAAAAACAATACTAATCCAAATGTGATTATACATCCATCGGTAAAAATATACCCAAATGTGGTTATGAATACCGAAAGAGGTGGAAAAATTTATGTTGGAAAAAATTGTGAACTATTGAATGGCGTATTGCTAATGACTTATGGAGGAAATATAATTATTGGTGATAATTGTTCTATAAATCCCTATACAGTTCTATATGGGGTTGGTGATTTAACTATAGGGGATAATGTTTTGATTGCTGGACATTGTTTAATTATACCGTCAAATCATATCTTCACAGATATATCTACACCAATCAATCAACAAGGGTTGACAAAAAAAGGGGTTGTTATTGAAGATAATGTTTGGATAGGATCTGGCTGTAGCATTTTAGATGGGGTTCGGATTGGACAAGGTGCGATAGTTGCAGCAGGAGCTGTAGTTAACAAAGATGTTTTATCAAATACTATTGTTGGTGGTGTACCCGCAAAATTAATTAAAAGTCGAACTTAGGAAGTTTCTCAAATGAAATTAAAAAAATTAAGGAAAGTATATAGAATTTTTTTTCCAAAAAGATTTACTGCTAATGAGTTTTTTGAAAATAAACTGAAAAGCAATAGAGAGGTAGCTTTCTATGAAAAAAAAGAACAATCTTATGAAGTTACTTTGACTAATAAAATTAAATTAAAAATA
>CAIOTL010000228.1 GCA_903861155.1 uncultured Bacteroidota bacterium
AAAAACAAAAAAATAATCCTATTTGACGGCGTTTGTAATTTATGTGAATCAGCGGTACAATTTGTAATTCAACATGATAAAAAAGATGTATTTCGGTTTGTTGCTTTACAATCCGAATTAGGAAAACAAATCCTCAAACACATTGGAATCAACCCATTAAAAATTGATAGTATTATTCTCTATCAGCCCGGAATTGCCTATTATTATAAGTCTTCCGCAGCATTAGAAATTTCAAAAAGTTTAGGTGGATTTTTCCATTTTGGAACTATTTTTAAAATTATCCCTACCGGAATTAGAAATCATCTTTATGATTATATTGCCAAAAATCGCTATAAATGGTATGGTAAAAAAGAACAGTGTATGATTCCGACAGAAGCGTTGAAGATGAGATTTTTAGAATAAAACAGCATCATGATAAATATCATGTGCCATGTTTGATAGTAGACTTAAATTTGGTTAATCTTAAATTTCATTATAGGAAATTTGTAATCATAGCGGAAGAAAGCGGTTCTTTTTTAATAATTTTTGTTTTGGTTAGTAATGATTGATTTAATCGTAGCTGTTTTTCTTTAAGAATTAATTCCGATAACGGATATAAGATAAAAAAAGTGGATATCTATAAATAGATATCCACTTTTTGTTTTAAAGCTACAATAATTATTATCGAATTAACTTTCTGTATTTCAATCGTTTTGGAGTTAAATCACCACCCAAACGTTTCTTTTTATTTTCTTCATAATCAGAGAATCCACCTTCAAAATAATACACTTCAGAATCTCCTTCGAAAGCCAAAATATGAGTACAAATTCTGTCCAAGAACCATCTATCATGCGAAATTACAACAGCACAACCAGCAAAATTTTCCAACCCTTCTTCAAGAGCACGAAGCGTATTAATATCCAAATCATTTGTTGGTTCATCTAGCAAAAGTACGTTTCCTTCTTCTTTCAAAGTCATGGCAAGGTGCAAACGGTTTCGTTCTCCACCAGAAAGCATAGAAACTTTCTTGTTTTGTTCGCCTCCACCAAAGTTAAAACGAGATAAATAAGCACGAGAATTTACTTGTTTTCCGCCCATCATGATTAATTCCTGACCATCGGCAAAGTTTTCCCAAATAGATTTATCCGGATTAATATTCGAATGCGCTTGATCTACATAAGCGATTTTTACGGTATCACCAACTGAAAACTCACCACTATCTGTTTTTTGTTCGCCCATTATCATTTTGAAAATAGTCGATTTACCCGCACCATTGGGTCCGATAATTCCAACAATTCCAGCTTGTGGCAAAGTAAAATTCAAATTGTCGTATAATAATTTTTCTCCAAAAGCTTTGGCTACATTTTTGGCTTCGATAACATTAGTTCCCAAACGTGGCCCATTCGGAATATAGATTTCCAAGTTTTCATCCAATTGTTTTTGGTCTTCATTCAAGAGTTTATCGTAGTTCTGTAAACGCGCTTTTTGTTTCGTTTGACGACCTTTCGCACCTTGGCGAACCCAATCCAACTCACGTTCTAAGGTTTTTCTACGTTTCGAAGCTACTTTTTCTTCTAATGCCATACGGCTTGATTTTTGGTCTAACCAAGAAGAATAGTTCCCTTTCCAAGGAATACCTTCTCCTCTATCCAATTCCAAAATCCAACCCGCAACGTTGTCCAAAAAGTATCTATCATGCGTCACAGCAATTACAGTTCCGGCATATTGTGCCAAATGTTGCTCTAACCAAAGAACACTTTCTGCATCCAAGTGATTCGTAGGCTCATCAAGTAGCAAAACGTCTGGTTGTTGCAATAACAAACGACATAAAGCCACACGACGGCGTTCCCCACCTGATAAATTCTTGATTGGCGTATCGCCTTCTGGAGTGCGTAAAGCATCCATGGCAATTTCTAGTTTCGTATCGATTTCCCAAGCTCCAAGCGCATCAATTTTGTCCTGCAATGTAGCTTGACTATCCATTAACTTGTCCATTTTATCCGCATCTTCGTAATTTTCTGGAAGGCCAAATAAATCATTGATATTATTGTATTCTTCAAGAACTGCCATGGTTTCGGCAACACCTTCACGAACAATTTCGATTACTGTTTTCGAATCGTCTAAAATAGGTTCTTGTTCCAAATAACCTACTGTGTATCCCGGTTGAAATACTTCATCTCCTTGATAATTTTTATCTACCCCAGCAATAATCTTCAAAAGGGAAGATTTTCCAGAACCGTTTAAACCTAGAAT
>CAIOTL010000229.1 GCA_903861155.1 uncultured Bacteroidota bacterium
TTAAATCTATTACCCTATCGGTTTGGTAGATTAGTCCGCAAAAGTACTATTTTTTAGCAAACTACAAAACTTTATCTTAAATTTTTATTGTTAAAAAGCGATGTCCGCCAAGGAGTTATTTTCTAAAATCATCAAAGTGTTATCTCGCACTTCCATCATCAGCTTACGAACGGCACAAATAGATTCATCCGTACAATCGTCGCATTTTTCATAAAAGTTATGGCTGGCGCAAGGCAACAAGGCAATGGGTCCTTCGAGAATGCGATAGACATTTGCCATATTAATATCTTTGGGGTCTTTAATTAAATAATAGCCGCCGCCTTTTCCTTTTTTGGCACCCAAAAAACCAGAATGACGCAGCAACAACAAAATACTTTCGAGAAACTTAATCGAAATATGTTCGGCTTTTGCAATTTCAGCAATAGCAACAGGCGTTTGATCTTCTTGGCGCGCCAAAAAAGTCAAAGCTTTTATTCCGTATTTTGTTTTTTTTGAGAGCATGATTTATTTTTGATTGAAGATTAACGATTGCTGATTTTTTATTTATGAATTCGTTTCAAAATCTTTTAATGTTTTTCCGTCTTTAAGTTTCCATTCCTTCTGTCCATTAGCATTTCTTCCCATTACAATTGCTGCAGCGGTTGAAGGACTACTAAATATATAATCTTCTGTAAATTCAAAATATTCAATTTTGTCTTCAAGAACATCTGTGTCAATCAATTTTTGTCTTGTTTTCATAAGACTAGAACCAAATGAATTTGTTGGCAAGCATGCTGCTTTTGAACTCTTGAAGACAACAAAGCCGTCAGATGTTGGTTCACCTTGCCCATCAGCACCTCTTGCAGCTTTAAGAAAGAAAAAATCTTGTTTTTCCTTAGCCTTAAGTTCTCTTTTTTCATCAAAAACTTTATGACCCAATGTGTTTACAAGTATTTTTACATATTCAATAAACTCTTCCATTTCAGATCTATCTGATTCAGAAATTGAGGATTGAGTTGGAATTATCGAATTTTCAACTTTATAACGTTTTGCATTTATAGCAATATCATGAAGTCTATTTTCTAAGTATTTAATATGCGCTTTATTTAAATTGTCATCTTTAGAAATAAAAACAATCGCTTCATTCCAAAATTCTTTACCACTTAAATGCTGTTTCAATCTATTTAAAACAGACTCTGCTTCTCCAATGTAAACTAAATCATTTGCTTCTTCATCTTTACCAAAAAGCAAATAGATTCCTGTATTGACCAAATCATCTCTATCTGAACATTCCTTGATTTTTATTCTAGGAATTTTATAAGCCTTTCCTGTCCAATTCGAAAGTTCACAGCTCATGCGTCCATTTGAATCACCATCAATCAAAAATATTTTTATCGTCTTTCCGTGAGCCATTTGGTCAATTTTAAAATTAAGGTATTACATTAAATCTGCAATCTAAAATCGTTAATCATCAATCAAAATTCTTATGATAACGCCTGTTCCAAATCAGCGATTACATCATTAACAGTTTCTAAACCTACGGAAACTCTTACCAAACCATCGGTAATACTTACTGCCAAACGTTCTTCAACAGACAATTTACTATGTGTTGTAGAGGCTGGATGCGTTACAATCGTTCTAGTATCTCCTAAATTAGGTGACAACGAACATAATTTTATTTTATCTAAGAAAGCTCTTCCTGCTTCAAGACCGCCTTTGATTTCGAAAGCAACAATATTTCCACCTAATTTCATTTGCTTTTGGGCAATTGCATATTGTGGATGCGATTTCAAGAACGGATATTTTACTTTATTTACGTTTGGATGTTGTTCTAAAAACTCGGCTACTTTCATTGCATTTTCGCAATGTCTGTCTAAACGAATGGCCAAAGTTTCTAAACTTTTCGACAATACCCAAGCATTAAACGGTGATAAAGAAGGACCTGTCAATCGAGAAAATAAATAGATTTTTTGAATTAATTCGGCCTCACCAACCGTTATTCCGCCAAGAACTCTTCCTTGACCGTCCATTAATTTTGTTGCTGAATGTATTACCAAATGCGCTCCCCATTTTAAAGGTTGCTGCAAATAAGGGGTTGCAAAGCAGTTGTCGATGATCAAAATCAGATTGTGTTTTTTGGCAATAGCCCCAAGCAATTCCAAATCAATAATATCTATTGCTGGATTCGTAGGCGATTCGGCAAAAAGAATTTTGGTATTGGGTTGAATACAACTTTCAATAGTTTCAGGTTTGTTAATATCAAAATAAGTGGTTTCTATGCCCCATTTTGGAAAATAATTAACAAACAAAGAATGTGTTGCGCCAAATACACTACCCGCCGACACAATGTGATCGCCGGAGTTTAACAAAGCCGCCAAAGTAGAATATACCGCAGCCATTCCGGAGGCAAATGCAAAACCGGACTCGGCACCTTCCATTTGGCAAATCTTATCGATAAACTCGTTGGTATTCGGATTGCTGTAACGAGAATAAATATTTCTATCTTTCTCTTCGGCAAAAGAGGCACGCATGTCTTCGGCATCTTCAAATACAAAACTAGAAGTTAAGAACAAAGGCACTGAATGTTCTAAATATTGTGTGCGCTCTAATTGATTGCGTATGGCATTGGTTTCAAAACCAAATTCTTGTTCGTTCATTTTTTTGAATTAAAAAAGTTTGAAGTTTGAGGTTCAAAGTTGTGAAATTACTATTTAGCTAATTCCAGTCCGTTCAAAACTACTTTATAATGTATAGTTGCCGTTGGCTCTAATGTTTTAGAAACCGAACAGTATTTTTCGAAAGAAAGCTGTGCTGCTCTTGCTGCTTTTTCTTCATTTATTGGTCCTTCTAAAAAGAAAACCACATAAATATCTTTAAATGGTTTTGCTTCGCCAACTTGAACGCGTTCGCCCTCAACCTCAGCTTTGAAAGACGTAATGTTCTGACGTTGCTTTTTTAATATCGAAATCATATCAATTCCGCTGCAACCTGCAACCCCCATTAGGATTAATTCCATTGGGCTTGGCCCCATATCATTACCTCCAAAATCAGGTCTAGCATCTAAATTCACAATGTGTCCACGATCATTTTTTAACTGAAAGTGGAAGTTTTCGTTTACTCTGTCTAATGTTATTTTCATTTGTTTTGTTTTTTTTGGACGCGAATGACACGGGTTTTCAAACGCAAACCCCACGGATTTTTTTTTAAATTTCCGTTTCTAAAATAGTATTCCCGTCTAAATAATTCTTAATTATACTTTCAGCTTGCTCAAAATCAGATTCGTCAACTTGTAACTTTACCGGGTTTAAACCTCCCGAAGTAACAACCCAAGGCTCGATACTTGACATATATTCATTTTGAATAAAAACTGTAATTTCTTTTTCTTCCAATAAATTTCTAACATTCATTGCTTCGAAATACGGACCATTAAAGACTACTATCATAACTATTATATATTTTATTGTTCAAAAACCTGAAATCAAAAATCGTTAATATGCAATCTTAAATCTTTTATCCTTTCTCTGACAATCTCAAAATATCTCCAAAAACACCTCTCGCCGTAACTGCCGATCCTGCGCCAGCACCTTGAATTACGATAGGTCTGTCGCCATACGACTCCGTGTAAATTTCGAAGAAAGAATCAGAACCTTTCAATCCGCCCAAAGCGGTATCCGAAGGTACGGAAACTAATTTTACTTCGAGGTTTCCTTTGTCATTTTGTAAATCGCCTGACAATTCCCCAATGTATCTCAAAACGTGATTGGGTTCTTGATCTTCCTTTATTTTGTTATAAATTGGATCGAATTCCTTCAATTTATGCAAGAAATCAGTAACGTTTCCTTCTCTTAAATGTTCTGGAATTAAGTTTTGAATATTGATTTCTTCAAACTCATTTTGCAAGTCTAATTCTCTTGCCAAAATTAGTAATTTTCTACCCACATCGTTACCGCATAAATCTTCTCTTGGATCTGGTTCTGTGTATCCGTTATCAATAGCTTCTTTCAAAATTTCGCTAAAAGAAATGTCTTTTGCCGAGAAATTATTGAACAAATAACTCAATGTTCCTGAGAAAACTCCTTTTATTTTGGTGATATTTTCACCCGAAAGATGCAATAATTTTATCGTGTCAATCAATGGTAAACCTGCGCCAACATTGGTTTCATACAAATAACTTTTTTGATTATCGGCTAATACTTTTCGCAAGTCTTTATAAAATTTATAACTCAAGGTATTGGCTACTTTATTCGAAGAAATCAAGTCGAAACTACTTTCGGCCAATTTTACATAATTCTCTACAAATGTATTGCTTGCGGTGTTGTCAACAGCAATAAGATTTTCTAAATTATTCTCGTTAGCATACGCAATTATATCTTCAATAGTATAGGAATATCCGTTGTTTTGAATCTCGTTTTTCCAGTTTTGCGAAACTCCGTTTTTGTTAAAAAGAACATTCTTGGAGTTGGCAATCGCAAAAATATTTAGTCTAATATCTTTTCGTTTTTCGATGGTTGCTGCCGATTCCAAAATCTGATTTATCAACGTTCCACCGACCAATCCATGACCAAAAATAGCAATGTTTATCTTCTTCGAAACTCCAAAAATTTCGCCATGTATTACATTCAAAGCTTTGTGAAGCTGCGATTTTTTAACCACCAAACTCACGTTTTTTCCCGTTACAGTATTGTTAAAAAGAATTGGCACCACCCTGTTTTTAATCAAAGCCGTATAAGGTTTGTGGAAAGTGCTCAAATCCTGGCCAATTATCGAAATTACCGAAACGTCATCGGTAATTGAAATCTTGTTGACGTCTTTAGAATAGAAATCATTTTCGAATTCTTTTTCAAGTTTAATCATCGCTTTTGTCGCTTTATCAGCAGCAACCACAAGCCCGATCCCTCTTTCAGAAGAACCCTGCGAAATGATGCTCACGCTAATATCATTGTCCCCCATAACCTTGAAAATACGGGCATCGACACCAGTTTTTCCCAGCAATCCTCTCCCTTCGAGGTTTACCAATGCAACGTCTTCGAGAACCGAAAGCGTTTTAATTCCTTCTTTATTTGATTTTGAAGTGATTAACGTTCCTTGGTTTTCGTAGTTGAAGGTATTCAAAATTCGTAAAGGAATATTTCTTTCCAATAATGGGATAATGGTTTTGGCGTGTAAAATCGTAGCTCCAAAATTGGCAATTTCATTGGCTTCATTAAAGGACAAACGGTCAATTTTTTTAGCATCAGGAACTAAATCCGGGTTGGCGGTGTAAATCCCGTCAACGTGAGTGTAATTTTGCAATTCTTCGGCATCGAGGAAATTGGCAATCAAAGAAGCGGAATAATTACTGCCATTTCTACCTAAAGTAGTCGTTTCATTATTGGCGTTCGAACCAATAAAACCAGTAATAACAACGACTTTATCGGTGTGTTTTTTGAAATAATCAACCACATTTTTCTTCGAAATTTGTTCCAAAGGTTGGGCATCACCAAACTTGGAATCCGTTTTTATCAATTCACGCGAATCAGCGAATTGGGCATTAATTCCTTTTTCGTTTAAAAGAGACGTTATTGTCTTGGCCGAAATCAATTCGCCTTGCGCTAGCACTTGATCCTTTATTTTTTCGCTATAATCGCCAATCAAACTTATGCCTTCAAAAAGCTTTTCTAAAATTGCAAATTCTGGCGACAAATCAATATTCGCAAAACCGTTTTGCTGATAGCTTTTGAAACTTTCTAACAATGGTTTGTAATTGCCGTTTTTACCGGCAATAGTCAAAATATCTTCGAGTTCATCGGTAGCATTTCCTCGTGCCGAAACAACGACTGCAATGTTTTCGCTTTTACTTTTTTTGTCGATAATAATATCCAAAACTTTATTTATTCCTTCTCCGTTGGCCAATGATTTTCCGCCAAATTTCAATATTTTCATTTTATCCTTTTTATTTTTAAAAACAACATCCAGCAAATTGCTTAATTGATCATATTCCATTAAAAACGCATCGTGACCATGTTGCGAATCAATTTCACTATAAAATACATTGTTCTTGATTTTCTTTAATTCATGGTATGTTTCCCGGTTTTCATTCGCTGTAAAAAACAAATCTGAGTTGATTCCTATAATATAAATATTGGCATCCACTTCGGAAATTATTTTTTCCAATGAAGTTCTGCCTCTAGTAATATCAATGGTTTTCAGCAACTGATTCATCATTTTGTATGCCGAAAGTTGAAATCTTTTTTGCAATTTTTCTCCGTGATGATTCAACCAACTTTCCACCTCAAATGACTCTAAAGATTCGGTCGAATTTCGCTGGAATTTTTCTTTGAAAGATTCGGGCGTGCGATAGCACATCATAGCGTGAATTCGAGCATCTTCGATGGGATGAGAGGAATTATTTAATATTTTCTCTTGCAAATAACAATTTGCAATAAGCCAATCGGTCGATTTCCAATCGGTAGCAATAGGAATAAAATTATGCGTTAATTTGGTCTCCAAAGCCACCATTTCCCAAGCAATTCCACCACCTACAGAGCCGCCAATAATGGCAAACAATTCTTTGATTTTCAAAAAACGAATACCCTCCAAGAAAAGTCTGGCAATATCTCTGGCATTGAAATCTAAATAATTCTCTATAATATTTCCATCGAAACCGTTTCCAGGAACATTAAACGAAAGAATGGTATATTTGGGAATATCAATGGTTTTATCGATTCCAATTAAATCGTTCCACCAACCATTTTCGCCAACTACTTGGGAATTTCCGGTTAAAGCGTGATTGATCAAAACAATTGGAGCAGAATTGATTTCTGGCCCAAAAGTCTGGTAGCTTAAATAGATTAAAGGACAAAGCACACCACTTTCGGTAGTGAAATTTTGTATGATAATTGTTGTTGGTTTGTTTTCCAATTTCAAATCTTTTATAATTTTTGATTTGTGTCTGGAAATATTAGAAAGAAAAACTAGGTATGAACTAGAAGAATCCTTTGAGTTATCTTTCCACACAAGGCGTGGTAGAATGCAGCACCTTCTTCGATTTACCGAAGGGTTGCTAAGGCTTCATCGGGTCTAATCCCTCTGCCTTTCTTTATAACATTTCAATACGTTTGTGAACTTAAAGGCACAAATTAACTACATTTTTTTGTAACAACCAAATTTAACGTAAATTGGTTTTCGTGTTTAACATTAAAACCAGCATCGGAAAGAGCCTTTACACAGACTCCCACCGTAGCTTTTTTTAAAATTTATTTGGGTTTTTATTCAACTGTTTTTAGATAAACAGCGTTTCATTTTCTTCAGAATTCATTAAAGTCAATAAGGAATTGGATCCTTTATTTGGCGCCGAAGTTTCTTTTGAATTCAAACTTTTAAAAAAATGAATTCCTTTTGAAATATATTTTAGAATTTTCATAATGTTATATTTTTAGATGTTTTACTTTTTTATTTGAAAACACATTGAATTCAGTTTTTCTAAGTTCAAATATGCTTCGTTTATACTTTTAAATTTTCGAAAACGGTCTTTAAATCGGCCTTCAAATCTTCGATGTCTTCCAGTCCTACCGATAGTCTGATCAAATCTTTGGTTACCCCCGTTGCGGCTTGTTCTGCATCTGACAACTGCTGGTGCGTGGTACTTGCTGGATGAATAATCAATGATTTTGTATCTCCAATATTAGCCAAAAGCGAAAATAATTTCGTTTCGTCGGCCACTTTCTTAGCGGCTTCAAAACCTCCCTTTAGTCCGAAAGTTAGCAAACCATTTTGTCCTTTAGTCAAATATTTAGTTGCCAAATCGTAATATTTACTCGACTTTAATCCTGGATAATTGACCCAAGCCACTTGATCTTGACTTTCTAACCATTGCGCCAAAGCCAATCCGTTTTCGCTGTGCTTCTGGACACGGATTGGTAAAGTTTCGAGTCCCTGAATAATCTGAAAAGCATTAAACGGACTCAAAGCTGCACCAAAATCCCGTAAACCTTCTATTCGGACTTTGGCAATAAAAGCAGCATTTCCGAGTGCTTCTTGATATACTAATCCGTGATAACTTTCTGACGGTTCAGTAAATTCAGGGAATCTTCCGCTACTCCAATCGAATGTTCCAGCATCGATAATGGCTCCACCAAGCGAGGTTCCGTTTCCTGCAATATATTTGGTTAAGGAATGAATCACAATATTGGCTCCGTGTTCAATTGGGTTTAGCAAGTAAGGCGAGGGAACCGTATTATCAACAATGAAAGGGACTTTAAACACTTTGGCTTCCGCCGAAATGGCTTTTAAGTCCAAAACATCTAATTTTGGATTTCCTAAACTTTCTGCGAAGAATACTTTGGTATTTTCTTTGGCAGCTTTAGTAAAATTACTAGCGTCCGATGGATCTACAAAGGTGGTCGTGATTCCTAATCTTGGCAAAGTCACTTTCAATAAATTGTAAGTTCCACCATATAAACTGTTTGAAGCAACAATGTGATCCCCCGTCTTCAGTAAAACCAATAATGATGTAGAAATTGCGGCCGTTCCTGATGCTGTCACAACAGCGGCGATGCCGCCTTCAAGAGCGGCCAAACGTTGTTCTAGAATATCATTCGTAGGGTTATTTAATCGGGTATAGATAAATCCAGCTTCTGCAAGACCAAATAAATTGGCGGCGTGATCCGAATTATTGAACACATAAGAACTGGTTTGATAAATAGGAACGGCTCTTGTTCCTGCAGTTTTAGTAACGTCGTGTCCTGCATGTAATGCTTTTGTTGCAAATTTTGGAGTGCTCATAATTTTAATTTTTTTATTGATTTTAGATTTATTTGTTTTGATTTTTCGATTTTAAAATATCCAGATGCTTTGGGACAGAAAAAATAAAAACCCTTTTAGAAATACATCCAAAAGGGTTTTAAGTTATGTTATAAACTTATACTTTCGGAATCAACAGACATAAATGCACATCATTACATTGGCACAAATCATTGATTTGACGTCGCGCGAATTCATCTGTTTTTGTTTTAAGTTGTACATATTTTGTATAATTTGTGTTTGATATAATTCGAAAAAAAGCCTCCCTTTTTGTGGGAGGCTTTTGCTATATAAATTTAATTTAAAATTTAAGCAATAAACGACCCAAAGGATTTTTCCTGCATAGCTTTAGAAATATTGCAAACATTTAAATTCATCTTGTCTTTTTGATAAGGCAAAATTGCAAACTATTATTTAGATATCCAAATAATTTAAAAAAAATAACATTTAAGTAATTTAAGATTATAAATACCCAATCCAACTTTCAAATGGCTCTTCTGATTTATAAAATCAAAAAAAAGTTAAGATTAATTTGCAATTCAATTTGGTTTCATATATTTGCATTCGAATATTTAGAGGAAAAATTTGAACTGATTGCAACCTCGTTAAAAAAATGCTAAAGCAGAAACTCTTCTTTAGTATTACACTGCAATCCATTTTTTCTCGCTTAATTTAAAAAAACTATATTATTATGGCTTATTTATTTACATCAGAATCTGTGAGTGAAGGACATCCAGACAAAGTGGCTGATCAAATTTCAGATGCATTAATTGATAATTTCTTGGCATTTGACCCCGAATCTAAAGTGGCTTGCGAGACATTAGTAACAACTGGCTTGGTAGTTTTGGCTGGCGAAGTTAAATCTGAAACTTATTTAGATGTTCAAACTATCGCGAGAGATGTCATCAAAAAAATTGGCTACACCAAAAGCGAATATATGTTTGAAGCCAATTCTTGTGGTGTTCTTTCAGCCATTCACGAGCAATCTGCCGACATCAATCAAGGTGTTGACAGAGCCAGCAAAGAAGAACAAGGAGCGGGTGACCAAGGAATGATGTTTGGTTACGCAACCAACGAAACTGAGAATTTTATGCCTTTGGCTTTAGATTTATCTCATAAATTATTGCAGGAATTAGCTGTAATACGTCGTGAAAATAATGAAATTACTTATTTACGTCCAGATGCAAAATCGCAGGTAACTTTAGAATATGACGACGACAACAAACCGACACGCATTGATGCAATCGTGATTTCAACTCAACATGATGATTTTGATGAAGAAGCTGCAATGTTGGCAAAAATAAAAAGTGATTTAGTTGGCATTTTAATTCCAAGAATCATCAAAAGAAACCCTCAATATGCTCATTTATTCAACAATAAAATCACGTATCATATTAATCCAACTGGAAAATTCGTTATTGGCGGACCTCACGGAGACACTGGATTAACAGGCAGAAAAATCATTGTGGATACTTATGGCGGAAAAGGGGCTCATGGCGGTGGCGCTTTTTCTGGAAAAGACCCAAGTAAAGTAGACCGAAGTGCGGCTTATGCAACACGTCATATCGCCAAAAACCTTGTTGCAGCTGGTGTTGCCGACGAGATTTTGGTTCAGGTTTCTTATGCCATTGGAGTTGCAAAACCAATGGGGATTTTTATTGAAACCTACGGAACTTCAAAAGTGAATTTAACTAATGGAGAAATTGCCAAAAAAGTGGAAGAATTATTTGATATGCGCCCATATTTTATAGAGCAACGTTTAAAATTGAGAAATCCAATCTATAGCGAAACTGCGGCTTACGGACATATGGGTCGTACTCCAGAAACGGTGACAAAAACTTTTTCAGCTCCGGGAGGAATCGAAAAAATCGTTACGGTTGAATTATTTACTTGGGAAAAATTAGATTTTGTGGATCAAGTGAAAACTGCTTTTGGACTTTAACATTTAAAACCATAGAACGCAAAGTTTTTAAAGAAATATAAAAGCCTTACTATTAATTTAGTAGGGCTTTGTTGTTTTTTAGATTGTCGAAAAAGATGGTTTCTTTAATTCTATTTTTTGTAATTTAGCTTTCTATGAAAAAATTAATTTTCCTCATTTTTATAATGCAGTTTTCCTTGAGTTTGGCACAAGAGCAAAAAATTGATGCCATTCCGCTTTCAGTTCAAAAAATTGATGCCGATAAATTTGTGGGTTTTGATGATTTAGACAATCTGTATTACATCAAGGACAATGTGCTTTTCAAGAAAAACAGAACTGAATTGTGGCAATATAAAAATATTTATTTAGGTGAAATCAACCTGGTAAACATTAAAAATTCGCTAAAAATTATTTTATTCTATGAAAATTTCAACACCATTGTTATGTTGGACAATCAGTTAAATGAAACTCAAAAAATCAATTTTTCTGAAAATGATGTTCCAATAATAGTTTCAGCCACTGGAATTGCTTCTCAAAACCAGCTTTGGATTTACAATAGTTTGTCCAATCAAATTGGTCTTTTCAACTATTTGAAAAACACGTTTCAAACAATAATTCCATTTTTTAAAGAAAATGCAAAATACTATTACTCTGATCTCAATACTTTTCAATGGATTGATGATTCATTAAATTGGTATTCTTGCGACGTTTTTGGAAAAATTATTGGCTTGGGAAAAATTTCCGATTTTGACCAAATTCAAGTCGTTGCGAACCAAACCGTTCTTTTTTCGAAAGACGGAAAATTGCATTTACACGATTTATGGAAAAATAGTATTTATACGATTGAAAATATTGACAAATCATTTAAAAATTTCTATTACAAAGACCAAATTTTGTCTATTTTTACCAACCAACAAATTTCGAATTATAAAATCAGAATACCATAATGCACATAGCAGTAGCAGGAAATATAGGCGCGGGAAAAACGACATTAACACGTTTGTTGGCTAAACATTTTAAATGGGAAGCCCACTACGAAGACGTGGTTGACAATCCTTATTTGGATGATTTTTATCACCAAATGGAACGTTGGTCGTTTAATTTACAGATTTATTTCCTTAACAGTCGTTTTCGTCAAGTACTTCAAATCCGAGAAAGCGGGAAGAAAATCATTCAAGACCGAACCATTTATGAAGATGCAAATATTTTTGCTCCCAATCTTCACGCAATGGGCTTAATGACCAACCGTGATTTCCTAAACTATTCTTCGCTATTTGAATTAATGGAATCAATGGTGGAAGCACCGGATATGCTCATTTATTTAAGAAGTTCTATCCCTAACCTGGTAGGCCAAATCCACAAACGCGGTCGCGAATATGAAAACACAATTTCTATCGATTACCTCAACCGATTGAATGAACGTTATGAAGCTTGGATTCAAACTTATACCAAAGGAAAATTATTAATTATTGACGTGGACAATATCAATTTTGTGGATAATCCCGAAGATTTAGGGATGATTATCAATAAAATTGACGCGGAATTGCACGGGTTGTTTTAGAATAAATTAAAAATTACGAATTACAATAAAAAATGCCTCGCAAATTGCGAGGCATTTTTATGTTTTTATAAAACCTTTTTGTCAAAGTTTGAAACTTTGACAAAGGTTATTACGACTATTTCAAAGCTTCCACTTTAGCTTTTACTTCTTCTAAAGAACCTTCAAAAACTTGTGTATTTTCTTTCCCATTTTCAGAAGTGGTTACAGTTGCTTTTGCTTTTCCGCCAGCGTTAATGATTTCAACTTTAACATTCTTTTCATCTGTCATTTTTTTGGCACAACACGCTTTTACACCTTCTACAGGAATGAATTTTCCGTTGGCATCGTAATGTGACAAACACATTTCTTTTTGTGCTGGAGTGCATTTAAGACTGTCGCACATTTTTGCACATTCGTCTTTAGACATCGTGGCGCATTTGTTCAAATCACATTTGCCCATTGACATCGCATCTTTACCCATCATTGGACACTTCGATTGCATCATCTCCATTCCATCAGATTTGATTTCCTTAGAAGCATTTCCGTTTCCTAATATCGGAGCGATTACCAATCCAATCAAACAAGTCAATTTAATCAAGATATTCATTGATGGTCCAGAAGTATCTTTGAATGGATCTCCAACAGTATCTCCGGTCACGGCTGCTTTGTGCGCATCAGAACCTTTGTATGTCATTTCTCCATTAATCAAAACTCCAGCTTCGAAAGATTTTTTTGCATTGTCCCAAGCACCACCGGCGTTGTTTTGAAAAATCGCCCAAAGAACCCCGGAAACCGTAACTCCGGCCATATATCCACCCAACATTTCGGCAATTAATTGGTTGTTGTCGCCGTAAACTAATTTACCTAAAAGTACAATTGCTATTGGGAAACCAATGGTCAAAACTCCAGGCAACATCATTTCGCGCAAAGCGGCTTTGGTAGAAATATCAACACATTTTGCATATTCTGGTTTTCCAGTTCCTTCCATAATTCCTGGAATTTCCTTGAACTGACGACGCACTTCATACACCATATCCATGGCAGCTTTTCCAACAGAGTTCATTGCCAAGGCAGAAAAAACTACCGGTATCATTCCACCCACAAATAACATGGCCAAAACTGGCGCTTTGAAAATATTAATTCCGTCGATTCCCGTGAAAGTCACGTAAGCGGCGAACAAAGCTAATGAAGTCAATGCAGCCGAAGCGATTGCAAAACCTTTTCCGGTTGCAGCAGTTGTGTTACCAACAGAATCCAAAATATCGGTACGAGTTCTAACTTCTTTTGGCAATTCGCTCATTTCAGCGATTCCACCGGCGTTGTCAGATATTGGTCCAAAAGCATCGATTGCTAATTGCATCGCCGTTGTAGCCATCATCGCTGAGGCAGCAAGTGCCACTCCGTAGAAACCTGCAAAAGCATAAGAAGTCCAAATTGCAGCAGCAAATAATAATACTGTTGGAAAAGTGGAAATCATCCCTGTAGCCAAACCAGCAATTACGTTGGTTCCAGCTCCAGTTGAGGATTTTTGTACGATTGCCATAACTGGTTTTGTACCTAAACCGGTGTAATATTCGGTTACCGATGAGATAACCGCTCCAACTGTTAATCCTACGATTGTGGCATAGAAAACCCTCATGGACGAAATTTCTTTTAATCCTTCGCCGAAGAAATTCATCTTCATTGTTGCAGGCAACATATATTGTACTAAAAGATAACAAGCGATAGCTGTTAATCCAATAGAAATCCAGTTTCCAATGTTTAGTGCTTTCTGAACTTGTGCTTCTTTTGCATTATCGTCTGATATTTTCACAACCATTGTTCCAATGATAGAAAATAAAATTCCAAAACCTGCAATTGCCATTGGCAATAAAATGGGTCCAATTCCACCAAAAGCATCTTGAATGTTTCCACCCATATCTTTAATCACATAGTTTCCAAGAACCATAGCAGCAAGAACTGTTGCTACATAAGAACCAAATAAATCGGCACCCATCCCGGCAACATCACCAACGTTATCACCAACATTATCTGCAATCGTGGCAGGATTTCTCGGGTCATCTTCAGGAATTCCTGCTTCCACTTTACCCACTAAATCAGCTCCAACATCGGCAGCTTTTGTATAAATTCCACCTCCAACACGAGCAAACAATGCAATAGATTCAGCTCCAAGAGAGAATCCAGCTAATGTTTCTAAAACTTTAGTCATATCTTCAGTTGAAGTCCAAACTCCTCCCATAAAATAATTGAAAAAGAAAATAAAGAACCCTGT
This sequence comes from uncultured Bacteroidota bacterium, assembly GCA_903861155.1. GTDB lineage: Bacteria > Bacteroidota > Bacteroidia > Flavobacteriales > Flavobacteriaceae > Flavobacterium. The sequence continues at coordinate 14,494 of CAIOTL010000229.1, forward strand.
TAATCCAAGAACTGCAAGACCTGCAACTCCTAATCCCATTACGGTTCCACCACCAAAAGAAACTTTTAGTGCTTGTGGCAAACTAGTACGAGCCGCTTGAGTTGTCCTAACGTTAGTTTTTGTTGCTATTTTCATGCCCATATTTCCGGCCAAAGCCGAGAAAAATGCTCCGAAAACAAATGCAACTACAATTAATAAATGTGTCGATGTTCCTGGTATAAAAGTAATAGCAGCTAAAACTACGCTTGCAAGAACTACAAACACAGCTAATAACCTATACTCAGCTTTAAGGAATGCCAAAGCACCTTCGTAGATGTGTTCTGAAATCTCTTTCATTTTACCATCTCCGGCATCCTGTTTTAAAACCCAGGTTTTTTTGTAAATCATAAAAGCTAACCCAATTGCTGCCATAAATAATGGCAGATAAATCATTATTTCATTCATTTTGTAAAATGTTGGTTATTAAAATTTCTTGACAAATATAACTAAACAGTAACAAATAAAAAAGCAATATTCATTTCTGAATATTGCTTTCTCAATTATTTTCTGTATTTTTATTTAATACTAAATAAACCTTCTGGTTTATTTAGTATTTGCTCAAAACGTTCAGTACATTCTATAATAATTGCCCGTGCTTCACTAAGGTCTCCCCAGCCTCCAACATCTACAACTTTATTTTCAAGATCTTTGTAAACTTGAAAAAAATGTTCAATTTCTTTTAACAAGTGCGGGTTAATATCAGAGAGATTCTCTAATGAATTCCATATTGGATCAGAAACAGGGACACAAATTATTTTTTCGTCTGGTCCTTTATCATCGGCCATGTGAAAAACTCCAATTGGTTTTACCTCCATTACACAACCTGGAAATGTTGGTTCGTTTATTAAAACCAAAACATCAAGTGGATCGCCGTCTAAGGCTAATGTTTCTGGAATAAA
>CAIOTL010000230.1 GCA_903861155.1 uncultured Bacteroidota bacterium
ATTGGAGATTTAATTTGGAACCAAATTTCTCGCAACGAAAAATTTGTCTATAATGATCCTATTATAAAAACTTTAGATAAATTGATTGCTCCAATTTGTAAAAAAAATAATATCGAAAGAGATTTACTAAAAATTCATATTATTGAAAAAGATGAAGTAAATGCTTTTGCATTGCCGGATAATCATTTAGTGGTTTACACAGGATTGATTTTAGCATGCAAACATCAAGAAGCTTTACAAGGGGTTTTAGGGCATGAAATTGCTCATATTCAAAAAAATCATGTTATGAAAAAGCTTTCTAAAGAAATTGGATTGTCTGTTTTGCTTTCTATAACAACTGGGGGTAAAAACAGCCCTATTCTTTCTGAAATCACTAAAGTATTAAGTTCTACAGCCTATGACCGAAAACTAGAAAAAGATGCTGATATGACAAGTGTAGATTATTTAATGAATGCAAATATTGACCCAAAGTATTTTGCTGATTTTATGTTCGAATTAGCGCAACAAAATCAATCTTCAGGTCAACTTTCTTGGATTGCAACACATCCAGAATCGGAGGATAGAGCAAATTATATTCTTGGATATTTAAAAGGAAAAAAATATAAAAAGGAAGTTGCAATTTCGCCTAAAGATTGGGAAAATTTTAAAAACAAAATTAGAGATCATTTGAATTAATCAAAGTCTATGAATTTTTGTGCTTTTTAACAAATAAAATAATTGGAATCAATTAAAAATCAATCTTTAATGGAAAATTCAAAACATGAAGAATGGAATAATCCACGCCCTGTTTATCAAGACAACAAAAAAATTGCTGCCGGTATTCTGGCCATACTTTTAGGGCCTCTGGGTATTCATAAATTCCTTTTGGGCTACACAACCGAAGGGATAATTTGGTTGGCAATTAGTCTTTGTACATGCGGAACGGTTACAAGTATTTTGGGACTTATTGAGGGAATAATTTATCTGACAAAATCAGACCAAGAGTTTTACGAAACTTATCAAGCGAACAAGAAAGCTTGGTTTTAATAAAAAAAAACACCTGAATTCAGGTGTTTTTCTTGTTGTTTATCGGTATTCAAAACCTAATCACATTCGCCTTTTTCGGCTAATTTTCGTTCTAATTCCGCCTGAAACTCCTCCATTACGGGCTTTACAGTGCTGTCCGGAATATCGGAAATCCTGATATACATTAATCCGTCAACCGCATTATTAAATAACGGATCAACATTAAAGGCGACCACTCTGGCGTTTTGCTTAATGTATTTTTTTATCAAAACAGGTAAACGCAAACTTCCTGGTTCCAATTCGTCAATAATTTTGTCAAATTTATTTAAATCAGATTCCGCTTCGTCAAAAACAAAATCCTTGTCGGCATCTTTTAGCTTGACTTTGAAGGCTTTTTTGGGATGAATATATTGAGCAATATAAGGATCATAAAAATTCGATTTCATAAATTCAATCATCAACGATTTCGAAAAATCAGAAAATTGATTGCTGATACTTACGCCACCGAGTAAGAACTTATGTTCGGGATAACGAAGCGTAATGTGGATAATTCCTTTCCAAAGTAGGAAAAGAGGCATTGGTTTTTGTTGGTATTCTTTAATGATAAAAGCACGACCCATTTCGATCGATTTGTGAAGCATATCATATAATTCAGGTTCAAATCTAAAAAGATCGTTCAGATAAAAACCTTCGATTCCATATTTTGGATAAATTTCCGAACCCAATCCCATTCTATAAGCACCAGCAATTTTTTTGGCATCATCATCCCACAAAAACATATGGCGATAATGGGTATCGAAAGCGTCAATATCTGTCGATTCGTTTGTTCCTTCTCCTACTTCACGGAAAGTGATTTCGCGCAATCGGCCAATTTCGTGCAGCACATTCGGGATTTCTTTGGCTTTGGCAAAAAACACTTCATAGTTTTTGCTTTGAAGCAAACGGCAATCATTATCACGCAATAAATTGATTTCCTTAATCATATTATCCTGACTTGCGGCAGTAACAATTTCCTTAGGGTTTTTAGGAAGTTTTAAATTTGGTGTTGGCAAAAATGGAGTTTCTTTTTCAAAAGGATTGGCCAGCATATAGGTTTTTCGTCTTAAAAATTCCGAATAATCTTCAATTGTTGGATGTTCATTTTGCTCAGCGACTGAGATTGGTTTTCCAATTCGCACTTTAATCACGCGATTTTTCTGGCTAAATACTTCTGATGGCAATTTTGCAGTACGCAGCGTATCGCTAATTTTCGAAAGGAAATAAAAGAACCAACTGTTTTTGGCGTGAAAATAAATGGGAATAACAGGAACCTGAGCCTTACGGATTACTTTTATAGCTCCTTCTTCCCATTCTTTATCAACAACAAGTTTGCCGTCTTTATAGGTCGAAACTTCTCCTGCTGGAAACATTCCTAACGGCTTTCCGTCTTTTAAATGACGAAGCGTTTCCTTGATTCCTATCACGCTTGACTTCGCATTTTTGTGGCTTTCGAAAGGGTTTACCGGCATAATGTATTTTTTCAAAGGCTCAATTCGATGCAAGAGAAAATTGGCAATTATTTTAAAATTGGGTTCTTTTTCGAGCATTAATTTCAACAGTAAAACACCATCAATTCCTCCCAACGGATGGTTTGAAATGGTGATATAAGCACCCTCTTTGGGCAAACGCATAAAATCTTCTTCAGGGATTTCGAACTTTATTTGTAAATTATCTATTATGGCATTTAAAAAATCAACATCTTTTAAGTGCTTATTCCTGTCGTAAAATTTATTTAAAGTGGAGATTTTCAGCGCCTTCATCAATACCCAGCCTGAAAAAGTACCTAAAAAACCATACTTGTCAGCGTTTATTGCTTTGGCAACTTCTTTAGCGGTAACTAAACCCATATCATTTTTGTGTTTTGAGCGAAAAACAAAGATAGCAAAAAACTCCATTTTCTTTAATTTTTCTTAATCAATCTTTATCCTTTTTTTATTACTTTTGAAACACAAAAAAAATTTAATGAAAATAATTTCATACAATGTCAACGGAATCCGTTCGGCAATTTCAAAAGGGTTCATCAATTGGATTCAACAAGTTAATCCCGATCTAATTTGTCTTCAGGAAATTAAGGCAACTCCAGAACAAATTCCTCTTTTAGATTTCGAACTAGCGGGTTACCCCTTTCATTATTGGTTTCCAGCCACCAAAAAAGGATATAGCGGCGTGGCAATTTTGTCGAAAATAGAACCCAAAAAAGTGGTTTTTGGAACTGGAATTCCGCATATGGATTTCGAAGGAAGAAACATTCGGGTAGATTTCGACGAATTTTCGGTGATGAGTTTGTACCTCCCTTCGGGAACCAATATCGAAAGATTAGAACACAAGTTTATGTATATGGATGATTTCCAAAACTACATTAATGAATTGAAAAAGGAAATTCCAAACCTGATAATTTGTGGCGATTACAACATTTGTCACGAGGCCATTGATATTCACGACCCGATTCGCAACAAAAAAGTTTCCGGATTTTTACCCGAAGAAAGAACTTGGCTGGACACTTTTATGAAAAACGGATTCATCGACAGTTTCCGATTTTTCAACAAAGAACCCAATAATTACACTTGGTGGACCGTTCGGTTTCCCTCTGCAAGAATAGAAAACAAGGGATGGCGCATTGATTATTGCCTAGTTAGCGAACCTTTGAAACAAAAACTCAAAAGAGCCGTTATTTTACCCGAAGCCAAACATTCAGATCATTGTCCTATTTTGGTGGAAGTGGAATGATAATTGATAAGTTTGGACTTTATCAGGTTCCAAAACCTGAGAAGTTTCTAGTTGATAATAAAATAAAAATAAAAATGATAAAAAGAATTTCCCTCGGATTGTTGATTGTAGCACTTTCAACTTCTTGTGTTTCCAAGAAAATTTACAGTGATTTAGAAAATAAATATGCCGATTTAAAGAAAGAAAATCGAAGTATTTCTGATGAAAATGCAGATTTGCTTAAAGCTAAAAACCAATTGGAATTGGACCGTGACGCGTTAAATAAAGAATTGGAAAAAGTAAAATCAGAACGCGAACAATCCCTAGCCGATTATGCATCGGCAAACAAAAAAATGAATCTATTACAGGACTCTTACACTGCTTTGGAAAAAAACAGCAATGAAGCATTGAAAGCCAATATGGCTAAAAACAGGGAGTTGTTGGAACAATTGGGAGCCAAAGAAAGAGCATTGGTGTTAGAACAAGAACGTTTAGATGCAAGTGGAAAAAGATTGGGTGAACTAGAAGCTTTGATAGCGGCCAAGGAAGCCGGTATGCGAAAACTGAAAGAAACGCTTTCGAATGCCCTGAACGGTTTTGAAGGAAAGGGCTTAACAATTGAACAAAAAAATGGAAAAGTGTATGTTTCAGTGGAGAACAAATTACTTTTCAGTTCTGGAAGTTGGGCAATAAGTTCTGAAGGGAAAAAAGCTGTTGTCGAGGTAGGAAAAGTGTTGGGAGACAATCCTGAAATTACCGTTTTGATAGAAGGTCACACGGATAATGATCCTTATTTGGGTTCAGGGCCAATTTCCGATAACTGGGATTTATCAACCAAAAGAGCCACTTCGATTGTGGAGATTTTGTGTGAAAACAAAAGCATCAACAGAAAAAACCTGACCGCTGCCGGTAGAGGCGAATTCTCTCCATTGGCAACCAACGCTACAGCCGAAGGAAAAGCAAAAAACCGTAGAATCGAAATCATCCTCACACCGAGATTGGACGAAATCGCCGAAATGTTGAAGGAGATTAATTAGTTTTAAATAAACAAATAAAATAAGTTCACCTGGAAATGTTGAACCTTTTTGGTTTTAAAAAATTGTTAATGTTAGATCCAATTGTTAGACTATACTTTACTTTTACAGCCTATAAATTTAGCACTTCAGATAAATGAAATACAGCAGCTTACCCAATTCTGAGATAAAAATCAGCCAAATTTGCCTAGGCACAATGACTTTTGGCCAGCAAAACACCGAAGCCGACGGCCACGCCCAAATGGATTATGCGCTCGAAAAAGGAATCAATTTCTTTGACACCGCCGAGATGTATTCGGTTCCGGGACGCAAGGAAACCTACGGAAGCACCGAGAAAATCATTGGAACTTGGTTCAAAAAATCAGGAAAAAGAGAAGAAATAATTCTGGCTTCAAAAATAGCTGGACCCAATCCAGGTTTATCTCATATTCGGGAAAATATGGATTTTTCGCCTGCTAGTATTGGTTTGTCAATAGAAAAAAGTTTGGCGCGTTTGCAAACGGATTATATCGATGTATATCAATTACACTGGCCAGAACGTAAAACTAATTTTTTCGGGCAACGTGGTTTCAAATTACAGCACGACGCTTGGGAGGACAATGTTCATTCCGTTCTAGAAACTTTGGACAGTTTTATCAAACAAGGAAAAATAAATCATATTGGACTTTCGAACGAAACGCCATGGGGGATTATGCGCTTTCTGGAGGAAAGCAAATATCAGAATCTGCCAAGAATAAAAACTATTCAAAACCCGTATTCCTTGTTAAACCGACTTTTCGAAAACGGTTCTGCAGAGATTTGCATCAGGGAAAACGTTGGTTTATTGGCGTATTCGCCTATGGCTTTTGGCGTTTTGTCCGGCAAATTCCTCACCGGCGAAAGTCATCCCAATGCCAGAATCAAATTATTTCCGCAGTTTTCCAGATACAACAGCGCTCAATGTGCCGAAGCCAGCCGATTGTACCAGGAAGTTGCAAGTAAAAATGGCTTAACTTTAACCGAAATGTCTTTGGCTTTTGTGAGGCAACAGGCTTTCGTGACCAGCACAATAATTGGTGCCACGACAATGGAACAATTAAAGGAAAATATTGCTACGATTGATGTGGTTTTATCTAACGAAATCCTGAAGGAAATCGAAGCGGTTCACGCTATAATTCCCGATCCAGCACCGTAATGAAAACTTAAAAACCACAACTTACTAGGCTGTGGTTTTGAATTAGGAATTTCAATAATTTATAATCGATGGGCCAAATTAAGTTTGCGTTGCAGTGGATTGTAAAAATCCTTAACTTGAGCTACAACTTCATTCAGAGTCATACTATCGGCAGCTTCAACCGCTTTTAGTTTGATCTTGTTCAAATATTTTTCGTCTTGTATTCGTTGTTCCAATTTTGTTTTGGTTTCAGCCGGACCAAAAATGTACAGATAATCCGATCCTTTGACATAGTCCAACACGGAGTCCAGATAATAATCCATTTGCTCTTTTTTACGGTTGTCAAATTTCGTTTCGCTATCGCCGTGGCGATTTCCCGAGAAAGTGCCTTTGTTGCTTTCTTTATTATGGTAAATTCTGTTTTCAACTTCAGAATCTATCTCAGTGATTTTTTCTTCTTTATGACCCTCAAGAGTAACAATGATGGCTTTTTTGGTGTCAATCCAGATTCCGACTTGTTTTTCCATGACTTTGTTTTTTAAATTTTTTCGTAGGAGAAAAGAACACCTAAATTTACGAAAAATAATGGAAATTATTCAGATTTAAGGATATAAATATTTATTAAAATAAAACCTTAAAATCATTGTTGTCCGATAAAAAAACCGAAAAACGTTGTGAACTCAATATTTATGGTACATAATAAACAGGTCGCTCCTACGGAGCTAACTTATTGGCAATTTATTTTTTCTACAAACAAAATGTCCCGAAGGGACTAAAACAGCTCCGTTAGGAGCGAAATGTTTGTAGAAAAAGTGATTTTGAGTTGATTTTAGCTCCAGAGCTGCGGTCTGTATATCTGTCAAAATTTTATTGACATTAATTTTTAAGTTAAAACTTTAAAAGAATTTAACAGCAATAAAACTTATAATCAATCCTATTATAATAAGGAAAAAAATATTTCTACTCCATTTATCCTTAGATTGTTCTTCTTTTAAATCTGTTTTGCAAAATTTAATGAATAACCACCAAAGGAAACCTCCCAGATCTGTTAGTAATTCATATCTCATAATTAAAACTTCTTTTGAATTAGATTATTTTCTTACCCAAACAGCTCACCCGCAACATCCTCAATCTTCGCTACCAATCGGATTTTAATAATGGTATTTTTCAAAGCGATTTTATTGTATTTCGAAACAAAAATAGTCGAAAACCCTAACTTCTCGGCTTCCTGAATCCGTTGATCCACCCGATTTACAGGACGAATTTCGCCCGAAAGTCCAACTTCGCCAGCAAAACAGAAATCTTTATTCACCGGAATATCTTCATTCGACGACAAAATAGCCGCGACAACCGCCAAATCAATAGCAGGATCATCCACCGAAATTCCTCCGGTTATATTCAGGAAAACGTCTTTGGAAGCCAAACGGAAACCGGCGCGTTTTTCTAAAACTGCCAAAATCATATTCAGTCTTTTTGCGTTATAACCAGTCGTGCTGCGTTGTGGCGTTCCATAAACCGCGGTACTAACCAGCGACTGAATTTCGATCATTAGTGGACGCATTCCTTCGAGAGTCGAAGCAATTGCGGTTCCTGATAATTCCTCGTCTTTGTGCGAAATCAATATTTCGGATGGGTTTGAAACTTCCCGCAAACCATTCCCCAGCATTTCGTAAATCCCGATTTCGGCAGTAGAACCAAAACGGTTTTTTAGCGAACGTAAAATGCGATATACGTGATTTCGGTCCCCTTCAAACTGCAAAACCGTGTCGACCATGTGTTCCAAAATTTTCGGCCCAGCAATGTTTCCATCTTTGGTGATGTGACCAATAAGAATAACAGGAATATTGGTTTCTTTGGCAAATTTGATGAGTTCGGCGGTGGTTTCGCGAATTTGTGAAATGCTACCTGGTGTCGATTCGATGTAATCGGTATGAAGTGTTTGAATGGAATCGATGATAATAATTTCGGGTTCAATGGCTTCAATTTGTTTGAAGATATTTTGGGTTTTGGTTTCGGTAAGAATATAGCAATTATCGCTGTTGGGTGTGATTCTTTCGGCTCGCATCTTAATTTGTTTTTGACTTTCTTCTCCTGAAACATACAAAGTTTTGTACGGAAGTTTCAGGGAAATTTGGAGCAAAAGAGTGCTTTTTCCAATGCCGGGTTCCCCACCCAAAAGGATTAATGAACCGGGAACAATTCCGCCGCCAAGTACGCGATTGAGTTCGCCGTCATGAGTGTCCATTCTCACTTCTTGACTCGAATCAATTTCAGTGATGCGTAAGGGCTTTGAAACTCTTTTAGAGTCAGAAGTTGTAGGTTTCCAGCTCGATTTTTCTTCTTTTTGGATGATTTCCTCGGCGATGGTATTCCATTCTTTACAGGAATTGCATTGACCTTGCCATTTCGAATATTGAGCGCCACAATTCTGACAAAAAAAAGATGTTTTTATTTTCGACATTATTTCTTTGGCATTAAACTTTTCATATCATCAAATTTTTCGAACATCATATCCTTGGTCAAATCTCCTATTTCTTCAAATTGGGAAGCAGTCTGATAGGATTTTACTGCTCTCTTGATATCTCCCAATTTTTCGTACATCAAGCCGAGTTCATAATCGGAGAGCATAGCTTTTGGATAGCTTTTTCTAGCAATTTGGGATAACTTCTCTAATTCTGGATAGGCTTTGTTTTTTAGAATGGCGGCCTCGATTGCCTTAAAATCAGAAACTCTAATCCCTACTTTGAGTCCTAAATTTTTCGAGATACCATCGTATTTGTCCGTTAAATATTTCACGTATCCATTAGGGAGAACCGCAATTTTATCGGTATATTCAGATAATGATATGGGTTTATAGGAATCGAAAAATTGGTTCAAAGCACTAGGAATCGAGAAGAGAACCAAGGAATAATGTGAAGCGCCCTTGAAATGATCGTATTTGTAATTGAGAAGCGGATTGGGAACCAGTTTTACGTTCGAGTCTAGTTTTTGAATAGGGTCAAGAAGGTCTTTTACGTCACCATCGGCACTCGATTGATAGTAAAAAACAGGTTGTTTTAGTTTGGCTAATTTTTCTGGGACTTTGCTTTCCATTTCCGGAGCGAGTTCTGGACTCAAGGAAATGTAAGCGTTAAATATAGGATTATCCTTGTACAGGAAAAAGTTCAAAAATCCGGCGGTTAAGTCATGTCCTGCAATGATTCTAAAGGGTGCGACACGGTATTTTTTTTCGACATAAGGAAGCAATTCGGCACCAATGAATTCGAAGAAATCAGCACTTTTCCCAGAAGGAATGCCACTTACTTCGTCATAGCCACAGTCATCGGTTCGTTCCTCATTTGTGTTTTGGCTTATGCCGATGATAATGGTTTCGGGAAGATCATCCCAATAAGCACCATAGTTAAAGGCGCCATAAAAAGGATCAAACAGGTAATCACCGTCTAGTAAAATGAGGATTGGATATTTTTTGGTCGGGGTTTTTTCATACGAAGGGGGCAGGCCAATGGTGATTTCACGGCTTCCGCCTAATTTGTTCGAAGGGAATAATTCCGTCGTTTTTTGTGAAAATACAGCAGTAGAAAAGAGCAATAAAAGGAATAGCTGTTTCATGATTTCGAATGTTTTGGTTATTCTAAAAGAGCAGCAATATAACACTTTTATTTTTCTTTTTTAAAACCTAAAAAGGAAAATAAATTTTAAAATAGTAGGAATTCAGGTTCAGTCTGTAGAATGGATTTTTCTACAATTAAGTCAATGAATTGTCTTTTTCATTGGGAAAAATAACCCAAGGCTTGAAAGTTTTGGCTTCTTCAAAGTCAATTGTGGCATAAGAAATGATGATGATGATGTCGTCTTTCTGTACTTTCCGGGCAGCTGGACCATTGAGTGTTATTGTGCCAGAATTTTTCTCGCCTTTGATGGCGTAGGTGTCAAATCGCTCACCGTTGTTGATGTTTACAATCGAAACTTTTTCGCCTTCGATGATATTGGAAGCTTCAAGCAATGTTTCGTCAATGGTGATGCTTCCGATATAATTCAAATCGGCCTCGGTAACTCTTACCCGGTGAATTTTTGATTTTAAAACTTGAATTTGCATTTTGCAAAAGTAAATTAATTTAACGAAATGGTGTCAATCAATCGAACATTATTGACAACTACGGCAATAAAAGCACGGTATTTTTTGTTCTTGTTTTTTCTCGAGCTAGTTAAAAGGGTTTCCTCGTCTGCAATTTGAAAATATTCCAATTTGAAATTATGATTTTTTTTGAATAATTTTTGCACCCACTTTTCCGTTTTTTTTGCGCTATTGGTTTTAAATTTTGCTTTGGCACCAATTAAAGATTCATAAATCAAGGAAGCTTCTTGTTTTTGTTCTGGGGTCAAAAGTTCGTTTCTGGAACTCATGGCCAGATTGTTCGATTCTCTATAAATGGGGCATCCTATTACGGTGACTTTTAGTTTATTTTTATCGACCATTTTTCTCACGATTTGTAATTGTTGAAAATCTTTCTCTCCAAAATAGGCATTTGTGGGTTCGACAATTTCGAAAAGACGTTTTACCACGGTGCCAACGCCGTTAAAATGACCGGGTCTGAATTGGCCTTCCATTTGGTTTTCTAGTCCGTCAAAATCAAAAATTTGTGAAAAGGGTTTTCCGTCATAAATATCATCTGCATTTGGAGCATAGACAATGATTTCTGTACTTAAAGCTTCTGTTTTTTTTAGGTCATCGTCTAACTTTCTAGGGTATTTAGCTAAATCTTCGAGATTGTTAAACTGGGTTGGGTTCACAAAAATACTGACAACTGTAATTTCATTTTCCGACAGGGATTGTTGCATCAATGATAAATGGCCTTGGTGCAAAGCACCCATAGTCGGAACAAAGCCAATTTTAGAATGAATAGTTTTTGTAGATTTTAAATAGTCGATCAAAGCTGTTTTTCCGTAGAAAATATGCATGGCTGTTTTGTTGAAATTAAGTGCAAACTTAATATTTTAGACGATAACTGCATAAAATTTTGTAATTTTGCATGGTTTTTATTGCCAATAAATTAAGCAAATTACAATATGGAAGAGAAGAGGATATTATACGTATCGTCGGAAGTTGTGCCTTATCTAGCTGAAAATGAGGTGTCTTCAATGTCTTATGAGGTGCCTAAAATGATTAATAATCTAGGGGGGCAAATAAGAATTTTTATGCCGAGATATGGAAATATAAACGAAAGAAGGCATCAATTACACGAGGTAATTCGACTTTCGGGGATGAATCTGGTTGTGAATGACTTGGATATGCCCTTAATTATAAAAGTAGCTTCCATACCAAAGGAAAGAATTCAGGTATATTTTATCGATAACGACGAATATTTTAAAAGAAAAGCAACGTTTACTGACGAGGAAGGAGTTTTATATCCGGATAACGATGAGCGCGCTATTTTCTTTGCAAAAGGAGTTGTCGAAACGGTGAAAAAACTCAATTGGGTTCCAGATATTATTCACGTTCACGGATGGATGGCAGCCTTGTTGCCAATCTATATGAAACATTATTACAAAAATGAGGCCTTGTTTTCAGAAACAAAGATTGTTACCTCTATTTATGGCACTTCTTTTGAAGGTATCCTGGATAAGGAAATGATGAATAAAGTGGCATTTGATGGAATTCCGAAAGAGGCGATTCTTGATCTTGAAAATCCTGATTACGAAAATATTATGAAATCCGTAATTAAACATTCCGATGCGGTTATCATTGCTTCCGATAAAGTGTCTTCAAGTTTAACAAAATTTATAGAATCTTCGGGAAAACCTTTTTTATCTTTCACCCCGAAAGAAAAATTCGCCGAAGCGTATATCAATTTCTATAAAAACAGTGTTCTATAAAATTTAAATTTTTCCTTTTAAAACATGCGCAATAATTCCTTTTTAAAGCAAATTTTATTACTTGTAAGTATCGTACTCTTCGTTTCATGCGATAAAGAATACAATGTAATAGGCGACGGCTTAATTGGCCAGAACCACTTTATGCTCAAAGACTCAACATTTTCTGTGGTAGCCTATAACCAAAAAATAGGCCCTTTACAATCAAATAATCTGCCGGTAAATGCTTTGGGAATTTATAACAATCCCGCGTTTGGCAAAACGACGGCAAGTTTCGTGACACAAGTGTCGTTGGCAAGCGTGAATCCCATTATTGGGAATAATCCCAAAATCAGCAACGTAATTTTGTCGGTTCCTTATTTTTTCGACCCATTAAAAACTGTTTTGAATTCGGATGGAAGCAGCACTTATGTGTTAGATTCTATTTATGGAGTCACTAAGGCCAAGATAAAATTAAGTGTTTATGAGTCGGGCTATTTTATGAATACAAATCAAGCAGATGGTTTTACCCCACAATTATATTATACAAATCAGAATTCAGTTTTTAATAGTTATTCGTTAGGCAATCGTTTAAACGACTCCACAAGTGTTGCCCAGAATGACGCCTTCTTTTTTGACCCTGCCGAGATCTCGGTCAAAACAAAGGATGCCAAAACCAGCGTAACTACCACAACAAGAACGCCCCCTGCAATGCATTTAAATTTGAATACAGCTTATTTTATGTCAAAAATACTCAATGCAGGCGCTACAGCAACTTCAACAGGATCAGGTAATTTACTCTCAAATGATGCTTTTTCAAATTATTTTAAAGGGCTGTATTTTAAAGTAGAACAGTCTGGCAGTGATCCGGGGAGTATGGCCATGATGAATTTTACCAAAGGAACAATTACAATCAATTATACTGAGGATTTGGTCACTACAGTAGGAACTGTAGCTACCACATCAAGAGTTGCCAAATCGATTGTACTGAATATGACAGGAAATACGGTAAGTTTGCTAGATCAATCAAACACAAATACCGATTACTCAAATGCTACTAGTCCAAGTGCTGTAAATACAACTCTTGGCGACGAAAAACTGTATCTAAAAGGAGGCGAAGGTTCCATGGCAATATTAGATCTTTTTGGACCGGATCTTTATGGAGCTGACGGAAAAACAGGCAGTCCAAATGGGGTAGCAGACCAATTAGACATTATTCGAAAAAAGGGATGGTTAATAAACGAAGCCAATCTTATTTTTAATATTGATGCAGCTTCTATGACCAATAGCTATGAACCACAGCGAATTTATTTGTTCGATTTGAATAATAGACGACCTGTTTTGGATTATTTTGTCGACGGAACTTCAGGAACTACCGCAAAAAAAGCAAAAACAATATTTGACGGGAATATAAATCTAGACCCAACTTCAAAAAGAGGGTCGACTTATAAAATCAGGATTACGAACCAGATTAGAAATCTTGTGAAATATACCGACTCGACAAATGTCAAAATGGGTGTCGTAGTAACTGAAAATATTGCTCTTGCTTCTTCTAATAAATGGCAAACGCCAAAAACTGCAACTACAATAATACCCGAAATACCAAATTATAATGTGTTGATGCCTAAATGGCCAGATTTCAATATCGAAACGCCAAAAGCAAGTGTGATGAACCCGCTTGGAACCATACTTTATGGAAGTAAATCGACGGTTTCAGATAACAAAAGATTAAAACTTCAAATTTTTTATACAAAACCTAATTAAACCAAAATTATGTGTGGAATTGTTGGCTATATCGGATACAGGGAAGCATATCCCATCGTTATTAAAGGATTGAAAAGACTTGAATACCGAGGATATGATAGTGCAGGCGTTATGTTATATGACGGAAATGACATAAAACTTTCGAAAACAAAAGGAAAAGTTACGGATCTCGAAGCGAAAGCGTCGAAAGAAATTACTACCAATGGAACTATAGGAATTGGTCATACGCGTTGGGCGACACATGGTGTTCCAAACGATGTGAACTCCCATCCACATCTTTCCAATTCTGGCGATTTAGCAATAGTTCATAACGGAATTATTGAAAACTATGCTCCGCTTAAAGAAGAATTAATAAAAAGGGGATATGTTTTTCATTCAGATACGGATACAGAAGTACTTGTAAATCTGATAGAAGAAGTACAGAAAAAAGAAAAAATAAAACTCGGAAAAGCGGTTCAAATAGCCTTAAATCAGGTAGTTGGAGCTTACGCTATCGCCGTTTTCGATAAAAAAAACCCAGATGAAATCGTTGTTGCCCGTTTGGGAAGTCCACTGGCAATAGGAATTGGGGAAGGCGAATATTTTATAGCATCGGATGCTTCGCCATTTATCGAATACACTTCGAATGCCGTATATTTAGAAGACGGAGAAATGGCAAACATTAGGTTGCACAAACCAATGAAAGTGAGAAAAATCAAGGATGATTCCTTGGTCGATCCATATATTCAGGAGCTTCAAATGAACCTGGAGCAAATTGAAAAAGGAGGCTATGACCACTTTATGTTAAAGGAAATCTATGAGCAACCAAGCGTTATCAAAGATACTTATCGCGGAAGATTGCATGCCAATGAAGGAATAATTCAAATGTCGGGAGTTGAGGATAATTTAGAAAAATTCCTGAATGCCAATCGTATAATTATCGTTGCTTGTGGAACTTCATGGCACGCAGGTTTAGTAGCAGAATATATTTTTGAAGAATTTGCACGAATTCCAGTTGAAGTAGAATATGCCTCGGAATTTAGATATAGAAATCCAATCATAAAATCTACCGATATTGTAATTGCTATTTCACAATCTGGTGAAACTGCGGATACAATGGCAGCTATTAAATTAGCCAAAGAACACGGTGCTTTTGTGTTTGGAGTTTGTAATGTGGTTGGTTCTTCTATTTCAAGAGAATCTCATGCTGGAGCTTACACTCACGCTGGACCTGAAATAGGTGTTGCTTCAACAAAAGCATTTACTACACAAATTACAGTTTTGACAATGATAGCTTTACGTTTGGCAAAAGCCAAAGGGACTTTGTCTAATTCAGATTTTCACACGTATTTGCAAGAATTAGAAATAATTCCTGAAAAAGTACAAGAAGCATTAGAAACCAATGAAAGAGCTAAAGAAATAGCAGCTACATTTAAGGATGCACCTAATTGTTTATATTTAGGAAGAGGATACAACTTTCCTGTAGCACTTGAAGGAGCTTTGAAACTTAAAGAGATTTCTTATATTCATGCCGAAGGTTATCCTGCTGCTGAAATGAAACATGGACCAATTGCTTTGATAGATGAGCAAATGCCAGTTGTAGTAATTGCACCAAAACAAGGACATTACGATAAAATAGTAAGTAATATTCAGGAAATTAAATCAAGAAGTGGCAGAATTATAGCCATTGTAACAAAAGGGGATACTCAAGTAAGGGAGTTAGCTGATTATGTTATTGAAATTCCTGAAACATCCGATGCTTTATCTCCATTAATTACTACAATACCTTTACAACTTTTATCGTATCATATTGCAGTCATGAGAGGTTGTAATGTAGATCAACCACGTAACTTAGCGAAGTCAGTTACTGTTGAATAAGTAAAAACTTACGGATGTTGTTTTTAAAGCGAGATTTTTTCTCGCTTTTTTTTTTGATTATAGTTAATACTTTTTGTGAATTATTCATTTATTGTCAGATGTTAGTATGTAAGCATAGTATTTGTTGCGACTTTTAACAAAATGTTTATCAAATATTTTAAAATGTACTAAATATAAAATAAATATAAATGAATTAAAAAAACGATAATTATGATTTTTTAATGCCATTTTATAATAATATCAAAAATATTTTTACTTTTACTTCACTAACCAGTGCGAGTATAACCTTCATTATAATATGCTACTGATGTACTAAAATTATTAACAGCATATTTGACAC
>CAIOTL010000231.1 GCA_903861155.1 uncultured Bacteroidota bacterium
ATCTAACAAATATGATTTCTAGAATTCAAAATCAAAGGAAAAATTTAAAAACAGAAAACGAAGAATCAATAGTATTTAATAATAAAGAATGAATAGAATTTTAAAAATTTGCCCAATGGAATGAAATTAACTTAATCTTTTAGATTATGAAAACAAATTTACTTTTTGAATCAATATTGTTTACCACTGCATTTTTGTTTCAGGCAAATGCTCAAGATATGTATGTTACAAATAATGCCAGTGCTTATGTTTTTGTAAGCAACCAGTATGTTTATGTTTCAAATGCATTAGAGTTAAACGGAACCAACAGTAATTTTTATTTAAGGAATGACGGCCAGTTGTTGCAAGGCACCACAGGATCTGGAGCCAATAAAGGATTGGGAAGTTTGTCGGTTTTTCAAGAAGGAACGGTAAATAATTATCAATATAATTACTGGTGTTCTCCTGTGGGAAATGTAGCGTCGTCAACATCAATAAATAACCCTTTTGGAATAACCCAATTGGGGATGCCAACAGGAGAAACCGCTACCACTCCGGCAACCATTTTGGCATCAAATGTATTTGACGGTACGGCTAATCCTTTTGCCATTGCACCTTATTGGGTTTATAAATTTACTACGGCGAATACTTCTTATTCGGATTGGTACCAAGTAGGTTCCGCCTCCACGATAAATCCCGGTGAAGGTTTCACGATGAAAGGAAGTTCTGGAACCAATTCAACAACGGTAGATGGAGTTCAAAATAATCCCGACGGAAAACACCAACGATATGATTTTAGAGGAAAACCAAACGATGGAACCATTACTATACCTGTTTTGGCAGGCGAATGGACAATGACTGGAAATCCGTATCCATCGGCAATAAATTTGCAGGCATTTTTGACAGCTGAAACAAATTGCACGGGAACTGCTTATTTTTGGGAGCAGGACAAAACGGTAAATTCGCATTTCATTGCGGATTACAGAGGAGGTTATGGCACGTATTCTTTGTCAAATATATATACTCCTGCGACCTTTTATTCCTATGACGGATCGGGCAATCAAGTAGCGACTATATCTAGTCCAGGAAATATTTATCAAAGAAAATATTCGCCAATGGGTCAAGGTTTCATGATTGCAGGACTTGCAAGCGGGAATGTTCAAATGAAAAACAGTTATAGGGTCTACATTAAAGAAGGAGCTGGGAATTTTTCCCAATTCGAGAAAAGAGCCAACGATAAATCTGCCACCACCACGGATGATTTACCACAAATACGTTTCAATACTTTGTTGGATAATGGACCAGTTAGCCAAATGGTTTTGGCATTTGATTCAACTTCCACTGACGGGGTCGATCGTGCGGATTCATTATCACCAAATGATGGTCCAGCAAACAATTACTTTGTGATTGATGGAAATGAGTACATTATAGAAGTAATGCCTTTTGATATTGACAAGAAAATTCCAGTGGGATTCAGGAATTATGCCCAAGCCAATTATAAAATCACGGTGAATCAAATGTTGAATATTCCCGAAGTTGCCAACGTGTATTTGCATGATAAAACAGCCAATGTATTTTACGACCTTAAAAACAGCTTTTTCGACTTGACTTTACCAGCTGGAACTAATAATACCCAATATGAAGTCACTTTCAAGAACGGTACTTTGGGGGTTAATGATTTGGCAATTCAAAGCAGCTTTTTAGTGCGACAAGACAATACTGTCAAAAGCGTAATCATCAGCAATCCGTTGCAAAAGGAAATTACTTCCTGTGGATTGTATGATATTGTCGGCAGGTCGATTTTCACCAAAAACCAGTTGGGGACAGATGCTTCCTATTCCTTCTCGACAGCCAATCTAAGTGATGGTATTTACATCGTGAAATTAAACACGACCGACAAATCAGAAATGGGAACGAAAATAATCGTAAAAAACTAGAATATACGTCAATACATACTCGGGGGATAACCGCAACATTATTGCAGTAAACTCTAATAAAAAAATCAATCGTTTTGTGTTGTATATTTGCACCCAATGCCATTTGTTTTGCAAGATATATTAACCCAGAAAATACAGTTATTCACAAATAACGTCTCCGTTTCTATAAGACGCGAGGACTTGATTCATCCAATTGTTTCAGGGAATAAATTCCGAAAGTTGAAGTATAATTTGGTTCAAGCAAAAGCCGAAAACCAGAAAACATTGCTCACTTTTGGAGGTGCATTTTCCAATCATATTGCGGCAGTTGCCTTCGCTGGAAAAGAAAATGGTTTCAAAACCATCGGAATTATTCGGGGAGATGAATTAAGAAGTAAAATAGAAAAAAATCCAACACTAAAATTTGCGCAAGAATGCGGAATGCAGTTCGAATTTGTAACTCGGGAAGACTATCGCCACAAAATCGAAGCTACTTTTTTGGAAAATCTAAAACAAAAATTTGGCGAATTTTATCTCGTTCCCGAAGGAGGAACTAACGAATTTGCCATCAAAGGCTGCGAAGAAATTCTAACCAAAGACGATTCCCTATATGATTTTGTTTGTTGTGCCATAGGAACTGGCGGAACAATTTGCGGAATCATAAATAGTATTTTACCCCACCAAAAAGTTTTGGGATTTCCAGCCTTAAAAGGTGATTTTTTAAAAGAGGAAATTTGTAAATTTGCACAGAACGAAAACTGGGAATTAATTACCAATTATCATTTTGGTGGTTACGGAAAAGTAAATCCAGAATTAATTGCTTTTATTAACCAGTTTTATGTTGAAAATAAGATTCCTTTGGATCCCATTTATACGGGGAAGATGGTTTTTGGCGTTATGGATTTGATTCAAAAGAGTTATTTTCCAAAAAACTCGAAGATTTTACTCATTCATACGGGCGGACTCCAAGGTATAGCAGGAATGAATTTGAAACTGAAAGCGAAAAAATCACTAACAATAGATTTTCAATGATTAGAAAATATGCTCTCTTAATAATGATCTTGGTTTTCGTAAGTTGCAATACGAACAAGTCTGTTATTCAAACTACTCGAAAAGGATCGAAAACCAATACTTCGGTGGCAAGAACGTATAATAAATCTGCGTCCAAAAAACAAATCCAAAAGACTTCTAAACCAAAATCATCCGAAACAAAAACTCCCGAAACACTGACTCTCGAGGCCACAACCCGGGTAAAAGTCACCAATGAAATGATTTTGGCGTATATCGAAAAATACAATGCAGTTGCTCAAACGAATAGGGACAAATATGGTATTCCTGCATGTATCATTTTGGGGCAAGCTATTCTGGAATCGGGATCGGGAACGGGTCCGTTATGTATTCAGGCAAACAATCATTTCGGAATAAAATGCCACAAAGATTGGTTGGGAGCCAGCATAAAATATGATGATGACGCTATTGATGAATGCTTTAGAAAATATGATAATCCGTATGATTCTTTTAGGGATCATGCCCTTTTTTTAACGTCGGGTTCGCGCTATACACCACTTTTCAAATTGGATAAAAAAGATTATAAGGCTTGGGCCAAAGGCTTGAAAGATGCCGGTTACGCCACGGATTCACTATATCCTACTAAATTAATTGCTTTAATCGAGCGGTTTCAACTCTATAAATACGATGGGGGAAGTTTAGAAAAAGATTCTGTATATACTAACGAGAAAGTTGCCGCTAATCCTAGTGAATATCAAGTAAGTCCCGGAGATACTTTGTATTCAATCTCAAGAAAATTCAAAATTTCTATAGCCGAATTAAAAAGTAAAAACAATATGTCTGACAATACTATTTCAATAGGTCAGAATCTAAAAGTAGACTAACAATTTCAATTCTAAACTCTAAACCGTCACCCTGAGCTTGTCGAAGGGCTAAAATCATAAATATAAAATGGTATATCAAAGAAGTAGTCAGCTTTTTGTCGATGCAGAAAAAGTAATTCCCGGAGGCGTAAATTCACCAGTTCGTGCCTTTAAAGCAGTTGGTGGAACTCCAATTTTCGTCAAAAGTGCCAAAGGGGCTTATTTATACGACGAAGACGGAAACAAATTAATTGATTACATTAACTCATGGGGGCCAATGATTTTGGGTCACGCTTATCAACCCGTAGTCGATGCCGTAATTGAGAAAGCTAAACTGGGAACTTCTTTTGGAATGCCAACAGAAATCGAAACACAAATCGCAGCTTTGGCAGTTTCAATGGTCCCAAATATAGACAAAATAAGATTCGTAAATTCAGGAACCGAAGCTTGCATGAGCGCCGTAAGATTAGCTCGTGGATTTACAAAAAAAGATAAAATTATCAAATTTGCAGGTTGTTATCACGGTCATTCGGATTCGTTTTTGATACAAGCAGGAAGCGGAGCCATTACTTTTGGATCGCCAAATAGTCCAGGGGTTACAGCTGGAACTGCCAAAGATACTTTACTGGCAAGATACAATGATTTAGAAAATGTAACTACTTTAATCAAAGCTAATAAAAACGAAATTGCAGCCATAATTGTAGAGCCTGTTGCGGGAAATATGGGTTGTATTCCTCCAAATAAAGGTTTTCTTGAGGGCTTGCGACAATTGTGTACCGACAATAATATTCTCTTGATTTTTGATGAGGTAATGACAGGATTCAGACTCGCCAAAGGCGGAGTTCAAGAATTGTTCAACATCAAAGCAGATATTGTTTGTTTCGGAAAAGTGATTGGTGGCGGTTTGCCTGTGGGAGCATTTGCTGCCAGAAAAGAAATAATGAATTATTTAGCGCCACTTGGGCCTGTTTATCAAGCAGGAACATTATCAGGAAATCCATTAGCCATGGCGGCAGGATTGACCATGTTACAAGCATTGGATAATGAACCCTCTATTTTCAAGAGATTGGAAGAAAAAACAGCTTATTTGGCTGCGGGAATCGACAAAGTTTTGAAAGCAAATAACGTAGTATTTACAATTAACCGAATAGGATCAATGGTTTCAGTGCATTTTGCAGCTGAACCAGTGGTAGATTTTCAAAGTGCCGCAAAAGGGGATAATGAAACTTTCAAGAAATTCTTCCATGGTTTGTTGAGTGAAGGAATTTACATTGCGCCATCGGCTTATGAAACTTGGTTTATCACAGATGCCCTTTCCTATGAGGATTTGGATCTAACTATTCAAGCGGTTGATAAAGTTTCAAAAACCTTTTAGAAAAATAATGATTCCATCTCATTGGAGATAATTATAAAAAAAACTTCCGGTCTTTGCCGGAAGTTTTTTTTATAATTATCTGTTTTTTTCATCTCCTTTTTTCCAATCATCTTTATCGTGACGTTTTTCCTGAAATTTTTCTTTCATACATTTCCAATCTTTAAATTGTTCTGGCGATAATATGCCTTTCATTTTGTTTTGCATATCAATTTGTTCGTCTAGCATCTTGATTTTCATAGCAAAAATATCGTCGGCAGTTGGTCTTTTTTCATACTCTTTCTTCGCCTTATGTTCCGCTTTCATAGCCTCCCATTTGACACCTCTTTCGGCAATGATTCGACTAACTTGTTCCTGCTGTTGCACATTTAAATCTAATTCCAATGTCATTTTTTTTAACATTAACTGGTTTCGTTGTTCTGGAGATATTTTTTCCATCATGGGTCTGTCGGGTCTATTTCCCATTTCTTTTCTATCTTGGGAAAAAGCTGTAATTCCGAAAGCAAGTAAGGCTACAATAAATAAATTTTTCATCTTCTTAATTTTTAAGTTATAAATGTAAGACCAGAGCAAGTTTCAAAGGTTTAATCCTTAACAAAAGTTTATCAGTTGGTTTTAATTTCATTGAAATGTTGCAAAAAAAAATACTTTTTTAATTATGATTTCAATCATAATTAAATATTTAAACTATTCAGAAATTTGTACAATAAATTTTAAAATCAATTTTTATGTACAAATTATCTTTATTTATTGTTGCCTTGGCAATGTTTACTTCTTGTGGGAAAAAGGAAAAATCCACCGAAGACTTTTCAAATGTAGGAACCACTGAAAAAACTGCGGATGTATCTACTTATGATCCAAACAGAGGTCTTGGAAAATTCACTACCGTCGAATTGGGAGCAAAAATCGATGAAAAGATGGTTGCCGAAGGGGGAAAAATCGAATCCGTTAAATGTTCTGCTTGTCACAAGTTGACCGAAGAAAAATTGGTTGGACCAGGTTGGAAAGGGGTTATGTCTCGACACAAACCTGAATGGATCATGAATTTTATTACAAATCCAGATCCAATGATTGATAAAGATCCAAAGCTGCAGGCTTTGTTGGAAATTTGCTTGGTTCGTATGCCAAATCAAGCGCTTAACGATACTGACGCAAGAAATCTTCTTGAGTTTATGCGTAAAAACGACGGAGTTAAATAATTAGTATTAATAAATAACCAAAATAATATGAAAAATAAATTTTTAAAAGCGTCTTTAGCCATTTTTATGGTAGCCGCATTTTTTAGTTCCTGCAAACCTAAAGATTCTGGAGATCTTGTGAGTGGTGATGCTGCCAAAAAAGCGTATGTGGCACCAGGGAAATATGACGAGTTCTATAACTTCGTTTCTGGTGGTTTCAGTGGCCAATTGAGCATTTATGGTTTGCCAAGCGGTAGATTATTTAAGGTAATTCCAGTTTTTTCTCAAGATCCTGAAAACGGATGGGGTTATAGCGAAGAAACGAAACCAATGTTGAATACTTCTCACGGATTTGTGCCTTGGGATGACGCCCACCATCCTGAACTTTCACAAACTAAAGGCGAAATAGACGGGAGGTGGTGTTTTATAAATGGAAACAACACACCACGTGTTGCCCGAATCAATTTGAAAACATTCAAAACCACCGAAATTCTTGAATTGCCTAACAGTGCCGGGAATCACTCATCGCCTTATGTTACTGAAAATTCTGAATATTTAGTGGCTGGAACTCGTTTTAGCGTTCCTGGAGATTATGAAAATGGAGATGTTCCTATCAATACCTACAAACAAAATTTCAAAACTCACATAAGTTTTGTTACCGCAAATAAAGAAGGCCAAATGGATATTGCTTTCCAATTGCGTTTGCCGGGAGTTGATTTCGATAAAGCACATGGTGGAAAAGGACCTTCAAACGGTTGGTTTTTCTTTTCATGTTATAATTCAGAACAAGCCAATACTTTGCTGGAAGTAAATGCTTCCCAAAATGACAAGGACTTCATTATGGCTGTGAATTGGAAAAAAGCCGAAGAATATATTAAAGCGGGTAAAGGTAAAAAAGAAAAAGTTCGATATGCCCACAATACTTGGGATGAGGCAACACATTCTGCAAAATCTGAAATTAAAACCGAAGTTTTGGTTCTTGATGCAAAAGAGTTAAAAGACATTTGTTATATGATGCCTTGCCCAAAATCTCCTCATGGTTGTGATGTTGACCCAACAGGAGAATATATTGTGGGTAGTGGAAAATTAGCCGCCGTAATTCCTGTATTTAGTTTTGAAAAATTACAAAAAGCCATCGCCGCAAAACAATTTGATGGAGAATATGAAGGTATTCCAGTACTTAAATATGAAGCCGTTCTTCACGGAGAAGTTAAAAAACCAGGACTTGGACCATTGCATACTGAATTTGATGGAAGAGGAAATGCATATACAAGTATGTTCGTGTCTTCTGAAGTTGTAAAATGGGACATTAAAACCTTAAAAATATTAGACAGAGTTCCTACTTATTATTCCGTGGGTCACTTAATGATTCCTGGAGGTGACACTAAAAAACCTTATGGGAAATACATGGTCGCTTATAACAAAATCACTAAAGACAGATATTTGCCAACAGGACCAGAATTAACCCAAAGTGCACAATTATTTGATATCACAGGCGACAAAATGCAGTTGATTCTTGATTTTCCAACCATTGGGGAACCACATTATGCACAAGCAGCTCCCGCCGATTTAATTCGAAATAATGGACAGTTGAAATTCTACAAAATTGAAGAGAATCATCATCCTTATGTAACTAAAGGTGAGAAGGAATCAAAAGTGGTTCGAAAAGGCAACAGAATTGATGTGTATATGACTTGCGTTCGTTCACACTTTTCTCCAGACAATATCGAAGGAATCAAAATGGGAGATGAGGTTTACTTCCACGTTACAAACTTGGAGCAAGACTGGGATGTTCCTCATGGATTTGCCGTAAAAGGAGCCAATAATTCAGAGCTATTAATTATGCCTGGAGAAACATGCACCATGAAATGGTTGCCAACGGAAGTGGGTATTTCTCCTTTCTATTGTACCGATTTCTGTAGTGCATTGCACCAAGAAATGCAAGGATACATAAGAGTTTCACCTGCCGGAAGCAAGGTTCCATTGACTTTCAGTCTAGGAACAAATATGCCAGCTACAAAAAAATAATTTTCTAATAAAAAGGGAACAATTGAGCGTCACAGTATGCGGTTCAGGTCTTCGGTCTTAAAACCGAAACTGAAAACTGAGACTGCTATTTGTTCCCTTTTTTATACTTAACATCATGAAAACTTCAAAATTATCATTATTTTCAAGAGTACTGCTTTTGATAGTAAGTGGGCTGTTGTTTGCCTCTTTATTGTTCCCAATGTGGAGAATTGAATTGACGGCACCTCAATATCCCGAAGGTTTGATATTGCAATTACACGCCAACAAAATAGGTGGAGATGTTGCCATTATCAACGGTTTGAACCATTATATTGGAATGAAAACCTTACATACCGAAGATTTTGTTGAATTTAAGGTGTTGCCTTACATTTTTGGTTTTTTCGGATTGTTTGCTCTGGCAATGTTTTTCGTTGCCAATAGAAAAGGCGTGATTTTGCTTTTCTTCTCTTTTGTGCTTTTCGGAATATTGGCAGGAGCTGATTTTTATAGATGGAACTATGAATACGGTCATAATCTGAATCCAAATGCAGCGATTGTTGTGCCTGGAATGGCCTATCAACCGCCATTAATTGGATACAAACAGTTGCTGAATTTTGGAGCTTATTCTATCCCTGACATTGGAGGATGGATGATGATTAGCGCTGGTTTGTTGCTTTTTATTATCGTGGCGAAGGAAACCCGTTTGTTGCAAAGATTCAGAAGACTAAAAATTGACAAGGCGTTGTTTTTAATACTGTCATTTTTCATTTTTTCGTGTTCGAAAGGCAACGCAGTTCCCATTAAATTAAATGTGGATAATTGTGATTTTTGTAAAATGAGCATTTCCGACGGTAAATATGGTGCCGAAGCGATTACTAAAAAAGGAAGAATCTACAAATTTGATGATATTATGTGTATGATGAATTATTGTAAAGCTGATGCCGAAACAAAAATGAAGGCATTTTATGTGCTTGACTATACTCAAAACAATGTTTTAATTCCTGCCGAAACGGCATTTTTTCTAAAGGGAGTCGATATTCATACTCCAATGAGAGGGAATATTGCTGCCTTTTCAAAAGAAAATAAAGTCAAAGAATTTGGAATAAAGTTAAATGCAAAACCAATCACTTGGAAAGCAATTCAAACAAAATAATTTTTGCAATCTTTGTTAAAATTTATCCCGAAACATCGGGATTGACAAAGATAATTTATTCCTAAAAATGAAAAAAATCCTCTACATATTCCTATTTTTTTCCACATTTCTTCAAGCCAACGTGATTGAGGTTGGTTTCAACAAACCAATAAAATCGATAAAAAAAGCTATTGGGCTGGCTAAAGTCGGTGACACAATTTTGGCAAATAAAGGATTGTATCAAGAAGGAAATATTGTTATTGACAAGAAGATTGTTTTCATTGGAAAAGATTATCCAATTTTGGATGGCCAAAAAAAATATGAAGTTCTATCCATAAAAGCCGATGGCGTAATTGTAAAGGGTTTTAAAGTGATACGATCGGGTTATGGCTCGTTGGAGGATATATGTGGAATCAAAATTTATGACGGAAGTAATGTTGTCATTCAAAACAATATTCTTGTCGATAATTTCTTTGGAATTTATATCCAAAATGGGAAAAATTGTATAGTCAAAAACAACAAAATATCGGCCTATGGTACCGAACAACAAAAAATTGGTAACGGAATCCAATGTTGGAAAAGCAACAATATCAAGATTATTGGCAACTCAGTTTCGGGACATCGGGATGGAATTTATTTTGAATTTGTAACCAACTCCGTGGTTTGGAGGAATGTTTCCATAAATAATATTCGTTACGGATTGCATTTCATGTTTTCTAACGACGATGCTTACCTTTCAAATATTTTCAAGAATAATGGTGCTGGTGTTGCCGTTATGTTTACCAAAAGGGTGAAAATGTTCAATAATTTTTTCGAAGAAAATTGGGGGGATGCTGCTTATGGATTGTTGTTAAAGGAGATTTCGGATAGTTATATTATTGGAAACAAATTCACTAAAAATACTTCTGGAATTCACATGGAAGGGACCAATAGAATTCTTATTGAAAAAAATGTTTTCGAGGCCAATGGTTGGGGAATGAATATCCAGGCAAGTTGTATGGATAATGTAATCAAAAACAATAATTTTGTGGGAAATACTTTCGACATAAGTACAAATGGAAGTTTGGTTCTCAATACTTTCAACGGCAATTATTGGGACAAATATGAAGGCTATGATTTAGACAAAAACGGGGTGGGTGATATTCCCTATCATCCATTGAGTTTGTTCGCAGTTCTTACTGAGAAGAATCCTTCGGCAATGTTGCTTTTCAGAAGTTTTATGATTACGCTTTTAGATAAATCAGAGAAAATATTGCCCAGTATCACGCCAGATAACTTTATTGATAAAACCCCATTAATACACTCACTGCCTTTATGATAGAAGTAAAAAATATATATAAGAAATTCGGAAAATTAGAAGTACTGAACAATATTAATCTTTCCTTCAATAAGGGGGAATGTATCGCGCTAATTGGTCCTAACGGTTGCGGAAAAACAACTTTGATAAAAAGTATCTTGGGAATGGTAATTCCTAGTAAAGGAGATGTTTTGGTGGGCCAAAAATCGATTCTAAAAAAATATAAATACCGGGAAAATATTGGTTATATGCCACAAATAGGACGTTACCCCGATTATATGACCGTGGGTCAAATTATTGAAATGATTAAAAAGATCCGAAATTCGGATCAAGAATTAGATGAAGATTTATTGAATGCTTTTGGACTCGAAAAAATATTTGGCAAACAAATGAGAACCCTTTCGGGCGGTACAACCCAAAAAGTGAGTGCTACATTGGCTTTTCTTTTTAATCCCGAGGTTTTAATTTTAGACGAACCAACGGCTGGTTTAGATCCGTTGGCCTCCGAAATATTGAAGGAAAAAATAATCAAGGAGAAAGAAAAGGGAAAATTGATCTTGATAACCTCCCATCTTTTAAGTGAATTAGACAACATGATTACCCAGATTATTTTCATTCAGGAGGGCAAAGTACATTTTCATAAAACAATTGATGATTTATTGGAATCAACAAACGAACAAAAAATATCAAAGGCAATTGCCAAAATTCTAAAAAGCGAAAGCAATGAACAGAATAATTAAAATCATTTTCCTCGATATTCTAAAGAACAAGATTGTATTGGCTTACACCTTTATATTGGCTATACTTTCCTGGAGTTCCTTCGGGTTGGAAGACAATAGTGCCAAGGGTTTGCTTACCATTTTGAACGTGATTTTGTTTACGGTTCCGTTGGTTTCCATTCTTTTTGCGACGATTTATTTGTATAATTCTTCCGAATTTATCGAGTTGTTGTTAAGTCAACCAATAAAAAGAAAAAAGATCTGGCTGAGCCTGTTTTTTGGATTGTCGTTGTCAATGGTTTCGGCTTTTTTAATTGGAGCAGGAATTCCGTTATTAATCAATGCACCAAACAGCGTTGGAATAATGATGATTGTCGTGGGTTGTCTGATTTCGATGGTATTTGTGGCTTTGGCATTCCTGAGTTCTATTTTAACCAGAGATAAATCGAAAGGAATTGGTATTGCCATTATGACCTGGTTGTATTTTGCCCTGATTTTCGATGGAATGGTTTTGTTTTTGTTGTTTCAACTGTCGGATTATCCCATCGAAAAAGCAATGGTTGCCGTCACGGCCTTAAGTCCAATCGACTTGGCTCGAATCCAAATTTTGTTGCAACTTGATGTTTCGGCAATGATGGGTTACACGGGCGCCATTTTTAAGAATTTTTTCGGAACCACATTGGGATTAATAATGTCATTTATGTTACTGTGCTTGTGGGTAATTATCCCGTTTTATATTTCGCTTAAAAAATTTAAAAACAAAGATTTGTAATAAACATCTAAACTCTTAGATATGAAAACAGATATAAAAAACAGGAACGATATTGAAAGGTTAGTTAACTCGTTTTATGACAAAATAAAAATTGACGAAGAAATCAGCTATTTTTTTAATAAAGTGACCAAAGTAAAATGGGAGGAGCATTTGCCAAAAATGTATGATTTTTTTGAAAACATTTTATTTTTCGAAGGGAATTATGAGGGAAATCCTATGGTGACACACGAAGAATTACATAAAAAAAGCCCCGTGAACCATAGTCATTTTGAACATTGGAATGAATTGTTTGATAAAACAGTCAATGAATTATTTTCGGGTGTAAAAGCAGATGAGATTAAGCAGAGGGCAAAAAATATTTCTGCGGCTATGATGAATAAAGTTCGTTAGGATAATTCCAAATTTTTAATGAAAAAAGCGTGAGTTTCATAAACGCACGCTTTTTTTGTTTAACCTATGTAAGAAAGAAGAATTAATAATTTCTATTTTGGAAGTAATACATCGCCAATTACGTGGATTATCCCGTTTGATGTTGGTATTGAAGCCACGATTTCTGAACCGTTGACATAAGTTTTCCCCCCTTTTTTAGTAATTTTTACCTTACCACCATAAACCATATCGTATTCTTGACCATCCTGCATATATTCTGTTTTCAAAACACCTACATAAGTATGGTATCCCAGAATATTTGACAAGTCTTCTTTTTTCTCTGGTTTTAATAAACCTTCAACCGTTCCAGCGGGGAGTTTGGCAAAAGCGGCATTAGTCGGGGCAAAAACGGTAAAGGGACCGGTATTGCTCAGTGCGTCTACTAAACCAGCGGCTTTTACCGCGGCTACAAGAGTGGTGTGGTCTTTGCTTCCTGAAGCAACTTGGACGATGTTTGGTGCAGAAGTTTCGTCTTTTACTCCCGATTGACCGGTACCTTGGGTTTTGGCGTTTTCTTTTGCAGTTTCGGTAGTGGCTTCTCCCTTTTGTTTGCAGCCCAAAGCCGTAACTAAACAAGCAACTAACAAAAATTGAATTGATTTTCTCATAATTAAAATACTTTAGTTTTATTTAACAAAGCACTTCATTTTGAAACTTATATTTTATGAGTACAATCATAAAGGCGGATTATTTTTAACTTTTTTTATAGAAAAATAAGCAGTTAATCCTATTCCAATGAATAAAACAATTGCAACAACAAAAAGCATTTCATTTACATACGGAATCGAGATATAGCTGAGTGATACAATTCCTTGGACAGCCAAAACAACTTCGTTCAATAGGACACCAATAGAAAATACCAATACTCCATATTTTATTCTTTTCGAAATGATAAAGAGATGATTCGCATAGATGTAAAACAGTAAGAATAAGGTGATTATTGCAAGAAATACCAAGTGTAAATAGGCAATGACAATGGGTCTGAATCCAAAAGCCAACTGGCTAATAAATGGTATGGTAGAACCCAATTGAAGCAATAATTTTATACTCATGGCAAAACTTACAAACAACAAGATATATTTAAACAAAGGAGAATAATTTTCCAATAAATTTTTTCTTGTTTTCATTAAAACCACGAGAAATTTAAACCAGGCAAAAACCTGTATTATTGCTGCAAACACTGTAATGGCATATAGCCAAATGGGTAAATCTAGCCAAAGTATTGATAGAAGATAGGCAGGAATGCAAGATGATGCAAAGAGTTTATATGTGGTTTCATAGAATGGATGCTCGGATCTTCTCAGGTTTAAAAAACCGAAAATTAAACCCATACAAGCAAAGAAAAACCAACCATTATATTGAAAATGCAAATAGTAATATACCGAAGATAAGTATAAATCTTCGACAAATTTTTTGCTTACCATCATATAAGCAAGATAAAACGTGCCCAAAGAAGAGATGATGTTAAAAAATATTGCGGCTTTAAACCAGGTTTTCGACAATAAATCATTGTCCAATAATTTTAAATCCTTGATAAATTGATAGCCAAAAACACAAAATACAATTATGGATGCCGTTGAAAAGGTTATCGAAAAAAAGCCGTAGCCTTCAATGAAAAAGAAAACGAGCATTCCATAAGCACAAACTAAATTGGCAATAATTATTTTCGTGTATTTATTTCCTTGAAAATCGGCTATTTTGGCTTGAAGATAATACACCATCAATACCATTAAAGTATGGGTTATCCAACCTGTAAAAGCAAAATGGGAATGGGAATGTTGAAGATGTTTCTGTTCGAAATGAGGAAATTCGTAGCCAATTTTATAACGCATCAAAACACCAAGAACGGCAACAATACAAAGATTTAACATGGAAAATTTTAACCAAAATTGTATGTTCAATTGCATTCAATAATATATTTTGTGATTAATAATTTCCACTTTCTTTCTTGCATTCAATTTTGAAAAGGTACGAATGACAGTTTCTACCCTCAAACCCGTGAAATCGGCAATTTCCTGACGTGTGAAAGGAATCGGAATTTTGTCGTTGGTATATTCAGATTTTCTCTTGAATGAATTTAGAAAAGAAATGATTCTAAACTCAGGTTTCTGATTGATGATTTCTTTAGCAGTCTTTGCTTTGGAATGAATTTTATTAGCAAATAAATTCAGAAAATATTTTTGAATCGCTGGGTATTCATCAATAATTTTCAAAAATTTATCCTTTGACAGTTTTAGAATAGTACTGTCTTGTATGGTAATTGCTTTTGAAGGATAAGTTTCATCAATAAATAAAGGAGGCTCGCCAAAACCTTCCCCATTGTAAAAAAGTCCTTGGGTGAACTCTTTTCCTTCCTCATTTGAATTGTACATTCTTACACCTCCGTTCAAGATTTGATAATAAAAATTGGCCACTTCATCTTCATCAAAAACAACTTCATTTTTTTTGTATTTTTTGGCAACTGCACCCCAGGTATAAAGTAAATCCAAATCTATTTCCATAACTGATTTCAAATGAATTATTGTGTTTTTAAGATCAAATTACATAGGAAAGTACAAATGTAATTCGGTTAAAATTATAAAAATTGTTTCATAAATCAAAGGTAAATTAGTAGGATATTTTTTTTGATCGCTTTTTTTATTTTTCTAAGCAATTTTTATAAAACCACCGCGATTTTCGTTCCGTTCAATAGATTGTTGAACAATTAAGATTCCAATGATTATCAAGTTATACAATTCCCATAAATTGGCTCTAACTTGGGAGTTTCTAGTTTTTTCTTCTATTTCATCTTGCCAAAGAGTCAATTGTTTTTTGGCTACAGTCAAATCAGTATCATTACGAACAATTCCTGCATTTTGACGCATCAAGAGTTGCAATTCACCTTTTATTTTGTCAATATATTCAGAATTAACGGTCTGTTTTTTAACCACTTTCCAGTCCGAAACGTTGCCAGTAAATTGACTTTTTTCGAAAGAAGTATTCGTCAAATAGGCATAGATTTTATCTGAATAAACTAAGGCTTCCAATAAGGAATTTGACGCCAATCGGTTGGCACCATGCAATCCTGTTCGAGAACATTCGCCACAGGCAAATAAGTTTTCTATCGAAGTTTTGCCGGTTTTGTCCACCACGATTCCTCCGCAAAGATAATGTTGTGCCGGAACCACCGGAATCCAATCTTTCGCAATGTCAATACCAACGCTTTTGCAGCGATCGTAAATCATTGGAAAATGTTTGACAAAAGCATCCAAATCCAAATGGGTACAATCTAAATAAACGCAATCCTCCCCCGATTTTTTTAGTTCTAAATCGATGCTTTGCGAAACAATATCACGCGAAGCCAAATCGCCTCTGGAATCGTAATCCGGCATAAATCGATGCCCGTTTTTCGTGCGCAAATAAGCACCAAAACCACGAACTGCTTCCGAAATCAAGAATGAAGTTCCAGTGGAAGCATCATACAAAGCCGTTGGATGAAATTGGATAAATTCCATTTCCTTGATGGCTGCTTTGGCTCGGAAAGCCATCGCAATTCCGTCGCCTGTTGCAATTACCGGGTTTGTGGTATGGCCGTAAAGATGACCAATTCCACCAGTGGCAAGCAAGGTAAAATCGGATTGAAAGGTGAAGATTTCTTTTGTTTTTTGATCCAAAACATGAGCTCCCAAACACCGATTATTTTCTGTGATTAAGTCAAATGCAAAGTGATGATCCAAAACACTTATGTTCTTTTTTTGATGTACCTGACCCAAAATGGCACGCTCAATCTCCAGGCCAGTTTGGTCTTTATGATGAACAACCCGGTTTTCCGAGTGACCGCCTTCTTTACCTAAATCTAATGTTCCTTTGACGTTTTTGTCAAATTTCGCGCCCCATTCAATCAATTCTTTCAGCCGTTTTGGACCCTCGGAAATAACCATTTCAACCACCGATTTGTCACATAAACTGTCGCCACAAATTAGAGTGTCGTCAATATGTTTTTGGTACGAATCGCCATCTTTATCAGTAACAATGGCGATGCCACCTTGTGCATATTTGGTGTTCGATTCGTCTTCGCTGGCTTTGGTTACAATGCTAATTTTTTTGTCGGGAAATTGCTCCGCAATTTTTACGGCAAAAGTCAAACCTGCAACTCCCGAACCTATAATTAAGTAATTAGTCTGAATCATTATTTTGACAATTCAAGCATGCGTTCAATTGGAATCAATGCTTTTTTCATAATATCGGAGGGAACTTTAATTTCTGGAGATTCATTGAGCAAACAGTCATACACTTTTTGCAAAGTGTTCATTTTCATATAGCCGCATTCGCTGCAAGCGCATGTATTATCTTCTTCTGATGGCGCCGGAATTAATATTTTATTGGGAACTTCCTGCTGCATTTTATGAAGAATTCCGGCTTCGGTGGCGACGATAAATTTCTTGCTTGGATCTGTTTTTACAAACTCAATCATCCCTGCTGTCGAACCAATATATGCTGCCGTTTTCAGAATATGGGTTTCCGATTCTGGATGTGCAATGATTTTTGCATCGGAATTTTCTTTGTAAAGCGCAATCAATTTATCCAATGAAAAAGCTTCATGAACCACACAGGAACCGTCCCAGAGCAACATTTTTCGTCCTGTTTTTTCTATGATATATTTTCCTAGGTTTTTATCTGGAGCGAAAATAATTGGCGTGTCTTTCGGAATGGATTCTACTATTTTTACAGCATTGGACGAAGTACAAACGATGTCAGTCAAGGCTTTCACTTCGGCGGAACAATTTACGTAAGTAATGACAATATGATCGGGATGTGCTTCGGTAAATTTCTTGAATAAATCCGGTGGACAGGATTCAGCAAGGGAACAACCCGCTTTCAAATCCGGAAGAATTACCTTTTTGGTAGGATTCAATATTTTTGCTGTTTCGGCCATAAAATGCACACCCGCAAAAAGGATAATATCGGCATCAACTTTCATTGCTTCCTGAGACAATCCCAAGCTATCTCCCACATAATCGGCAACATCCTGAATATCGGCAACCTGATAATAATGCGCCAAAATAACCGCATTTTTCTCTTTTTTTAGTTCCAATATTCTTTCTTTAAGACTAATCATTTTCAATCAATTTTAATTTCTTTTAAATAGATTTTATTGGTGTAAACAGTAAAAATATTACTGCAAAGATACACTTATTTGAAAAACAATAAACCTTTAAAATATTTGTGAATTTTCCTTTTTTAAAATAGAAAGAAAACCTTAAAGCATAAGTGTGTTATGTTAAAGGTAGTCATGGCATGATAATTATCAGGTTTTATATTAATGGCTTTCCCGATATTTGCGTTTGATACTTTAAACAAAATATTTTAGTGCATGACAACAAATAAACAATTACATACTTTTCACATACCGGTTATGGGATTAGCTTTCACGATTGATAGCCCCATTCGAGTCGCAAATTATGGAATAGCATCGGTGATTTCAATTGCCGATGATGATCTCATTGAAAAAATGAGAGCCTTCTACAGTGAAAAATTTGATATTCCTTACCACGAGATTACTAAAAAAATACACGATTATCGGGCAGAACGAATTACCTCTTATTTGAACTTGGTGGATAAAATTGTTAAAGATAAATTCGAAATTTTTAAGAATGAGTTGGCTGAAAGTAAAAATGCACTGGAAAATTATATAGCGATGTTGCCTAATAAATCCGAAATTAAAAAAGGATTGGAACACTTGATGGAAGACGGAATAGCTTTTAAGGAAAATATCAAGCATTATCTTGAAAACAACATTTATCCAGGTGAAATCGATGTGAATATTATGACTAAACTCGATAAGGATAATTTCAATAAGAAGGAACAATTGCCTGTTGAATTCAATGATGCACACGCCGCTCTTCGTGGATTTGCCAATAGTAATTTGACGTCTTCAGTGATACTATCGGCCGGAATGAATCCAAGATTATTCGCCTATTTCGAAAATTTCTCTGCCTTTTTTCCTGATTTTAATAATAACTTGAAAAAGAAAATTATTCTGAAAGTGAGCGATTTCCGTTCGGCGATGATACAAGGAAATTTCTTGGCCAAAAAAGGACTTTGGGTTTCGGAATATCGCATAGAATCTGGACTGAATTGTGGCGGACACGCTTTTGCCACCGACGGTTATTTGTTGGGTCCAATCCTAGAAGAATTTAAACAGAAAAAAGACCAATTGGTTCAATCAGCACACGATTTAATGGTAAAAGCCTTGGGTCAAAAAGAAATGCATATTCCTGCAACACCTTTAGATTTAAAAATTACCGTTCAAGGCGGAGTAGGAACTGCCGAAGAACATAGTTTTTTATTGGAACATTACAACGTAGATTCTGTGGGTTGGGGAACACCATTTTTATTGGTTCCAGAAGCCACTTCGGTAGATGCGGAAACGAGAGAATTATTGATAAAAGCCAAAGAAGAAGATTTGTATTTGAGCCATATTTCGCCTTTGGGAGTTCCATTTAATACTTTGAGAGGAACTACAAATGAAATGTTCAAGCAAAAACGAATCGATGAAAACAAGGCAGGAAGTTCTTGTCCAAAGCGATTTTTAGCTTTAAGCAAAGAATTTGGAGCGGAAGGTATTTGTACTTCTTCGAAAAAATTTCA
This sequence comes from uncultured Bacteroidota bacterium, assembly GCA_903861155.1. GTDB lineage: Bacteria > Bacteroidota > Bacteroidia > Flavobacteriales > Flavobacteriaceae > Flavobacterium. The sequence continues at coordinate 19,303 of CAIOTL010000231.1, forward strand.
AGACGTAAAATTAGACGATTTAGAAGCTATAAAAGATACTGTGACGGTAGAGACTTTTGATAAAATGAAGTTCAATATTACCGAAAAAGCCTGTCTTTGTGTGGGTCTTGCAAATGCTGCTTACATTGAAAATCACATTCAGATAAAGGGTCAATCGCAAGGCGTGATTATTTGCCCGGGACCCAATATGGCTTATTTTGACAAGGAAGTTTCGCTTTCTGAAATGGTGCAGCATATTTACGGAAACGCTAATGTGATGACGGATACCAATCGCCCGAACCTATTTGTGAAGGAATTGAAAATGTATTTCGATTATTTGAAGAACGAAATCAGTGAAACAACTGCTGATTTGACCGCGGGGCAAATAAAAAAATGGAATGCTTTCAAAAACAATTTGATGGAAGGAATCGGGTTTTACCAAAATTTATTTCCCACTTCAAATTATTTTGAAAACAGTTTGAATGCTATTCAAGACCAACTTGAATTGTATAAAACTAAAATTCTTGAAATTAAGATTCCAGAATTAGTCGTAGCATAAAATTTCAGATTTACATAAAAGGAGCTCGCTTAAATTTTTAGGCGGGCTTTTTTTTATTGTTATTACGACTTAGAGGGGAATTTTTGTTTGATGTATTTTTTTTGATTTCAAATAAATAAATTTATAGGGAGTAAAAAAGTACAAAAATAAAAATATCAAAAATAAATATAACATAATTTTATTCTTTAAATCATAGTCAGATTTATCAATAATAATTTGATTTGATGTTTCAAGTTGAATTATATTAACAGTATTTTGTTTTGCATCATATCCTTGATTGTAAACTTTAACGAAATCACCAATCTTTATCTTATTAAAGAGATCATTGTAATCGGTTTTTCTTTTAAAAAAAGAGTAAAAGTATTATTAGATTGAAGTTTTATATAAAATACTTTATTCTTTGTTGTTGGGGACTTAAAACTCTCTTTATGTATATTCCCAGTAATTCCAACACTTTCTATTTTACCTATATTTAAATTATAATCAAATTTAGTTTTATAAATTTTTTTAATTTGAAAATAAATTAAAAAAATAAAAAGTATAGGAAGAATGGAAATTGATAATATAACGGTTATCTTTTTAAACATTTTTTTGGCAATATTTGTTACAACTAATTTATGACAAAATAGTAAAACATATTTGCCTAAAACGGATGACTTTGTACAATACAAATAGCTTTATATTCTGTAAATATAGGATTATTTCCTAATCACTTCAAAAAAGAATCCCCTGATTTAATGCCCAAAGCAAGTTGTTCGAGGTTCGTGTTCACGAGCATCATAACTATTTCGCTTCTGATTTCCTTGAATTGTTCATGAACAGAACAATGATGAATTTCGGAGCACTTTCCTAATCCCAAACCGCAACAAGTAAAAATCGAATCGCCGTCAATGGCCATCACAATTTGCGAAAGTCTAATATCACTCAGAATTTCTACCGGAATTTCAAAACCGCCACCTATTCCTTTGACAGAATGTACAAGGTCGTTCTTGGCTAGAATCTGAAGAATTTTAGCGGTAAATGATTGGGGAGAGTCAATTTTTTCGGCAATATCTTTTATGGTAACTCTTTTGTTTAGATAGGATTGAGTTGCTATAAAAATCAAAGCACGAATCGCGTATTCACAGGTTTTTGAAAACATTTTTTTTAGATATTAGAGTTATTCCCTTAAAATAATTTTTATTGTTGGCGTTGATAATTTTTGGTAATCCATTCTATTGTCCGATCGTTCTAATTTTGAAAGTGTTTCCACATCATTTTTGAAATATTGAATGTAATAATTGCCTACATATTTTTTGTTTTCTAGAAAAGCAATCATTTCCTTTAAATCTTCTTCCGTCAATAAATCAGAATGATAGGTGGTTCGAACTTCAAAGGATATTTGAGATTGCAATATCAAATCTAATGTTTTTTCGAAAGAATTGTATAAATCAGATTGCGTAATGGATTGAAATTTCGATTCTGGAGCTTTAAAATCCAAGGCAATATAATCAATTTGTTTTTGGTTTAGCAATTGGTGCATCACTTCTGGAGAACTTCCGTTGGTGTCAATTTTTACCAAAAAGCCCATTTTTTTGACTTCGGCAATCAGCGGAATGACATTTTTATGCAACAAGCATTCGCCACCGCTGAAGACAACAGCATCCAATAAGTTTTTTCGGGAATGTAAAAAAGCAAGTATTTTTTCAAAAGAAAGAAATCCTTTTCCACGCACAATTTCGGGATTGTAGCAGTATAAACAACGCATATTGCAGCCTGCAAACCAAAGAATGCAGGCTGATTTGTGCGGATAATCTAATAAAGTGAATGGCGTTAAGCTGTAAATGGGTTTACTAGCATTTTCCTTCAGTGAAATGAGTTCGTTGTTTGTGTTCACCTTTTTTGCCAATATTAAAACTTTCTACGGGTCTGTGATAGCCCATTACGCGCGTGTACACAAGACATTTGGTTCTCAAATGCTGGTTTTGTTCTAAGATAGGATTCGTTTTAGTTTCTGCTTTCATATATTTGGTTTTTTTGATTTTCAATTAATACATCATCACATTTTGGGCAATATTCGTGTTCGCCATTCAAATAGCCGTGAACGGGACAAACGCTAAACACTGGAGTCACCGTGATGTAAGGCAATCTGAAACTCGAAACTACTTTTTTGACAAACTGTTTGCAAGCTTCCGGCGAACTCATTTTTTCGCTCATATACAAGTGCAAAACGGTTCCTCCAGTATATTTGCATTGTAATTCGTCCTGCAAAAGCAAGGCTTCGAAAGGATCTTCTGTATGATCCACCGGAATTTGGGAACTGTTCGTGTAATAAATATTATCGTCTTGTCCGGCTTGAATGATATTTGGAAAACGTTTTTTGTCTTCTTTGGCAAAACGATAGGTGGTTCCCTCGGCTGGTGTGGCTTCCAGATTGTATAAATTGCCGGTTTCTTCCTGAAATTCTTTCATTCGACCACGAATATGTTCCAAAATTTCGGAAGCAAAATCAATTCCTGTCGTAGAAGTCACTGTGTCTTGACTTCCGCTAAAATTCACAATCATTTCGTTGATTCCGTTCACGCCAATAGTCGAAAAGTGGTTTCTGAAATGTTGTAAATAGCGTTTGGTATAAGGATACAAACCGCGGTCGTACATTTCCTGGATGAACACTCGTTTTTTCTCCAAAGTCGATTTAGAAATGTATAAAAGTTTATCCAATTGTTTGAATAATTCGTCTTTGTTTCCTCTGTATAAATAACCCAAACGCGCCATATTGATGGTAACGACTCCAATACTTCCCGTCATTTCGGCACTACCAAAAAGGCCGTTGCCCCGTTTCAATAATTCGCGCAAATCGAGTTGTAAACGGCAACACATACTGCGAACTGCATTCGGTTTATAGGCACTTTCATTTTCTACTTTATTGCCATTTTCGTCCAATTTATATTGGCTTCCAATGAAATTTTGGAAATAAGAGGAGCCTATTTTTGCTGTATTTTCGAATAATAAGTCGGTATTTTCGCCATCCCAATCAAATCCTTCGGTGATATTCACCGTTGGAATTGGGAAAGTGAAAGGCTGTCCATTAGCATCGCCTTCAGTCATCACCGTATAATAGGCTTTGTTAATGAGGTTCATTTCTTTTTGAAAATGCTCATAACGCAAATCGGTTAATTTCATGACTCCGCGTTCTTGGGCTCTAACCAAAAGATCGTGATTGAAATTGTTTTCGAAAAAATGAAAGTCATTTTTCGTTGGAATTTGGGTCTTCAAATCTTCTGGAACTACCCAATCCAGAGTAATATTGGTAAAAGGCGATTGTCCCCAACGCGCAGGAACATTCAAATTGTATACAAAACTGCGAACGGCTTTCAACACATCGTCAAACGACAAATCATCTTTGAAAACATAAGGTGCCAAATAAGTATCAAACGAACTGAATGCTTGTGCTCCGGCCCATTCGCTTTGCAAAATCCCAAGAAAATTGGCCATTTGTCCCAAAGCTTCCCTAAAATGCGATGGTGCTTTGCTTTCAACACGGCCACGAATTCCGTTAAAACCTTCGTTGAGCAAAACGCGCAAACTCCAACCAGCGCAATATCCTGTCAAACAATCCAAATCGTGAATATGAACGTCGCCATTTCGGTGGGCATAACCTTCTTCTTTGGTGTAAACCTTGTCCAACCAATAATTGGCAATGATTTTTCCAGCCACATTATTCACCAAACCAGCATTAGAATACGATGTATTTGCATTGGCATTGATGCGCCAATCTGTTTGTTCGACATATTCGGCTATGGTTTGCGAACTGTCAACATATGTCGTGTCATCATTAATACCTTCGACGTGTTCCCGCTGCAATTTTCGGGTGTGACGGTACAACATAAAGGAGCGCATCACTTCAAAATACTGTTTTTCGAAGAGGCTTTTTTCGATTAAATCTTGAATTTCTTCGACCGCCCAAGTCTCTTTGGATTGCAATCCCTTGATGACATTTTCAAAAACACTTTCGTCGAATGCTATGGTAGCACTTTGAAAACTTTTTGAGATGGCATCCTCAATTTTGAAACTTTCAAACGGTTTGTAATCTCCGTTCCTTTTGATAACGTACTTTTCCATAGTATTTAGTGATTTTGGTTTTATATTGGTTGGTTGTTTTTTTATTCTTCGTTGGAGAAAAATTTCTCTAAAGCTTTTGCTTTCGGAAACAAAATATTGCTTTCTAAATGAATGTGCTGGTGCAAATCTTGCTCAAATTCGGCTAACATTTCAAAAGTCACCCGATACGTACTGCAAGCGTCTTCTGGCGGAGTATAATTATTGGTCAATGACGCAATTTTCCTGAAACGTTCACCTTCATTGTCGTGTTCTTCCATCATTGCTGCAATAGGATTTTTTATTGTTCCAAAATGGGGTTGACCAATGGAACCATGGCTTTTCGTAGCCTGCATCATTTCTTTGATGTAAGGAAACAAGATTAATTCTTCTTTTTTCATATGTGGAGCCAATTCGCCTGCACTGCCTTTAAAAAGTTCATTGATTTCGAACAATTCAGGATGATTGCTTCCGTGAACGCTGCACAATTTATCCAAAAACTGAATCAGAACAGGTGTTTTTTCTTCGACAAAACGATGGTGTTTTTTTTCGATATAGTCTATCAATACATCCAAAGGCCAGGAGTTAAAGTCGATTCCAAAATCATTTTTTGTTGCTAAAACCGCATTTAATTCATCCAATAAATGGACTTCATCTATATTTTTTTTAGTGCAAACTTCTTCGATGCTTCTTTGTCCTTTACAGCAAAAATCAATTCCATGTTTCGAAAAAATTGCTGCTGTCCTAAAATCTTGGGCAACAAAATCTCCAATTGTAGTTTTTTCTTGTAGGTTCATAATTTTGATTTGAATAGAGGTTAAATATCAATACTTTAGAGTCGTTTTCTGCGATATTTTACTGACTATAATTTTACAGATTTATAATTTTATTTAATATGATTTAAATCATATTCCTTTTTTTTTATCATTTTTTTATTAACAAAAGTTGATAAACAAGACAAGTTCAATCTAGCTGCGTTTAATACGTTTTTTTGGAAAAATAGTGTCGCAAAAAAAAATATTATTTTTAAATATGATTGGAATCATGTTTTGCAAAATATTTCAAAGCGTCCTTTGTAAAAGTTAAATAATTGAAATTAATTAGACAATAAAATGAACGAAACTTCAAATACAGTTGCACTTCCCCAAGGACATCCAGTAAGTGTTTACTATCAGGAAAAAGAAATTATCAATACACTTTTAAAAGAAATATCTGAAGTGGATGCTAAAGTTGAATTGCAGAAATACACCAATATCTTTAATCAATTGCA
>CAIOTL010000232.1 GCA_903861155.1 uncultured Bacteroidota bacterium
AATACACCAATATCTTTAATCAATTGCAGACCATCGAAAAGCGATTTGCCCGAAAAGAAAATCAGCTTTTTCCTTTTTTAGAAAAAAAAGGATGGAATGGTCCATCACAAGGAATGTGGGGTTTTCACGATAATTTGAGAGAACAATTTCGATTGTTGCGCAAAAATATGGAAGCCAATGAATTTGAAAAGATAAAAACCAACACACCTTTTCTAGTTGATGGGATTTCTAGATTAATGAATACAGAAGACAATGTTTTGTTTCCAAATGCTTTGGATTTATTGACCGAAAAAGATTGGATTAGTATGCGCAAAGGCGAAGAAGAAATAGGCTGGATGTTGGCCGAAACTCCAGCGCCTTTCCCAAATGTGGAATACATTCACCCAAGTGAGGATTTTACCAATAGAGAAATGACGTTTTCGCTCGAAAACACTTCGCATTATGACGAAGGTTATATGACGCTCGAACAAGTGAATCTGCTTTTAAAAACGATGCCTTTGGATTTGACTTTCGTAGATGAAAACGACAAAGTGATTTTTTACAATCGAGGTGAAGAACGTGTTTTTCCGAGAAGTGCAGGAATCATTGGCCGTGAAGTGAAGTTTTGTCACCCTCCCAAAAGTGTTGGAACCGTGTTGAAAATCATTGAGGGTTTTAAAAATGGGACTCAAAATGAATCTTCGTTCTGGATAAATTTCAAAGATAGACTGATTTATATTCGTTATTTTGCTGTACGCGACGCCGATAAAAACTACAAAGGAGTGATAGAATTGTCACAGGATATTACCGATATCAAAAATATTGAAGGTGAAAAACGATTGCTAGATTGGGAATAAACATATTTTAGGTTGTTATTTCAAGAAAAAGGAGCTCTACTGAGCTCCTTTTTTATGTCAAAACCCAATAGGTTTCTATAACCTGTTGGGTTTGTTAAACAATATTATCCCACTAATTCTACGATTTTATTTTCTCCTATCACGCTCACTTTTACCAATCCATGTTTCACCAAGCCTTTCATAGCAATATCCCATTTCTTGCCGCTCAATTCCGATTTGATTTTTAATAAGCCCAATTCCATTTGGTTGGCATTGGTTTGTAATAAAGCAAGGATCAGTTTTTCCTCGTCTAATAATTCAATTTGCACTTGTGTTTTCTCTGGTCGCATTTGCGGAAAAAACAACACTTCTTGTATCGAACTATTGTTGGTCATTAGCATCGCAAGTCGGTCAATTCCAATTCCGATTCCCGAAGTTGGCGGCATTCCATATTCTAATGCACGAATAAAATCCTGATCAATAAACATCGCCTCATCATCTCCTTTTTCTGATAAACGCATTTGCTCTTCAAAACGTTCGCGCTGGTCAATTGGGTCATTCAATTCCGAATAGGCGTTGGCCAATTCTTTTCCATTGACCATCAACTCGAAACGTTCTGTCAAATCTGGATTGTCACGGTGCGATTTGCACAAAGGTGACATTTCCTTTGGGTAATCAGTGATAAATGTAGGTTGAATGTATAAATGTTCGCATTTTTCTCCAAAAATTTCATCGATTAATTTTCCAATACCCATCGTGGCATCTACATCTAGGTGTAATTTTTTGGCCACTTCAAGCAATTGTTCCTGATTCATTCCCGCGACATCAAAACCAGTGTGGTCTTTAATCGCTTGTAAAATGGGAACTCTTGGGTAAGGTGCTTTGAAATCTATTTGTTTTTCTCCAACCGTTACTTCGGTGGCGCCGTGAACGTTCAAAGCTATTTTTTCGAGCAACGATTCCGTCGTGTCCATCATCCAATGGTAATCTTTATACGCCACATAAAACTCCAAAACGGTAAATTCTGGATTGTGGGTTCTATCCATTCCTTCATTGCGGAAATCTTTGGCAAACTCATAAACTCCATCAAAACCGCCCACAATCAATCTTTTTAGATACAATTCATTGGCAATTCTTAAATACAAAGGAATATTCAAAGCGTTATGATGCGAGACAAATGGCTTAGCCGAAGCGCCACCAGGAATGGGCTGCAAAATAGGAGTTTCCACTTCCAAATATCCTTTTTCATTCAGGAAAGTCCGAATAGTATTCGTGATTTTGGTGCGTTTTATAAAAGTGTCTTTTACGTGATCATTCACAATTAAATCCACGTAACGACGGCGATATCTTTGTTCTGGATCCGAAAAAGCATCGTGTGTTTTTCCATCGGCATCCGTTTTTACCACAGGAAGTGGTTTCAAGGCTTTCGCCAAAACTGTTAAGCCATATACGTGAACCGAAATTTCGCCTACCTGTGTTTTAAAAACCGTTCCGCGAACCCCAATAAAATCGCCAATATCTAATAGTTTTTTAAAAACCACATTGTACATTGTTTTCTCCTCATCAGTCGAAATATCGTCCCTCGAAACATAGATTTGTATGCGTCCTTCGGCATCTTTTAACTCGGCAAAAGAGGCTTTTCCCATAATACGTTTTCCCATCAAACGTCCTGCTAGAATCACTTCCTTACCTTCGAACTTTTCGAAATCGGCTAGGATTTCTTTGGAATAGGCGGTGGTGACAAATTCGGCTGCAGGATAAGGTTCGATACCCAAATTGCGTAATTCAGTGAGTGCTTCTCTACGAAGGATTTCTTGTTCGGATAATGCCATTGGATGCTGTTTTTAAGAGTGCAAAGATAGTCTTTATGAGTTAAAATAACAAAGTCAAAAAAGGCTAAAGTATTTTACAATTTTGAAATTAGTATGTTATTTTTGATTTTTATAATAAGGGGGAAGTTGATGTTTATTTTCTTTTTTGATTAAACCATCTTTATTTTTTCAAGTCCAAAGATCTAAGTTTAAGTAAACTTGTTTAATTTTAAACCATAATAATTAATTATTTGATAACCATTAATAAAAATATTATGAATAGAGTAAATGTGTTAGTAGTGATTTAGTAACCTTTTTTTTCTTTTTAGCTTGTAACAATTCTTCAAATGATGCAACGACCCCATCGGCGGCAGTTCCAGATGTTTATAAAAAGATTTATGGAGCTACTAGTATTACATCGGATGGAACGTATGTAACTATAAAGACCAATGGGCAACCTGATCATAAAAGTGTGTATTACGCAACAACAAATGCAAAATATGAAACCTTTAGCGGAACTACTTTTGGAGGAACAACATTTAATAAAAACCCAAATACAATTAATACTACTTTGGCATTTACATTTAAAATCCCTTTAAATCCAGTTGCTGCTACCACGCATGCGGCTACTCCGTTAGGAGCTATTGGAGTTTCGATTAATGGTGTGCCATTTTTTAATCAATATGCAGGGCCTAACCAACCTTTGACAAATGAGGTAACTTCTTTTGATCAATATTGGGGGCATCCGCAAGCTACTGGAGTTTATCATTATCACGTTGAGCCTACATATTTAACGGCTACCAAAGGCAAAGAAGCTTTGTTGGGATTTTTACTAGATGGTTTTCCGGTCTATGGTCCAAATGAAAACGGTGCAGCAGTTACAGGTTTAGATGTGTATCACGGTCATACTTCAGCCACAGCAGACTACCCTAATGGAATTTATCATTATCATATTACAAATATGGATCCTTATATTAATGGCAATGGGTTTTATGGAACAGCAGGAACGGTTTCAAATTAATCTTTGATGCGATTTGATAAACCAATAATATATAATTACCTATTACTTTTAGCGGTAGTTTTCTTTTTGGCTTGCAATCAAAAAGAAGAACTTGAAACTCCTAGAATTGCCCAGAAAGTGCCTTTAGTTTATAAGTTAGCCAATGACATTGCTTTTAATTTCAAGCAAGATACTTTGTATTATAAATCGGAGAAATATTCAGGAAAACAATTTTTATTATATCCTTCAAAAGATACTTTTTTTGTGAAATCGTATTCAAATGGTCTGCTCGAAGGTTTGCAAAGGCAATGGTTTTCAAATCAAGTTTTATGTGAGGTACGTTTGTATGTTGCCAATAAAAAAGAAGGACTGCATAAAGGTTGGTGGGAAAATGGCAAACCCAAATACAGTTATCACTTTTATAATGATGAATATAACGGTGAAGTCTTAGAATGGTATTTTAGTGGGCAATTATTCAAAAAATTCCATTATGAAAAAGGATATGAAGAAGGAAGTGAGCGTTTGTGGTTCGAGGATGCAAGTGTTCGAGCCAATTATGTGATTAAAAAAGGGAAAAAATACGGTCTAATAGGAATCAAACTATGCAAAAATCCTTATGAAAAGAGTGTCAACAGGTAAATTAATATTGTTGGTTTTCTCGGCTGTTTTGTTCACTTCTTGTGATAAAAACAAACAGGAAGAGAAAGGATTGCCTTTTTTTAACACGCCCGAATTTACTCCGGAATGGATTAGTGCTGACAATCCAAATTATAATAAAATACACACCATTCCAGCTTTCTCGTTTACGAATCAAGATGGCGAAACTGTTACTGAAAAAACAGTTGAAAGTAAAATATATGTGGCTAATTTTATGTTTACCAGTTGCGGAAGTATTTGTCCTAGAATGACCAACAACATGAAAATATTGCAAGACAAATACCTAAACGATCCAGATGTTTTATTGCTTTCGCATTCCGTTACTCCTGAAAAAGACAATGTCAATGTTTTAAAAGAATATGCAACCCAAAAAGGTTGTGTTGCTAAGAAATGGCATTTGTTAACTGGAAATAAAAAGGCAATTTATACAATAGCCAAAAAACAATACTTTGCTGGAGATTCTATTGGTTATTTCGGAAAATTAAATGATTTTTTACATACTGAAAATTTTATTTTAGTAGATAAAAAACATCGAATAAGAGGAGTTTATAATGGTACATTAGCCATAGAAATGGATCGAATTATTGAGGATATAACTACGTTAAAAAAAGAAGATTAGAAGTGTCCTAATAATAGAATACTTTGTAACTTTGTTGCTCGATAAATGTAAATGAACAAAAAAATCCAACTCCAAGATTTAGGACTTAAAGACTATAAAGCAACTTGGGAATACCAGGAAGAATTGTTCAAGGGAGTTGTCGATTTAAAAATCAAGAATAGGCGAGAGGAAACAAACTTGGAGACACCTAATTATTTTCTTTTTGTCGAACATCCACACGTTTATACTTTGGGAAAAAGCGGTGATTTATCCAACTTGCTCTTATCCGAAAAACAACTCGAAGCCAAAGGCGCCACTTTCTACAAAATAAATCGTGGCGGTGACATTACCTATCACGGACCCGGACAAATCGTGGGGTATCCTATTCTGGATTTAGAAAATTTCTTTACCGACATTCATAAATATTTGCGTTTTCTGGAAGAAGCCATTATTCTTACTTTGGCTGAATATGGTCTGGATTCTGGCAGAAGTGCCGGCGAAACTGGTGTTTGGTTGGGTGTTGGAACTCCGTTTGCTCGAAAAATTTGTGCCCTTGGCGTTCGCGCTTCGCGATGGGTGACAATGCACGGTTTCGCATTGAACGTCAACGTTGATCTGGGCTATTTCGACAATATTATTCCGTGTGGCATTCGCGGAAAAGCGGTAACCTCCTTAAACGTGGAATTGGGAGTCGAAAATGTGAACGAGTCAGCAGTAAAGGAAAAAATCCTAAACCATTTTTCCAATCTTCTGGGAGCGGAATTTCAAACCAACTAGCGCATCTATAATTTATAATACAAACCGATCTCAGCAAAAAAAATGGGTTTCAAATTTCTCTCTGAAATTGGAGTAGTATCTGTCGATGTTATGGTCACAACTCCAGTAGAAGATGTGGTTTTAGTTTGCGTTGTGGTATGAATCGGGTTTTGAGGTATTGCAAATGTAGGTATTGCAAATAAGACAAAATTGTTAAATTCATAACTCACGGGTAAGGATGCTTCATAAGCTAATAAGGAAAATTTATTTTTATTTACAAAAACTTGTTTAACGGTTGTTGAAGTTATCGTTGGACTATGTTTGCCTTTCTTAATGTGTAATTTTCGATTAAGATACCCTTCATAATAGTTGACAGTATTTAATTCAATATCGAATGTTGGTGTAATAGAAAATTCTGTATCGTCTTCTCCAATAGTAAACTCATGGAGAAATTCTAAATCCAAACTTAAATCTTTTTTTTCTGAAAATAATATACCCCCTTCTGCCATTACTTCTATAAATCCGAAATCATAAGCTAAATTAGCAGCTAGACTTCCCGATATGCTGCTTTTTAAAGCGGTACTCGATTTGTTGTAAAAAGTTCTATTGGCGCTAACTCCTGTAGTCATTTCAGTAGTAGGATGATAGCTGTAATCCATGTCTAATGAAAAAGAATCAAACTTGTTTTGATTGGGTAAAGTTAAATAATTGCCAGTTAAAGAAGTCGAAAATCCTGATTTGTTAACATAGCCAATAGATGGTTTCATATAAGGTTTTGCAATAGAATCTTGCCTTCCGTTATAGACGGCATTAGTAAGAAAGCTGTTTGAAAATTTAAAATACGACTTTTCGACTTCGGAGTCTTTCTCTTTTATTGGTATTATATTGTCTTTATTTGTTTGAGCATGTAACAAATTAATTTGTAAAATGAATAGGATAACAAAAAATACATTTGCTGTTTTAGAATTTGGGTTCATTGATTAGGTTATTTTTTTGCTAAAATAATAAAATTATTCTATTTATTGCTAATTGGACTTCCAATCCATCCCGTTTCTTTTTGAATTATCTCTCCTTTCATAACAAGTGACAAATCGCCAATGCTGACGTCGTCATTGATTTTAGTATTGTATAAAATGATACTCCGGCTGCCTAGCGTTACCCGATTCCCAATTGCTACTTTTCCTATTTTCATGACTCGATCTTCAAACAAATGGGTTTGAGCTCCACAATCTTCATTTAAAGCACAATCATTACCGATGGTAACCATGTCAAATTCGGTAAAGTCGGCAGTGTTTAACATTACTTTCGTTCCTATTTTAACACCAAATAATCTTAAAAGAATAGGAAGCCAAGGAGTTCCTTTTAGATATTCTAAAAGGAAAGGTACACTCAAAGCTTCATAAGTTGAAGTAACCATTTCTGTTTTCCAAACTTGTAAACTCCACATAGGATTATTGCCTTCATTGTATTTGCCTATTAAAATCCACTTCATTAAAATAGGAATGAACAAAACAGGAATCCCTATGAAAAAAAGATAATAAAAAGGGAGTTGTGCTAAAATCATTCCAAAAGACTTATTATAAATTAATTCACTGGAATAAGCAATAAAGTAGATACTGCAAATCAAGATTACTGTTTGTGGTAGAATAATCCGAATAAATTCTATTGTTGCTCTGCTATAATATGTTTTTTTGGAAGGCGAAAAAGTTTGAGTTTCATCGAACAATTGACTTTCTTGGCGTCTGGGGATTCCAATTGCTGGGGATCCAAACCAATCATTAAACGATTCTTTATCAAATTGTTCTTGAGATGGTGGAATACTTAAAACACCTATCAGCATATTACTTGATAAATGGTATCCTTGTGGAATCAAGGCGCTATTGCCAACAAAACTATTGTTTTCTATTACTGTTTTTTCTAAAAATAATCGTTGTCCTCTAACATCCGATTCTCCTAAAGTTACCGCATCGGCAATAAAAGATCGATTGCCTATTTCTAGTAAGGGATGGGTTACGTTACTTGCCGTTGAAATTTCAGTATTCTTCCCGATTTTTGCACCTAAAGCTCTAAAATATTTCGAGATAAATACGGTCGCATACATGGGATGTAACACTATTAACGAAAGGGAATTTAATTGTTCTACCATCCATTTTTTTACATAAAATTTACTGTAAACAGGATATTCTCCAGGTTTAATATTTTTTTGAAGTAGTCTACTTAAAAGAATAGTAAAAGAGGCAAACAAAAAGAGATATAGTATGCTTAAAAATGGCGTTAACCAAATATAATAGAATTCAAAATAACCAGCAGTATTATCAAGCTCAGTAATGGTTATCATTGTGGGAATTAATGGGACCAGAATAAACAGAGGAAATAATAATAGAAGAAGGGAATAAGTGATTTTATATAAAATTCTTTTTTTACTGGAAATTTTTAATGGATGCAAGAAATCTTCTTTCTTTCTAGTGTTTATTAATTTTGAAGGACTTCCTTTCCATATTTCTGCATAACCAATGGTTTTGTGTTTTTGTAAAAGACTTAAATCTTGCAGTTCTCCCCAATCTTCAACAGTGGTATTTCCTTCTAAAATAGAACTGCTACCAATATAGCCGTGATTTCCTATAGTAATTCTAGATATAATAAAAAAACCGTCTTCGATTATGGCATTGTCCAAAATGACGTTCGAACTGATGCTCACATCTTCTTTTATTGTTATTAAATCTTCAGCCCCAATAGAAAACGAACTTAACTGGGCATCGGGCTGAATCGAGACTCCAAGTAATTTTAAATATACCGGATATAAGGGAGTTCCATTGAGAAATTGAGTCGGTACAATTTTGTTAAAAGTAGTAACGAACCACCATCTAAAGTAATAATTCCCCCAAAGAGGATATTTTCCTTCTTTATACTTTCCAATGACAATCCATTTAACGGCAATTCCTAGCCCGATAAAAAGGGGAGGTATCACACAAAACATGAATAGTGCACTTAATGCGGATTCTAAATGGCTATCCGTGTTTAATAATGTAAAATAATACGCTAAATAAGGGATGAATATTTCAGTTGCCAATAACCCAAAGATCAGGACTAACGATACGCTTTGGGCAAACCAGCACAAATAGTAATGCCGATTCAAGATTGTATTAAAAACTCTAGGTTCTTTAGACTCGTTTTTAACTTTAGATTCCCAGTTTTTTACCAATGCCGATAATGGCCTGTGCTGATAAACATCTTTTAAGGAAGCGTGACTAACTTTTCCTTCTGAACGCATCATGCTAACAAAAGAACCAGCCAATAAAGAGTGTCCGCTCAAATCGGTAAAGAAATCATCTTCTAGACAGATGTCTTCTTTGATGAATAGTCTCTTTAAGACTTTTATCGTTTTTGTGCCCATATCATCAGTTTCAAGAAGGTGAATTGGAGCAGTATTTTTTGCCAAATAACTCTCAGGAATTGGTAAAAGTTTCCGATTTATTTTCCCGCTTGATAATCTGGATAATTCATCGAGTTTCATGATGACCAACGGAATCATATAAGAAGGTAACTTGTGCAATAAGCTTTCTTTTAAAAGGGATTCGTTAAAAGTAGCCTCCTTTTTTAGAACAACATATCCAGTTAATTGATCTTGATCATTTGAATCTTTTTTAAGTGCAACAGCAGCTTGAAGAACGTCTTCTTGTTCATTCAATACGCTTTCAATTTCTTCTAATTCGATTCGGAAACCTCTTAATTTGACTTGGCTGTCAATTCTTCCAATAAAATGAATCTTCTTATGTTCATCCATATAAGCAGCATCACCAGTTCTATAAATTATAGCACCAGGCAAAGCATTTAAGGACTCATTTTTGGATGTAAATTTTTCTTGGGTAAGCTTTTCTAAATTCAAATAGCCCTTGCTGACACCAATTCCTGAAATGACTAATTCGCCATGATTTCCTAACGGAATTGGATTCCTGTTTTCATCGACTATGGCTAAACCATAATTAGGAAGTGGTTTGCCAATGGTTATAGGATCACCCTTTTTTAGTTTGGCAATCGATGCACTTACGGTAGTTTCGGTTGGGCCGTAAGAATTATAAAATCCTCGATTATCCTTTGACCATTTATTTAAAACGTGCGGTGTACAAGCTTCGCCACCAGCATTAATAAGCCTTAATTGGGGTAATTCAATAGGTTCCATTACTGCCAATAAACTTGGAACAGCGTGCAAAACTGTAATTTCATTTTCTAATAAAATGGTGCTTAACTCATCAATAGATTTTGAAGTTACACTATCCGCAATCCAAAGTGAAGCGCCAACGAGATAACTGATCCAAGTTTCCTCGCACCACATATCAAACGAAACCGAGAATCCTTGATACACTTTGTCTGTTGAATTTACATTTAGAACAGAGTTTTCGGACCGAATAAAATGACAGATACTTCTATTGGTAATTGGGATTCCTTTTGGTTTTCCGGTAGTTCCGGATGTAAATAAAACATAGGCATTTGCATTGGGCGCAATGTCTACAGCAATAAATTTCTCTTTATCCTCTTCAATATATTTTAAGTCGTTAATTACTATTGAGGAATGGCTAAATGGATGAGGAGTAATTATGAAATTGGATTCGATATCTTCCATTACGGACAAAACACGTTCTTCAGGCATTTCAAAATCTAGCGGAACATAAGTCGCACCGCATTTCAAAATGGCCAAAATAGCAACATGAAGTTCCAAGCCTCGATCCCACCAAATTAAACAAGCATCACCTGCTTTTAATCCTTTTGATTGCAATTGATGCGCCACCGCATCAGACCAATCCTCTAATTCTTTATAGGTTAGAGATTTATTTTTATAAAAAAGAGAAACTTTATGCGGAAATTGAGTGGCTGTAGTCTTAAAAATAGTTATTAAACTTTCTTCAATAAAAAAATCTTGGCGTTCCTCACCAATCATTAGGCTTAATTCTTCCATTAACTATCTTTGTTATTTCTTGATTTTAAAAGGTTTTCATTTAGATTTTCATTAATGAAAAAGGTTTAATAGAAAGCAATATATTTGTTTTTAAAAACCATCTCTATGCAAATATATAAAAAGGCGAACCATTATGTCATGCATAAAGACGAGATTGATGCTAAACTTTCTTTATTGCCAATTCCGATTCAAAATAAAATAAAAAGGTATAATTCCTTGGAAAAACAACAAAGCCGAATTGAAGGAATAGAACTTTTAAAACAAGTACTCATAAAAAATCAATTCGACGCAAATAAACACGATTTAGAATATTTAAAATACAACAAATATGGCAAGCCCTTTATCGATGTTCAAATAGATTTTAGCATTTCATATTCTAATGAATGGGTGTTTTTGGGATTTATAAAAAATGGTTTAATTGGAATCGATGTTGAAAAAGAAACAAAAATAGACTTTGCCATCTATAAAGACTTTCTCACAACAAAAGAATGGGATTTTATATCGAAAAGCGTATTGCCCCAATCGCTTTTTTTGAAATTTTGGACAAGAAAGGAAGCAGTTACAAAAGCGCTGGGTTATGGTGCTTTTCTTGAATTTAGAGATTTTGAAGTTATCGAAGATTTAATTATTATAGAAGGTATCACGTTACATATCGAAACACAATTTATTGAAGAAAAATACTGGTTTTCGGTTGCGACAAATAGAAGTTACGAAGGGGAATTTAGTTTAATCTATTTGTGATTTAGGTAAAAATTTATGGCTATCCGCGTTGTAAACGCTCCGATTTGTTTCTAAATAAGTAGGTACTCGATGCAATCGATCACCACATAACGGGTTCGTGCTTCCCGCTGAGTTACGATGCATGGTTTTGAGCTGAACGTCAACGTTGATTTAGGTTATTTTGATAATATCATTCCTTGTGGCATCTGCGGCAAGATAGTAACTTTTTTGAGCGTAGAACCTGGAATCGAAAAAGTGGATGAAGCAGAAGTGAAATCAAAAATCCTGAAACATTTTGCTAAATTGTTTGAAGCTGAGTTCGCGACTTTATAATTTTCTACAGATTAAATACCCTTCATTGCAAATTCCAGTGATATTGACCACCCAATTCCAATTTAAAGTGAGCACCTGATTCCAATTCAAAATGACCACCTAATTCCGGAGCAAAATGACCACCTCCATTTTTCATTAA
>CAIOTL010000233.1 GCA_903861155.1 uncultured Bacteroidota bacterium
AACCATTTTTCAAATTAAGTTGACAGACCAAATCTATCGCAACAAGTGAATTAAATAAAGAAGCAATATTTGATACTTATATTCTTGCCATCTAGTATCTCAACACTATAACCATCTACTCTCTATACCCGTAAGTTATCTGTAACCAATAAATAGAAAGTGTGAATTATGTAAGTTTTTTAAAAAATTATGTAATACTTATCAAAAGTAAGATGTTTAATTTTAATTTTTATAAAAATTATTTTATAGTGTCAAATGAGAAATAAAGACTCGCCTGAATTTGAAATTTCATCGTTATTGGAAACTGTCTTTCA
Organism: uncultured Bacteroidota bacterium; assembly: GCA_903861155.1. GTDB lineage: Bacteria > Bacteroidota > Bacteroidia > Flavobacteriales > Flavobacteriaceae > Flavobacterium. Next base: position 315 of record CAIOTL010000233.1, read on the forward strand.
GAAATACGGGTATGATTTCAGACAGTATTCTCAAGCCCACATTAGACGTAGAATCTCAATCAGAATGGCGATGTCGGGATTAGTGGACATTTCTCAAATGCAATCTAAAATCCTGAATGATAAAATATTTGCAGCCAACTTTTTACAGGACTTATCAATAACAGTGACCGAAATGTTTCGCGACTCTGGATTTTATAAGTCATTACGAGAAAATGTAATACCAATTTTGAAAACCTATCCGTTTATAAAAATATGGCATGCAGGCTGTTCAACGGGCGAAGAAGCCTATTCAATGGCCATTATTATGCAGGAAGAAGGCTTATATGACAGAACAACAATTTATGCTACTGATTTTAACCAACAGGCTTTAAATCAGGCAAAAGAAGGAATTTTTCCCAATGCAATGATAAAGGAATATACTACCAATTATCAATTGTCAGGAGGAATTGAATCTTTTTCGAATTATTATAGGTCCAATTATGATAACGTGATCATGAATCAATCTTTGAAAAAAAACATTGTATGGGCAAATCACAATTTGGTTACAGATAGCGTATTTGCAGAAGTTAACTTGGTATTATGCAGAAATGTGCTTATTTATTTTGATTTAAATTTACAAAATAAGGTACAAAATATTTTTTATAATAGCCTGATTAATGGTGGAGTTTTATGTTTGGGTTCAAAAGAAAGTATACGGTTTACAGATTTGCATGATAAATATACTGAGCTGGATAAAAAACAACGAATATTTAAAAAGAAATATTAAAAAATGAAGTATGAAGCAATTGTAATTGGAGTTTCTTCTGGAGGAATGAACGCGATGAAAGTCATATTCTCTCTTTTACCAAAGAATTTCATTACTCCTATTATTATATTGCAGCATATGGGTGCCCGTCCCGATAGCCAATTGATAAAACTTTTAAATAGCATAAGCAATCTCTCTATAAAAGAAGCAGATGAAAAAGAAAAAATTGAAAAAGGAAACGTTTATATCGCTCCGCCTAATTATCATTTGATGATAGAGAGGGATAAAACATTTTCTCTTTCCATAGATGAACGTGTAAATTACGCAAGACCTTCTATAGATGTATTGTTTGAATCGGCTGCCGATGCTTATAAAGACAAATTGATAGGAGTGATCCTCACAGGATCCAGTTCAGATGGAACCTTGGGATTAAAAAAAATAAAAGAATACGGAGGTTTAACAATCGCACAAGATCCTAAAACTGCAGAATCGGCTTATATGCCAGCTTCTGCAATTGCTGTGGTTCAAATGGACTACATTTTATCTTTGGAGGATATAATTAAATTACTAATAAACATCGATTCCCAAAAAGAATATTCCTTATGAACTTCACAATCAAGAGTAAGTTAATTGGAGGGTTCACTATCATTTTAGTGTTACTCATTTCTATGTTATTTTTTCTAATCAGCAAATTTTCCGAATCCAATGTTCGGCTTACAACTATTGCTGATGTATATTCCAAAAAAATAAATCTTTCCAATGAATTGATGATTGCTGTGCTTAATGAAGCCCGAAATGAAAAAGATATTATTCTAGAAAAAGATATTATTCAAATGGGTTATTACAAAGACAATATTTACAAAGCATTAGAAACTATTGATAAAAAAACAATTGAATTGTCAGAATTGACAGAAGGGAAAGGGATACTATTTCTGAATGAATTTAAAATCACCTGGGCAGGGTATAAAACCCAACTCAATAAAATCATTGCATTAACAATGAAAGGTGAAAATGATGAAGCGTTTGCTCTCTCTATTGATCGCGGACTCAAGGCGAGAGATATTGCTATTAATCAGTTACAGAGAATCATTGATAAGAATGAAAAGAGCATGGAGAATGCTAAAATAGAAAATAATGCAAGTTATAATAGTGCCTTGAGTTTAATGATCATTTTAATTATTGCAAGTATCCTAATTGCCATTATCATTTCTTTCTGGATTATTCAGAGCATCACAAAACGAATTTCGGTGATAGCCAAAGAAGCTGAAAAAATTGCCAGTCGTGAGTTTGCAAATGAAAAATTGGAAGACAATACAAATGATGAATTAAAACCTATATTCAATTCACTTGTGAGTGTAAATGTAAGTTTTCGGGAGATAACAGAAAATGCAAATAAAGTTGCTTCTGGCGATTATACAGTTAGCCTGACTCCTCGTTCAGATAAAGATATTTTGGGCAATGCTTTAAATAAAATGACAAGCTCATTGCGTGAAACAACTGAAGCAAATAAGAAACACAATTGGCTTGCTGTAGGTCAAAATCAACTCAATGAAAAATTAAGTGGCGACCAAAGCATAGAAGAACTGGCGACCAAAGCAATTAGTTTTTTATGCACTTACCTGAATGCAAATATTGGAACTGTTTATCAATTAAATGACAAAGAGAAGACATTAATACTTAGCGGACAATATGCTTTTGCGTCTCCAGAAGACATTAAAGAAAAATTTGCACTTAATGAAGGATTAATAGGTCAGGCAGCACGTGAAAAAAAACAAATTTCTTTAACAGATTTAACCGAAGAACAAATTCGCGTCACTTCATCCGTTCTGAATGCCAAACCAAAGCATTTAATCATTACTCCCTTTTTGTTTGAAGGCAAAACAGTGGGCGTAATAGAAATTGGAAGCCTTGCTGATTTCAACGATACCGAAAAAGAATTTATCAATGTTTCGATGCACAATATTGGTATTAGTGTTAATTCGGCCATTTCCAGAAAACAGATACAGGAATTACTCGAAGAAACACAGGTTCAGACCGAAGAACTTCAATCACAGCAGGAAGAGTTGAGACAAATGAACGAAGAACTAGAAGAACAAACTCAAAATTTAATACAACAGCAGGAAGAATTACAAATGACCAATGAAGAACTGGAAGAACAAACCCAGTCATTGGAAGAAAAAAATAGAGAAGTAGAAGCTTCAAAAAACGACATTGAAAAGAAAACAAAACAGCTCGAAATAAGCAGCAAGTATAAATCTGAATTCCTTGCAAATATGTCGCATGAGTTAAGAACTCCGCTTAATAGTTTACTTATCCTGTCAAAAGATCTATCTGAAAACAGAAAGAAAAACCTAGATAAAATCCAAATTGAAAGTGCAGAAATAATTTATAAAAGTGGTCAGGATTTACTTGTATTAATTAATGAAGTTCTTGACCTTTCCAAGATTGAAGCAGGAAAAATGTCAATAAATATTGAAAGAGTACCATTAAAATTTTTTACTGATGACCTCATTCGCAATTTTAAACATCACGCTGAGCAAAAAGGATTGGAGATCAATGCAGAATTTGATAAAGATTTACCCGAATTTATCTACACTGATTCACAACGTTTGAATCAGATATTGAAGAATCTAATATCCAATGCTATTAAATTTACCGAAAAAGGAAGTGTAAGTATAATTGTCAACCGATACACGGAAAGCAAAGTGATTATCTCTATTATCGATACCGGTATTGGAATCCAGGAAGACAAACAAATGGCTGTGTTTGAAGCTTTTCAACAGGCTGAAGGAGGTACTTCCAGAAAGTATGGTGGCACAGGTTTAGGCCTTTCTATTTCACGTGAACTCGCCAAATTATTAGGAGCTGAAATTAAGTTAAGCAGCAAGATAAATGAAGGTTCGATTTTTTCAATCATTATTCCTATGGAAATATATCCCGATCAGGAAAATCTCCTAACAAACTCAGTAAAAGAATCAGTTCTTTTCAAATCAGGTGACGAAAACAGATTGCTGTATCTAAATTATCCCACCCTAAAAGATGACAGAAATACAATAACCAAAGATGATAAAGTAGTGCTTATTATTGAAGACGATCAGATTTTTGCTTCTATACTTTTAAAACAAGCCAACACCAAAGGATTTAAATGTTTATCGGCTTCAAGCGGTGAAGATGGTTTATCGCTTGCTAAAAAATACAAACCACTAGCCATTATTCTCGATATGGGACTGCCGGGTATTAATGGCCATGAAGTATTACTCGAATTAAAAACAAATCCATCCATACGTCATATACCAGTACATATTATTTCGGCAAATGAACGTTCATTAAACTTAATCAAAGAAGGAGCGGTAGAATATCTGATGAAACCTATTAGCAAAAAAGATTTGGAAGAAGCCTTTGGCAAAATTGAAGTATTTGCGAGCAGAAAAATAAAAAACCTACTTATTATAGAAGACAGTGAGAATTCCAGGAAAGCAATGCGTATTCTTATTGGAAACGGTGATGTAAAATGTTTAGAAGCTGGAACTGGAAAAGAAGCACTGGCTTTATATGAGCAGCACAAAATTGATTGTATTATACTGGATATTGGTTTACCGGACATGAGTGGGTTTGATCTTATCCATAAATTAGAGCATATAAAAGGTCATAACATTCCGCCTATTATTATTTATACCGGCAAGGAACTTACAAAACAAGAGGACGATGAGCTTCAGAAATATGCCGAAACCATTATTATAAAAGGAATAAAATCAGACGAACGATTGCTGGACGAAACCGCTCTTTTCCTTCACAGGACCATAAGCAATTTACCGGAATCAAAGCAGGCAATTATCAATAATTTATACGATAAGGAATCCGTATTTTATTCAAAAAAAATATTATTGGTCGATGATGATATGCGAAATGTATTTGCCTTATCTAAAATATTACAAGATCGCGGAATGGAAATAATAAAAGCAGATAATGGGAAAGTAGCTCTGAAGATGTTGGATATTCATTCTGATATTAATATGGTATTGATGGATATTATGATGCCAGAAATGGATGGTTATGAAGCGATGAAGCTAATCCGATCTCAGCCCAAATTCAAGAGATTGCCTATTATTGCCCTAACGGCAAAAGCCATGAAAGACGATAAACAGAAATGCATTGATGCAGGTGCTAACGATTACATTTCTAAACCTATTGATGTAGAACGTATGTTATCATTGATGCGTGTATGGTTAAGTAAATAAAAAATAAATTAGACTATTTTGCAATGGAAATAAAAAAAAATAACCCAGTTAAAATATTAATTGTAGATGACAGACCAGAAAATTTATTTGCTTTAGAAGTAATTCTTTCTGACGAAAATTATTTGTGTGTAAGAGCCAGTTCAGGCGAGGAAGCATTACAATTTCTTTTGAACGAACAAGATTTTGCCATCATATTGATGGATGTGCAGATGCCTAAGATGGATGGATTTGAAACAGTGGAATTAATTCGCCAAAACGAAAAACTTAAAAATATTCCGATTATTTTTTTAACTGCCAGTATGGATAGTTCTGTACAAATATTCAAAGGGTATTTGGCTGGCGCAGTCGATTATTTGATTAAACCATTTTCCCCTGCAATACTAAAAGCAAAAGTTGCTGTTTTTGCGGATTTGTATAGGAAAAATCAAGAATTATTGCTTAAGAAAAAAGAAATGGAGAAGCTTATCCAAGATATAACAACTCAAAGGCAAATAGAAATTGAACTGATTGAAGAAAAAAGTAATGCAGAAAGAGCTACACAAAAGGCAGAAGAGTCAGATAATTTAAAAGGCGCATTTCTTGCAAACATGAGCCACGAAATTCGTACACCCGTAAAAGGTATTATTGGATTTTCGGATTTATTATTCAAAAGTAAACTGGGATATCAGGAAAAAGAATATGTAAAAAAAATAAAATCAGCAGGTGAAAATCTGTTAATTATCATTGACGATATACTTGACATGTCAAAGATTGAAGCATGCATGATGATTTTTGAAAAAAATCATTTTAGCGTTAAAGAATCTTTTAAATCACTCAATATAATTCTGATGCAAAAGGCGAAAGAAAAAAATCTTGAATTAGTATTCACTTGCGATAATGACATCCCTGATGTTTTGCTTGGTGACCGTAGGCGGCTTTCACAAATCATCATCAACCATACGGGAAATGCAATTAAGTTTACAGAAAAAGGAAAAGTTGAGGTGCATGCGAAAGTTCAAGATTTGAAGGATGAAAATATATTTATTGAATTCTCAATTAAAGATACAGGCATTGGAATATCCCAAAATAAAATTGAGCATATTTTTGATCGATTCTGGCAGGGAGAATCTAATGCCATAAGAGAATACGGAGGTACAGGGCTTGGGTTGAGTATCGCAAAACAGTTGGTAAAACTTCAGGGAGGAACTTTGTCTATTGAAAGCGAATTAAAGAAGGGTTCGGTTTTTTCCTTTTGTATCCCCTACAAAAAAACAACATAACTATGCTACCAAAGTAATGTTGGGCGAAAAGAAAGTGACTGATTTCGTTTTCAATCCGCAGTTAAAAGGATTTGCAATCAAGCAACCGGTTTTCTCTTTTAGCAAGTTTCACAATTTAAACAAAGCAATAGGACCGGAAATGAAATCAACAGGAGAAAGCATCTTGTTTATTGACGATTTGAAAGACTACCAATTTTATGAATTGTATTCAAGAAGAAAAATGTATTTGAGCAAATAAGCTTGAGTTTAGGATATTGAAAAAAACCCAAACGGGGCTTTTTTGTATTTATAAGTGAGATGATTTCACTAGTTTGGAAGGCAAGTAATTTGTTATTAGTTCACATTATTTTCTGTATCATTTTTCATAAATTCATATGATACAGCTGTTTCAGAATCAAAATCACCACCATAGATATTTTGAATTTCTTTCTCGAATTTCAATATTAGTCCAAGTTTTTAACTCTTTCTAACTAATTCGGATTTGTATTTAAAAATAATTTTAAATATTGGCCACGAATAAACGAAACCAAATTCAATTGTTGGGAAATGAAAATAATTTTCAGTAAAAACACCTTTAAATATTTTTATTTGTTTCCTTAGATTAATTTTATTTTCAATAGTTCCATAAATAAATATTATGGCAATTATACTTGTAGTTCCTATCAGAATCCATTTCAACATTCTTTTACCATCTTATTTGTTAATAACTTAAATTGAGTATACCAAATGTCATTTTTTTAGATAGTGATAATATATACATTATCAAATGGGTTTTAGGCTATATTGGATTGATAATTTGAATTAAGC
>CAIOTL010000234.1 GCA_903861155.1 uncultured Bacteroidota bacterium
TTGCAACAGTAAATGCCGCTACAGGAGTGGTTACAGGAGTTTCAGCGGGAACAGCCAGCATAACCTATTTAGTTTTAGGAACGGGGGGATGTTTAAATGCTTCTGGAACAAAGTCTGTTACCGTTACTGCTGCGCCTGTTGCAGGGACTCTAAGCGGCAACCAAAATATTTGCGTTGGTAATACAACTCAATTTTCATCAACGGCACCCACAGGAACATGGAGTTCTTCAAACACAGCAGTTGCAACAGTCGATGCGATATCCGGATTAATTACAGGAGTTACAGAGGGAATTTCAACAATAACTTATACAGTTTCAGGAGCCGGAGGTTGTTCAGATGCTGTTGAGACAAGAACCATCACCACTATTCTTTCACTTTTAACCCCTGATTTTAAGGACCTACCTATTTGTTCTGGAGCTGCAGTTCCTATTTTAAAGACTATTTCGCCAAATGGAATTACTGGAACATGGTTGCCTCCAACCATCAATAATATGGCAAATGGATCCTATGTATTCACTCCAAATCCACCCTCGCAATGTGCTAATTCCAAAACAATAAATGTTACCATTTTACCTTCGAATACTCTTGTGAGTTTAGATTGGACTGTTACCAATGCTTTTTCCGAAAATCAAATTATTTCTGTAGTTGCATCGGCACCGGGGAATTATTTATATCAACTGGATTATGGACCATTACAATCCAATCCTGTTTTTGAACATGTTTCTTCAGGTATTCATAGTGTTACTGTTGTTGATCAAAATAGCTGCAGTAATCCTATAACAGTGGATAATATTTTTGTAATCAATTATCCTAAATTTTTCACTCCGAACGGGGATGGTTATAATGAAACTTGGAATATTTTTGATTTAAAGGATCAATTAAATTCTAAAATCTTAATATTTGATCGTTATGGTAAATTTTTGAAGGAAATTTACACAAAAGATATAGGTTGGGATGGAACGTATAATGGACAACCAATGCCTGCTACGGATTATTGGTTTACCGTAGAATATGTTGAGAAAAATATTTTAAAACAATTTAAATCTCATTTTTCATTAATAAGATAAAAGGAATATAGGTGAATAATGAAATGGCTTTCAATACTTGAAAGCCATTTTTTTTTAGAATTAAAGAAAAATTAAAAAGATCATCTATTACTTAACTTTGCTTTTTCCTTAATGATTACGCTAATTTTTCGGTTTTCTATTTTGCTTTCCAGCCAAGAAATGATGTCGAGATAGAGGAAGGCTCTTTTTTCGTAAGTATTTTTTTCCAATTCGATAAATCGTTCTTTCATTTTTACGAATTCCTTCTTGATGTCGCTTGGATAAATTGTGCTCAATTTTTTCAAAAACCGAATCATTTCCTTTTGCACTTCGTGCAGATCGTTCATTTTTATCAAAAATTTATATGTACTTTTTAGCTGATTTTCCATATTGAAATCTTTGCCCGATTCATAATGGGCAATCAGGCAAAGAATGCGGGCAAAACATGCCAAGTCTTCCCTAACGTAGAGATTTTTGTTGTTGATTATTTTTTCAAGATACAATATGCATTCAGTATATTTTTCGGTTCCAAAATAAATACAGGCAATTTTATAGTAAAACAACATTTCGTGGTGCTCGTCGAGATGTTCGCTGTGGAGCTTCATTTTGTCTAGAACCACTGGAATCAGGTATTCGCTTTCGTCAAAAGTACCTTCAAGAATGTGATAATTCAGTTTGTTATTGTATAAATATAGGAAGGATAGTGACGAAATGTTATCATTTACGGGAAACTGGGGATCATTGATGGTTTCCTCCAACAATTCCAGATATTTTTTAAAATTGGACATATACTTTAACATAAATAACGACTCCAATAGATAGTGATTTCCTTTGAGGAAAAACACAGGATTGAGGTAAATCATATTTCGGTTGTCATAAAAAAGGGTTACCCATTTATGGGAATATTTATAGCAAGAAAGGAAGTCCTGCACAAGAAAACTTCGCCAGAGATAGGCATTGTAATACCAGTATTTCTCACGGAAACCAAACTTTTTTTCGTCTAATTTCGAAATGTGTTTGTTGAAATAATCATCGATATATTTGTATTCGGTATCGCTTTTTACGTATCCTGTTTTGAGCATAATGCCGTACAATTGCAACGACAAATTGGACAGTTTGCTTGAAATGGTGTTTTGATAATTCAATTCTTTGGCTTGAACAACCAATTCATCGGCACGACCTTGAATACTTCGGGTGATGTATTGCGATTCGATCAATTTCTCGAATTCGACAATTTCATAAGCCATATATTTTTCATCATTTTCCAATGCTATTTGTTTTGTTTTGTCCAATATTTTTAAACTCTGCTTGTACAAACCTTTGTTGTATAGTATGGTAGCAAAATCAATTTGTTCCCGTAATTGGTAGCGAATGTTTTGACTGGGAATATTCAACCGAATACTCACCAAAATTTGCTTGTATAAATAGGATTTAAGATTCGATAACTGTACTTTTTTGATGATACCACTTTTCAAAATTAGTTTCTCATCATAGACTTCGGATTTGTCTAAAATGTTAAATAATTCGATAAACTTTGTATTTGAACTTGTTTCCAAACGGCTTGCAAAGATTTTGAATTGTCTTTTTTCAGACTTCGAAAGTGATTTAATCAATACAAATAATGAATCTTTTTGATGGTTAGCCATTGTAAATTATAGTAGTGTAACTTATTGATTTATAAATACTTAAATAAGTTTTATATGCCTTATAAATAGTATTATTACTAAAAACGGATTTTATATTCGAGTTATGAAATCTATTTTTGTTTGAAGATGTGAAATTACATTAAATATTTTAAAATGAATAGAGAGAAAGTCCAAATTTTTGATACCACTTTAAGAGACGGAGAACAGGTCCCAGGATGTAAA
>CAIOTL010000235.1 GCA_903861155.1 uncultured Bacteroidota bacterium
CAAGTTGCGACACAAGATTTCGATTCCGTTGTTTATTGTTAAAATTTAAAAAAGTATCACGTATTAAGATTTTACGGTTTGATTTCTAAAATCTGCAATCTAAAATCTGCAATCTAAAATCTGCAATCTAAAATCTGCAATCTCATGACTTTTTCAGAAGAAAATTATCTCAAAACCATTTATCATCTGACCACCATTTCGGATACCGAAGTGAGTACGAACGCCATTGCCGAAAAAATGGAAACCAAGGCTTCCTCGGTGACGGATATGATCCGGAAACTGGCCGAGAAAAACTTGGTAAACTATAAAAAATACCAAGGTGTTTCCTTGACTGAAAAAGGAAAATTAATAGCTAAAATGATTGTGAGAAAACACCGTTTGTGGGAAGTTTTTTTGGTAGAGAAACTAGATTTTCCTTGGGATGAAGTTCACGATATTGCCGAACAATTAGAGCATATAAAATCCGAACAATTGATCAATAAATTGGATGATTTTCTGGGAAATCCTACCGAAGATCCGCACGGCGATCCTATTCCCGATGCAAAAGGGAAAATGGTTAAAACGGATAAACAATTGCTTTCAGATTTAGCAGTAAACCAAACCGGAATTTGTGTGGGAGTGAAAGATTCTTCGTCTGAATTTTTGAAATATTTAGACAAACAGGAAATCGCTTTGGGTTCAAAAATTGAAATCATTTCCAAGGAACCTTTCGATTCTTCTACTAAAATAAAACTGGATGCTAAAGAATTGACGATATCACATAAAATTGCAACGAATCTTTATGTGAAAATCGTTTAACCGCAGTTGCAGTCATCGCCGCAGTTTTTGTCGGTTTTTTTCTTTTTGAAAAAGAATTTTCTGACCAAGAAAGCAACTGCAATTCCAAGGGTTAAATAAGCCAAAATTTCTTGTACCATAACGATTATTTTAAAATTTGGTAAGCGATTAACGCTACAATATAGGCAAAACTACTCATGAAAACCAGCTGTCCCAAGGGCCATTTCCAACTATTGGTTTCCTTTTTTGTGATTGCCAAAGTGCTGGCGCATTGCATCGCGAAAGCATAAAACAACAACAACGAAATTCCAGAGGCAAAATTAAATATTTTCTCGCCGGTTTCGGGATTAATTTCGGCTCGCATCTTGTTCTTTATGGTGTCGTCGTTATTGCTGCTTCCGCCAACGCTGTAAATGGTTGCCAGGGTTCCCACAAAAACTTCCCTTGCCGCAAACGAACTGATGATGGCAACGCCAATTTTCCAGTCGTAACCCAAAGGCGAAATCACGGGTTCAATTACTTTTCCCATTATTCCTATATAAGAATGTTCTAATTTATAAGAAGCAACCTTGTTTTTGAGTTCCAATTTTGACAAGTTTTGGTTCTCGGTTTTTAAAAGAATAATGGCTTGAGAATCATTGAATTTTTGGCTGGGACTGTTCGAAGCCAAAAACCATAAAACTACCGATATTGCCAAGATAATTTTCCCAGCTCCAAAAACGAAAGCTTTGGTCTTTTCGATCACATTTATCGCCACGTTTTTGAACATCGGCAATTTGTAATTAGGCATTTCAACCACGAAGAAGGTTTTGCATTTTAGTTTCAAAACTTTATTTAAAATATAAGCTGAAAAGATTGCCATTCCAAAACCAATGAGATACAAGAACATCAAGGTTAATCCTTGCAAATTGAGAAAGCCAAAAATAAATTTGTCGGGAATTACCAGTCCAATAATAATGGCGTAAACCGGCAGTCTTGCTGAGCAAGTGGTAAACGGAGTTACTAGAATCGTGATTAATCTTTCTTTCCAATTTTCGATGTTTCTGGTCGCCATAATCGCAGGTATGGCGCAGGCGGTTCCTGAAATTAAAGGCACAACGCTTTTGCCCGAAAGTCCAAATCTGCGCATAATTTTATCCATCAAAAAAACCACGCGGCTCATATATCCGCTTTCTTCGAGAACGGAAATGAACAAAAACAGAAAGGTAATTTGCGGAATAAATATTAATATTCCGCCGATTCCCGGTATAATTCCTTGCGCAACTAAATTGGTAAATGCTCCCGGTGGCAAGTTTTCGTTGGCCAAGGTGCTGAATGTGGCAAAAGTTCGATCGATGAAATCCATCGGAATTTTTGACCATTCGAAAATCGACTGGAAAATTCCAAATAATATGACGAAGAAAATTAGATAACCCCAGACTTTGTGCGTTAAAATTCGGTCGAGCTTGCTTCTGAAATCTGTGGCAATCGAAGAATCTATTTTTTGACCAATTTTTAAAGTGTCATTTATGAATTGGTATCTTTTGATGGTTTCCTTTTGTTGCAATCTTTTGAGCTCCGAATCAGTTTTTGTAAACGAATTGTTTTCGATTGTCTTTCGATTCAAATCTACAAAATTTACGTCCTGAGTAATCACTAGCCAAAGCTTGTATAAGGATTGGTTCGGGAAAGTTTTTCTAAGGTTGTTGAAGTAAACTTCGTCGATCGACGAGGCGTTCAAACACGGTTCGGAGGGAAGCGTTTTGTAGGCGGTAATCCTATTTTTTAGTTCGTCAAAACCCAAACCTTTTCGGGAACTCACCAGCGCTATCTTGGTTTTCAACTGAGTTTCTAAAAATGGAATGTCCAGTGAAATTCCTTTTTTGTCCATTCGGTCAATCATGTTGATGACTAAAATAGTCGGGATTTCCAAGTCTTTTATTTGGGTGAAAAGCAACAAGTTTCGCTTCAAATTTTCTACTTCGGCAACCAATAAAACGACGTCGGGATAGAGAGAATGTTTTTTGTTGAGCAAAAGTTCAATCACCACATTCTCATCGGCAGAACTGACATTTAGGCTGTAGGTTCCCGGAAAATCAAGTACATTTGCTTTGACATTGTGGGGCAATTTGCAAAAACCCAATTTTTTTTCGACCGTAATTCCAGGGTAATTTCCCACCTGTTGGTTCAATCCGGTAAGTTGGTTGAAAACCGAAGTTTTCCCCACGTTTGGATTCCCGATTAAAGCGACATTAATGGTTTGCTTGCTCATTTCAACTTATTTTGCAATAATTTCAACTTCAATTTCACGAGCAGTTTCGATGCGAATGGCAAGGTGAGAACCATTTATATCTAGAAATAATGGATCGCCAAAGGGTGCAATTTCAAGCAATTCGACCTGATTTCCGGGCAAACAACCCATTTCCAAAAGTTTTAATGGAATGGCTTCGACATCAAAATCAATGATGACGGCTTTGTCTCCTTTTTTTAAGTTGGCTATCGTGGTTCTCAATTCTTATTTAGATTGATTTTAGATTACAAAAGTACAGATAAAAAAAGAATATAAGGTGACAATTATCAGGTTTGCTATTTTTTTTCGTCTTTCAAAAGCCAATTGATATCTTCAATCAGCCGTTGAATTTCCTCCTTTTGGGTTCCGTCATAAAAACCGCGAACCCGCCTTTTTGAGTCGACAAGAACAAAATTTCCGGTGTGAACCATATCATAAAGTTGATCTGGTTTTCCTTGTTTTACCGCCAAATAGGATTTACGCGCCATCGTGTAAATGGCTTTTTTGTCGCCGGTAACCAAGTTCCATTTCTTGTCATTTACGTCATACAGTTCAGCATAATTTTTCAAAACGGAAACACTGTCAATTTCAGGAAACACGGTATGGGATAGCAACATTACCCTTGGATTATGGAGAAAAGCTTTTTGCACATCGACCAAGTTGGTCGTCATTTTTGGGCAAATGGAACCGCAAGTCGTGAAGAAGAAATCGGCAACATAAATCTTGCCTTCATAGTCTTTTTGGGTGATGGTTTTCCCGTTTTGATTGGTAAACGAGAAATCGGCAATCGTGTGATATTTGCTAACATATTGAACCGTGGTATCGACTAATTCCGGATTTACGTCAACAGGATTGTAAATTGGCAAGGTTTTTGATGGCTTCAATGCCGAATAAAATAAGGAAATGGCAATGATGGAAAATACTAAAAATCCAGCTAAGAATTTTCGGTATTTATAAAGAATGGATTTCATAAAAGTGATTTGGTGTAAAAGTACAAAAACAGAGCTTAAAAAAATGAATGCATTTTGTTTTTAACGGACCCAAAAAACAGAAGTGAGCGACACGGTGATTTTGGGCGAATAATATGTTACATTCTCGCTTTCCGCATCGAATAGTTAACCATATACAAACCTCCCAAAGTAATCGCACCTCCTATGGCAATTGCCATTGTGAGCGGTTCGCCAAAAATTACTGCTCCCAAAAGCACGGCAATAATCGGATTGATATAAGCATAAATACTGTTGATTTCAGGAGAAAGTCTTTGTAACATATAGATATAAGCAATAAAGGATAAAACGGAACCAAATACTACTAAATAGGCAATCGCCCACCATGAATTGGCTGGAATTAAACTTAAAGCAACACTCATTCCTGTGGCTCTGGTAATGGCGAAAAGGAGGGTGCTAGAAATCAGCATTTGCAATCCGAGACTAAAATAGGGATTGAAACTAGCCGCTTTTTTCTTGGTATATAAACTACCAAAAGCCCAACTTATCGTTGATAGTATCGATAGCAGAATCCCAAACCTAAAATCAGGTTTTATAAAGTCGCCAAGATGTTCGTAGAAAATCACACAAACTCCACCAAAACTTATTATTAAACCAAATACGGCCAATCGCACCAATTTTTCGCCCCTAAAAAGTGTAATTATCACAATCCAAATTGGGAAAATGGCATTGATAATGGCCCCCAAACCACTACTGATATATTTCACGCCCCAAGTACTCAAGCCATTACTCAAAGCAAAATTAAGAATACTCAAAATGAGAATGGTTTTCCATTGTTTGCCTTTTGGCCAAGGTGCCTTTTTAAACAAGAAATAAGAAACATAAAGAATTCCTCCAATAAATTGTCTCATTCCGGCAAGTTGTAAGGCAGGCATGTGCCGAACACCTTCTTTCGAAGCAATCCAAGTGGTACCCCAAAAAAAGCAGACAAAACATAAGGCGAGTATTGGCAAACCAATAGCGTTTACCTTTGACGAAACGGTATGCTGAATTTTGGCTTTCACTTTATAAATTTGGTTCGGTAAAAGTATAATTTAAAATGGTTTTTATTTTACCATTCAAAATTGTTTTGCCAATAGAAAGTTTTTCGTGATTGAATTTTGGCAAAGCCAAATTGAACTCATTGGCTTTTTGAGTGTAATACGCTTCTCGACTGGGATGGAAAGAAGCAACCGCATTGAAGATTTCATTCCACACTTCGACGGGCTCAGTGTGACAAACAATTTTAAGAATGATGCCAATGCAATCTTTTTGATGAATGAGATTTATGGGGGCTTCCGGATTTTCCAGATTTTCGCGACCTGCCAAAAACTTTACGGGATGTCGGTCTTCTCCAATCAATCCCCCAAAGCGAAGAATGGTGGTTTTAAAGTTGGAATTGCTTTGCAAAAGTTGCTCGGCTAGTACTAATTGTCTACCACTTTCTGTCTCCGGACAGGTTTCAGTATCCTCAGTCACACTGAGCGCAGTCGAAGTGTTGCCATAAACTGATGTTGAACTTATGAAAAGCACATTTTCAATTGCGGATTTTTCTATAAATGGGATGAAGGTTTCGATTTTTCCAACAAAATCTTCTTTGGAGTTTCCTCTTAATTTTGGAGGAATGTCGATAATTAAGGTTTTGCTTCCTCGCAGAAATGTTTCGATGTTTCCCGAAACATTGTTGCTTTCAAGGGCAATTAAAAAAGGCTGAATTCCCAGATTTTCTAATAAAGAAATTTTCTCAACCGAAGTCGTCGAACCATTTATGGAAATTCCATTTTCAAGCAAGGCTTTCGCCAAAGGCAAACCCAACCAACCACAACCGAGAATACTAATTTGTGTCATTTTGTTATTATAGTCGCAATCATTATACTTATTGTAAAAATAATAGAAAAACTTAATGCACTATAATTTTTGTCAAGATTATAGCTTTCCATTCCAAAAACTATAAAATTTGTCAACAACATTAGAAAAATTGCAATAGTTTAAAGCAGAATTTTATTTTTTAAATTAA
>CAIOTL010000236.1 GCA_903861155.1 uncultured Bacteroidota bacterium
AGATTATACGCGTAACGCGACAACGTGATGTATTTAAGAGAAAATTACACTGTTACGAGTCTTCCGAAACCGTATCTGATTATATTTCAAACAAGATGCTGAAAGCCATACTACCCGTCACTTTTTTGAAAGACGAGATTCGCCGCGATATCCAGCCGTTCTTCTAGAGTAGCAATGGCGTTCTGAATTGACTTTGAAACAAGATGTTGAAAGTTTTGCAACCCATAACGGAAAATAGTCTTAACAAAGCAATCGAGTGTTTTCTTGTATGCTCTTTGCAATGCCACCCCCATTAGATAAGACCACAACACGGCAATGGACAAAATAATAAGCAGTTTGGATAACCGTTCAGAACATTTCATATGTGTGTTCTCCCAATGAAACCCTGATGTTTTAAGCTTCTTAAACAGCTCTTCAATCGACCATCTTTTTCGATATTCATACAAAATGTCAGCTTCTTTTTTACGTGTCTGATTGGTAAGAATGATAAGTAACTCCCCATTTTTCAGTCGTTTTCCAATGAAACAAACGTCTTCCCCATACATTTTTTTATGCAAAAAACGCGTCTGATTAATTTTTAAATGATCGAAAAAATCACCAATACACCGTAATGTTTCCACCCCATAGGGTATTTTTATATTGACGCGATGTCGCATATAGAATGGTATTTTATTACGCACAAGATAATCACACCAGATTTTTCCAACAAATTCACGATCTGCACTTAAACTTTTAATGCGACCTTGGCCGAACAGATCAATAAACTGCTGTATGAGATCTATGCGTTCCTTCGTGTTTGAATTGCCAGCTTTATCCAATTCAACAAACAAAAGAGGAAGGGACAATTCCTTTGAAATTCGCCAACTAAGCACGAGATAATTAATATTCTTTTTACCAAATTCCCAATTGCTGCGATCTAAACATAAGTCAAACAAGCCTGTAAAATTAAGTGTTTCAACAAGAAATACCGCCAAGCTTGAACATGTAAATTCTTGTTTTTGGAAGAGACGCTCTATGCGTCTAATGCCAGCCTTGCATGTAGGACTATCGAGCATTCGGCTTAGGCTGTACTGCTGGCAATTGCCGCTACTCATCGCTCCTAAAATTGCTGCTGCGAATGTTTTTACTCTTGAGGGATGCATTAGAAAATGCTTGGATAGCTTTTGGGTAAGAGATACGTTATTCATTTTGAATCTTTTTTGCTGAAAATTATCAGAATTTTAACAGAAAATCTCTTATCCAGCTACCCTTTTATAAAAGTGACGGGTAGCATGCATGCGTTCTGTAGAAAATATTATATTGAGTATAGTTCAGAGTATTAAACAAAAAGGACTTTTCCACCGATTTAACCCATTACCTGGTACCTTGAGCCAGTTTTTTACACCAGCTTCAGGTGATCAAATCGGTGAGTTTTTTTTTAGCAACCTTGGAGGATTTTTCAATTGGGATAAACCTGCCCTTGTGGATTCTGCCCTTTTGCATATGCGAACATGTGGTACCACTTATGTGCCTGCCGAC